>CANRPA010000032.1 GCA_947632395.1 uncultured Bacilli bacterium | reverse complement strand
TTTTTTGTATACATATAATTAATTTGTAAAAAATATTAATGGTGAAATTATGAGCATATGGAATATTAAAGAAATAAATACTAAAAGAGAAATATTAGATAAAAATATTGAAGTAGATACACTTATAATAGGTGCAGGAATGACAGGTATGAATGTTGCATATATGTTAAGAGATAATAAACAAGTATGTGTTGTAGATGCTAATATAGTAGGACATGGAGTAACTTTAAATTCTACTGCTAAGATTAACTACTTTCAAGGAAGAATATATACAAAAATAGAAAAATCAATAAATAAAATTAGTGCTATAAAGTATTTAAAAGCAGAAAAGGAAGCAATAGAAATCTTAATAAATATAATAAAAGAAGAAAAAATAGATTGTGATTTAAAAAAAGTAGAGTCATATGTTTTTGCAAATATTAAAAGTGAAATTGAACCACTAAAAAAAGAAATAAAATTTTTAATAGATAATGGAATTGATATAGTAAACAAAAAATTACCAAATAAAATTACATCTTATAATTCGTATAGTGTTAAAGACACATATATATTTAATCCTATAAAATATTTACAAGGAATTTATAATATATTAATTGAACATAATATTTCTATATATGAAAATACTAAAATAACTAAAATAGAAAAAATCAACAATTATTATATGTGTTATAGTTCAAAATATAAAATAAAAGCAAAAAAAGTTGTAGTAGCAACCTCATATCCATATTTTATAAAACCATTATTTTTACCATTTAAGTCAACATTAGAAAAATCATATATAATAGTAAGTAAAGTAAATAAAGATCAAAATTTTACATGTATAAGTTCTTCTAATCCAACATACTCTTGTAGATTTTATAGTGATAAAAATAATATATATCAAATATCACTTTCGGAAAGTCATAATACTAGTGTCAGTCAAAATGATAAATATCACTTTAATAGGGTTAAAGAGATATTTAAATTAGATGAAAAAGATATAATTATGAAATATAGCAATACTGATATAATAACTGCTGATAATATTCCTTATATAGGTAAAATAGATGAAAATATGTATATATCTACAGGTTACAATACATGGGGTATGACAAATAGTGTTATAGGGGCTAAAATTATAACAGATATGATTAATAATAATGAAAATGAATATACTGATTTATTTAATCCAAATAGGATAAATAAATCAAATATAATAAAATTTCCATTAATATTATTTTCTAGTATTAAATCTTATGTTGGTCCTAAAATAAATAAAAATAAATTTTGGTATAAAAATATTAAATTTAAAACAGAAAATGGTAAATGTCTTGCTATATATAAAGATAAAAATGGAGTTGAACATGTAATTTACAATAAATGTCCACATATGGGTTGTAGTTTGATATTTAATGAGGAAGAAAAAACATGGGATTGTCCTTGTCATTCATCAAGATTTGATATAGATGGTAGATGTATAAAGGGGCCTAGTAATTGTGATATAACATATAAAAAATAAAAATTAATAATAATAATAATTTTAAAATAGTATATACAAATGCTATTTTTTTTAGTATAATTATTTAAGAAAGAAGTGATAATATGAATATACTTGTAACAGGTGGAGCAGGATATATAGGTAGTCATACATGTGTAGAATTATTAAATGCTGGATATGATGTAATATCAATAGATAATTTTTCTAATTCAAAGAGGGATGTAATTGATAAAATAAAAATTATAACAAATAAGGATTTTAAATTTTATGAAGGAGATTGTAGAGATAAAGATATTTTATCTAGAATTTTTATTGAGAATAAAAATGATGCAGTAATTCATTTTGCAGGCTATAAAGCAGTGGGTGAATCAGTAAAAGAACCTTTAAAATATTACAGGAATAATTTAGATTCAACTATAACTCTTTTAGAAGTTATGAAAGAAAATAATTGTAAGAATTTTGTTTTTTCATCAAGTGCAACAGTATATGGTAAACCAAAAACTTTACCAATAAAAGAGGATTTTCCTTTATCTACAACAAATCCTTATGGAACTACTAAATTAATAATAGAAGGAATACTTAGAGATTTATATAAATCAGATAATACATGGAGTATAGCTATTCTTAGATATTTTAACCCAATAGGTGCACATAAATCAGGGCTTATTGGAGAAAATCCTAATGATATACCAAATAATTTAATGCCATATATAGTTAAAGTGGCAAATAATGAACTTGGAACATTAAGTATATTTGGTAATGATTATGATACAAAAGATGGTACAGGTGTAAGAGATTATATACATGTTGTAGATCTTGCTAAGGGACATATCAAAGCAATAGAAAAAGTATTAAATGAAACAGGTTGCGATGCTTATAATTTAGGTACTGGTAATGGTTATAGTGTACTTGAAATAGTAAATACATTTATGAAAGTAAATAACGTAGATGTAAATTATAGGATAACAGATAGAAGACCTGGAGATATAGATGCATGTTATGCAGATCCTAGTTATGCTAAAGAAAAACTTAATTGGAAAGCAGAACTTGGCATAGATGAAATGTGTAAAGACTCATATAATTTTGTAAAAGTTTTAAGAAAAAATAAATAGGGAGAAAATATGAAAATTAAAAAGAATAGAATAATAAAACTTGTTATTGCTACTGCAATGATAGTTCTTTCTTTTGTTTGTTTTTATTCTGTAAAGAATATGGATATATTGCCTAATAAATATTTAACTGGTTTTGCAACTATTTTATTCATAATAAATTTGTTTGGCTTAGTATTTTTAGTTATGAAGGGTGTGTTAAATAAAATATTTTGTAGTATAGTTTATCTGATACTTGTATTTGTATCGATAGTTGGAATAAAATATTCTAAAAGTACTATAGATTATCTAAATACTGCATTCAATAATAATAAAGAAATAAATACATATGACGTAATAGTATTAAAGTCTAGTAAATATGAAAAAATAGAAGATTTAAAAAATAAAACTGTAGGCTATATACTTAGTGAAATGGAAGATGAAAAATATTTAAAAAAACTAGAGGAAACAGTTGATGTTGATTTTAAAAGTTTTAGTATATTTAAATTATATGAAAATTTGTTAGATGAAAAAGTAGATGCAATCTTAATAAACGAAGGATATATAGATTTACTTGAAGAACAATTTTCTGATTTTTCTAGTAAAACTAATATAATTTATACTTATACTATGGAAGAAGAAACTGTAGAAATTGTAGATAATAATCAATCTGAAAAACCTAAAAATTATGAAAATTCAATAAACATATATTTGTCAGGAAGTGATTCTAGAAGTAATTATATTGAATCAGTATCAAGAAGTGATGTTAATATTATTATTACCATAAATCCTGATAAAAATATAATTTTACTTACAAATATACCAAGAGATTATTATGTTCAACTTCACGGCACTACTGGGCTTAGAGACAAATTGACTCATGCAGGTATATATGGAATAAATATGAGCAAACAAACTATAGAAGATTTATTTGATATAAATATAGATTATACAGTAAAAGTTGGATTTAATGGAGTAATACAGTTAATAGATTTAATAGATGGTATAGATATAGATAGTGATAGTTCATTTACATGTTATACTAATAGTTCTGTATATGTAAATAAAGGTTGGAATCACTTTAATGGTACACAGGCACTAGCCTATGCAAGAGAAAGATATGCTTATGTAGATGGTGATAGACATCGTGGCGCTAATCAACAGCAAGTAATAGAAGCGACATTTACTAAAATTTCAAAAGATAAAAGTCTACTTCTAAAATATGATAGTTTACTTAACGCACTTGGTTCACTTTATATAACAGATATTCCAAAAGATGTAATAACTAATTTAATTAAATATCAAATAGATAAGATGCCATCATGGAAGATAGAAAGTCAAGCAGTAGATGGATATAATTCATCTAAACAGACATATTCTATGCCAGGTAGTGAATTATACGTAATGGAACCAGATTATAATTCAGTAAATAAAGCTGCTAACAGAATAATTGAATTATATTAATTGGAGGTTAATATGAACTTTGATATAACAAGATTAAATAACAATATAGAAAAAAGTATTCAAATTGATTTAACGTATTCATTTGATAAAGATAAATTAACAGGTACAGATTTAATTAAATTAGATGATGTTAAAATAGAAGGTGAACTATATAAAAATAGTTTAGGCAACATTGAACTTAGTGTAGATGTGATGGGAATTATGGTGCTTCCTTGTGCGATAACTCTTAAACCTGTTGATTATCCATTTAATATAAATATAGAGGGAGAATTGTTAGAATTATTTGAAGAATTTGACGAAAAACAAATAAATTTTAAAAATACTATTGATATTTTTCCAATAATATGGGAAAATATATTATTGGAAATTCCAATGCGAGTTGTGAGTGATGGAGCATATTCTGATGTTAAAAAGTCAGGAGATGGATGGTCATTTCAAACTAGTGAAGAAAAAAAAGTAAGTCCACTTAGTGAACTTATGGAATATTTAGATGAATAGCGAGGTGAAATAAATGGCAGTACCATTTAGAAAAGTAAGTAATACTAGAGGTAGAAAAAGAAGAACACATTATAAAATTAGTGAAAATGCAACAACAAAATGCCCAAAATGTGGAGCTGAAGTAAGACCACATAGAGTATGCCTTGCTTGTGGAACTTATAAAAGTAAAGAAGTAGTAAAAAAAGAAGATAAATAATTCTTCTTTTTTTAAAAAAAATATGTTATAATTTTATTAGTTGAAAAAGAAATAGTAGTTATTTTAATAGTAATTAGAAATTTAGTGGTAGATGAAAACTAAACAAGTTAAAATAGTGAAATACCTTTCAAATAGCGTAGATGCTTTATAGTCAAGAGATAATCGAGTATTATGAAATAGGGTGGTATCGCGTAAATCGCCCCTATGTTTATAATACTTTTTATAATAATTGGAGGATTTATGATAAAAAGAATAATATTTGATATAGATAATACATTGATAGATGTACCAGAAACTATAGAAGAAGGTTACCAACAGGTATTAGATAAATTTAATATAAATTATAAAGGAAGTGATTTATATGATGCTATTGGAGTTTATGAAACTTGTGGTAAATATAAAAAATATGATGAACAAAAACTGATAGATACTATAAACAAATATTTAAATCTAAATTTAGATATAACATTTATGGATGAATTTCTTAAAATGTATGATAACTTGGAAACTAAATTAAATGATGGTGTTAAAGAAACTTTAGAATATTTAAGCAAAAAATATGAACTTGTATGTCTTACTAATTGGTTTACAAAAAGTCAAGAAAATAGATTGAGAAAATTAGATATATTAAAATATTTTAAAGAAATATATGGTACAGATAAGGTAGTTATGAAACCATTAAAGGATAGTTTTTTAAGTGCTATAGGAAATTTTAAACCAAATGAATGTGTTATTGTAGGTGATAATTTAAATGTAGATATAAAAGTACCACATGAATTAGGTATAAATGTATATCACTTAAATAAAAATGGTAAAACTAAATATCCTACAATAAAAAATATAAGCGATTTAAAGGAGTTGTTATAATGGAAATAAGTAAATATATAGATCATACTAATTTAGATAATACAGCAACACTTAAAAATATAGAAAAACTATGTAATGAAGCAATTAAATATAAGTTTGCTAGTGTATGCGTTTATCCATATTATGTACCACTTTGTGCAAATTTATTAAAAGGTACAAATATAGATGTATGTACAGTTATAGGTTTTCCAAGTGGAATGAGTACAAAAGATGTTAAAGTGTTTGAAGCAATAAATGCAATCGAAAATGGTGCAACTGAAATAGATATGGTAATAAATATTGCTGCTTTAAAGAATAAAGATTATAAATATATAAAAGAGGAAATAGAAGAAATTAGAGATGCAATTGATGGTAAAGTTTTAAAAGTAATAATAGAAACTTGTTTACTAACAAAAGAAGAAATTATAAAAATGACTGAAATATGTAATGAAACATTTGTAAATTTTATAAAAACAAGTACAGGTTTTAGTGTTAGTGGAGCAAAAGTAGAAGATGTAGAACTTATAAATAAACATAAAGGTGAAACACTTGAAATAAAAGCTAGTGGTGGTATAAAAGATTATAGTACTATGGAAGATATGATAAATGCAGGTGCTACTAGAATAGGCACAAGTCATGGTGTGGAAATAATGATGGATGATGACTGTGATTGTTGTCATCATCATGAATAGGAGGTTTATTATGACATTATTTGAGGATTTAAAATGGAGAGGGCTTATTAAGGATATAAGTTCACCTGAACTTGAAAAAAAATTAAATGAAGAAAAAATGACATTTTATATAGGAACAGATCCAACTGCAGATTCTATGCATATTGGTCATTTTTCATCATTTTTAATAGCTACTCGTCTTGCTAAATATGGTCATAAACCAATACTTTTAATTGGTGGTGCAACAGGACTTATAGGAGATCCTAAACCAAGTAAAGAAAGACAAATGATATCAAAAGAAGAAGTAATGAAAAATGTAGAAGGATTAACTCGTCAAGCAAAGGAAATATTTGGATTTGAAGTAGTTAATAACTATGATTGGATTAAAGATATAAATATATTAGATTTTTTAAGAGATTATGGAAAATATATAAATGTAAATTATATGTTAGATAAAGATATAATAAATAGAAGACTAGAATCAGGTATTACTTTTTGTGAATTTGCTTATACTTTATTACAAGGTTTAGATTTTATATACCTAAATCAAACAAAAGGTGTAACACTTGAAGTAGCAGGATCTGATCAATGGGGTAATATTACAACAGGTATAGAGCTTTCACGTAAAAAAAACGATGTAGAATTATTTGGAATGACAATGCCACTTGTATTAGATTCAAATGGTGTTAAATTTGGTAAAACTGAAGGTAATGCTTTGTGGCTAGATAAAAATAAAACATCTAGTTATGAATTGTATCAATATTTAATAAATTCAGATGATAATTGTGTTATAGATTATTTAAAAAAATTGACTTTTTTAACTCGTGAAGAAATAGAAGAAATAGAAGAAAAACATAAAAATAAACCAGAAGAAAGACTCGCACAAAAGGCGTTAGCTAGGGAAGTTATAACCTTTTTACACGGTGAAGCAGAGTATCAAAAAGCTCTTACAATGAGTGAAGTATTATTTAGTGGTAATGTAAGTGATTTATCTAGTAGTGAGATTGAGATATGTCTTAAAGGTGTACCTAACTTTAATATAGATAATGAAATAAAACTTATAGATTTACTTATAAATAATAATATATGTTCATCAAGAAGAGAAGTTAGAGAATTTCTAAGTAGTAATGCAATACAAGTAAATGGAAATGTTGTAAATGATGAAAATTATTTAATAAATGAAAAAAATGCTATAGATGGTAAAGTCGTAGTAATAAGAAGAGGTAAAAAGAAATATTATTTAGGGAATATTATTAGCAAGTAAAATTACTTGCTTTTAAATATCTTGATTAAAATCATATTTTTTGTTAAAATAATGTAGTGTAAGAAGCCGTGCATATAGATTAATAATAAAATTGATAGACAAATAAATAAAATTTCATATGATATACTAGATATCTTAAATTTATAAATAATAAAATAAATATAAAAGGTGAAGTACCTCAAATAAAAAAACAAAGTAAGGAGTTTATATGACAAATAAAGATTTAGCAAACGTAATATTTCCAGATATTACAAAAACAATAGATGATTATAAAAAAATATATCCTAGAAGAAATTTAGATGATAATGCATGTGTTACTAGATTCGCACCATCTCCAACTGGATTTATGCATTTAGGTGGACTTTTTCAAGCTCTTATTAATTTCGTAATTGCTAAAGAATCTAATGGGGTATTCTTTTTAAGAAATGAAGATACAGATAAAAAAAGAGAAATAACAGGTGCAGTAGAACTTATAATGGAGACACTCAATAAATATTCATTAACTCCAGATGAATATGAATATAAAGGTAAAATTGTAGGTAATTATGGTCCTTATATACAAAGTGAAAGAAAAGAAATCTATCATACATTTATTAAACATTTAATAGAAATAGGTAGAGCTTATCCTTGCTTTTGTACAAAAGAGGAACTTGATTTAATGAGAGAGAATCAAGAAAATATGAAAATAAGAACAGGTTATCATGGAAGATTTGCAAGATGTTCTAGACTTAGTATAGAAGAAGCAATAGAAAAAATTAAAAATGGAGAAGATTACGTAATTAGATTTAGAAGTAATGGTAATTTTGATAATAAATTTGAATTTGATGATTTAAGACAAGGTAAACTTTATTTAAATGAAAATGATATAGATGAAGTAATAATGAAAAGTGAAACAATGCTTCCTACTTATCATTTCGCACACGTAGTTGATGATTTTTTAATGGGTACAACTCATGTTGTAAGAGGAGAAGAGTGGTTACCTAGTGCTCCTAAACATATTCAAATGTTTGAATCATTTGGTTTTACTGCTCCTAAATATATACATACACCACTTATAATGAAAAAAGAAGGAGATTCACTTAGAAAAATAAGTAAAAGAAAAGATCCTGAGGCATCAATGAGTTACTATAGTGAATTAGGTTATCCTGAAGAAGCAGTAATTGAATCACTTATGACAATAATAAATTCTAATTATGAGGAGTGGCATAGAGAATTTCCAGATAAAAAATTTACAGATTTTAAATTTAGTGCTGATAAAATGTCTACTAGTGGTGCTTTATATGATTTAATGAAACTCGATGATATATCAAAAAATATAATTTCTAAAATGACTAAAGATGAATTATATGAAAAATCTTTAAAATGGGCAAATGATTATAGTGAATCTTTAAAAAATATAATAGAAAGTGACCCTGTCTATTATAAAAATGTAATTAATATTGAAAGAGAAAAAGAAAAACCTAGAAAAGATATTGCTAAATATTCAGATATTGAATCTTTGATATGGTATATGTATGATGATATATATTATAGCAAAGATAAATCATATGAATGGAAAAATATAACTGATATAAGTGAGATAAAATTAATATTAAGTACATACGTAGATAAATATATTGATTTAAGTAGTAATGAGAATTGGTTTAATGGTGTTAAATTAATGTGTGATGAATTAGGGTATGCATCTAATATGAAGGATTATAAAAATAATCCAGATAATTTTAAAGGAAATGTATCAGATGTTTCAACAGTACTTAGAGTGGCTTTAACAAGCAAATCAATGACACCAGATTTATTTGAAATAATGAATTTACTTGGAATAGACAGAATAAAAGAAAGATATTCAAAAATTAATTAAAAATAGTCTATTAAAAAAAATAATTATATGATATAATCATATACAGTAAAAAATAGAGGTGCTATATGGAAGAAATCGATTTAAAAGAATTATTTACGTTTTTAAAAAGCAAAATAGAAATAATAATAATAACAACTATTTTGGTATGTACATTTGGATGTTTATATATATTATTTTTTCAAAAGCCACTTTATAGTGCATATACTACAGTAGTTTTAAGTGGAAATGGTAGTACCGGAGATATAGATAGTACTACTATAAATATTAATAACGCTTTAATTGACACGTATGCACAAGTCGCTAAATCGAGAAAAGTAATAAACTCAGTAATTAAAAATTTAAAACTTGATTCATCTTATGAATCAGTTGCAAGTAAAGTATCAGTTTCCGCAATTAGTAACACTCAAATAATAAAAATTTCAGTTAATGATTTAGACCCTGAAAATGCTAAAAATATAGCTAATGAAACAGCTAAAGCATTTACAAAGGAAGTAGAAAAATTCTATTCAATAGAAAATATTGGTGTTCTTGATGAAGCAATTTTGCCAACAACTCCATATAATATTAATATTCCAAAAACATTAATCCTTTGCTTCTTTATTGGAATTATTATATCAATTGCTATATTATTTATGATATTTTATTTTGATAGAACAATAAAATCAACAGAACAAATAGAGCAAAAAATAAAATTACCAATACTTGGAAGTGTACAAGATTTTGGAAGTAAAAAGGGAGGTAAAAAATGAAAGGTGAATTAGTAGTTTATGAAAGACCTAAATCTAATGTAAGTGAAGACATAAGAACCATTAGAACTAATTTACAATTTACTTCATCTAAAGAAGATTCAAAAGTAATACTTATAACAAGTTCAGTTCAGGGTGAAGGAAAATCATTTATAAGTAGTAATTTAGCTGCTGCATTTGCTCAAAATGGTGAAAAAACTCTTTTAATTGATAGTGATTTAAGACTTGGTAGAATTCATAAAATATTTAATGTTTCTAATAGTAAAGGCCTTTCTGTTTTACTTGTTGATGAAAATATGGGTGATTGGAAAGATTACATAGTAAAAACACAAATTCCAAATTTATATGTAATTCCACGTGGTGTAGTACCTCCAAATCCAAGTGAATTATTAAACTCATCAAATACAAAAGAACTTGTAAACAAATTAAAAGAAAAATTTGATCACATTATATTTGATGCTGTCCCTGTAAATGGTCTTCCAGATTCTCTTATACTTGCAAAGATTGTAGATAGAGTAGTAATTGTATGCTCTTGTAAATATACAAAAATAGATGAACTTGAAGCGACTAAAAAATCACTTAAACAAATACATGCAAATATAGCAGGTGTAGTTATGAATAGGGCTCCTCAATCTAAAAGAGGTAGATATTCTAACTATTATGAATAGGATGGTAATATGACTGATATACATTGCCATCTAATATATGATGTGGATGATGGTTGTAGGGACATAAAAGAAAGTATAATATTACTAAAAAAGATGAAAAAAATAGGCTTTGATAATGTAATAATAACTCCACATTATATAGAAAACAGTGAATATTCAAGTGAAAATGAAGAAAAATTAGAAAAATTAGAAAATATTAAAAAAACACTTAAACTAAATAAAATAGATATAAATGTATATCTAGGTAATGAAATATTTATAAATGAAAATGTAGTAAATAATGTAAAAGATGGTAAAATATATCCTCTTAATAATTCAAAGTATTTACTTATAGAGTTTCCATTTCACAATCATTTATTAAATTTAGAAGATGTGTTATTTGAAATAAAAATTAATGGATATATACCTATAATAGCTCATCCAGAAAGATACGATGATTTTAAAGACAATTATAAGGAAGTAGAAAAATTAAAAAAAGATGGAACTCTTTTTCAGTCCAATTATTCTAGTATATTAGGATATTATGGAAAACGTGCTAAAAAACTTATGAAAAAAATGTTAAAGGATGGCTATATAGAATATTTAGGTACAGATATACATAGAAAAGAAAAAACTTTTGTTATTGACAATTTTAATAAAATAGAAAAAAAGATAAGAAGAATAATCGGAAATAAAAAATATGATGAAATAATGGAAAATTGTGATAAATTAGTAAAATAAATGCTTATTTTGAGCATTTATTATTTTTAGGAGTGATTAATATAAAAAAGATAATTTTATATAGTTTGCTTATAATATGGATGACCATTATATTTATTTTTTCTAATCAAAAAAGTGATGAATCGACAAAAGAAAGTAGTAGAGTAATCGATTTTATAATTACAATAACAGAAAAAATTAATAATAAAAAAATGGATGAAATAAAAAGAAAAGAAATATATGAATATTTATCATATCCAGTTAGAAAAGCAGCACATGTTACAATTTATTTAATACTTGGTATAATCACATGTAATGTAGTTTTATTATATAAAATAAATATAAAAGAAATAATTATAATAAGTGTATTAATATGTGCATTATATGCAACAAGCGATGAAATACATCAAATATTTATAAGTGGTAGATCTGGTCAATTAATTGATGTAGTACTTGACACATGTGGTAGTACTTTAGGTATATTATTTACATATACAATTTATTCCAAAAATAGAAAAAATTGTAAAAATAAATCTCTAAATAAATTTGCCATTTAATATATTATTTGATATAATAGGATATACAAAAAGGAAGTTTGGGGTGTATTATGAATAAGGAAATTAATATTGAAGAAATAAACACACAATATAAAAAGAATACTTTTTCATTGTATTTATATTTAGGCTTAAAAAGATTTTTTGATATAATATTTTCAATAATAGGAATAATATTTTTAATACCAATATCAATAATTGTAAAAATATCATATATGATAACTGGAGACTTTAGTTCTATATTCTTTACTCAAGACAGAATAGGTAAAAATGGTAAAACATTTAAATTCTTTAAATTTAGAACAATGGTACCAAATGCAGATAAAATATTATTTGAATTACTTGAAAAAGATAAAAAATTAGCAAAAGAATATAAAATAAATAAAAAATTAAAAAACGATCCTAGAATAACTAAAGCAGGTAAATTACTTAGAAAAACTTCATTAGATGAGTTACCACAATTATTAAATATATTTTTAGGACAAATGTCTTTTATAGGAAATAGACCATATTTGCCAAGAGAAAAAGAAGATATGGGAGAATACTTTGACGATATAGTAAAAAGTAAACCAGGACTTACAGGATATTGGCAGGTAATGGGAAGAAGCGATACTACATTTGAGAAAAGACTTAAATTAGAATCAGAATATTCTAAAAAAATGTCTTTAACCTTAGATATAAAAATCTTCTTTAAAACATTTTTGGTAATATTAAAAGGATTATAAGTAGAAATACTTATATTTTTTTATAAAAAATTTTTTTTTGAATTAATTTTGCAATT
>CANRPA010000031.1 GCA_947632395.1 uncultured Bacilli bacterium | reverse complement strand
ACAAATTACTATTTGTTTCACTAAATATTATACCACAAAAAAAGATCTAATTATATAGAATCAGATCTAATTATTTATTACAATTTCTACAAAATCACGAGCAACATGATTAATAGTTTTCTTAGGGTAGATAATACCAATAGGATTAATGGGCATTTCTTCTTTTAAATTAATTTTTACTAAATCATATTCTTTTATTTCATCTTCAATAAAATAACCAATATAATCATTATCTTTTATATAATCAGCCATTAATTTTGAATCTGGCATTAAATGAGTAGGGTTAAGTTTTATGTTATTTTTTTGTAAGATTTCATCTAGCATTTGTCTTCTTCTTGAACTACCAGAAATAACTAAAGTATAGTTAGATAAATCATTTAAAGACTTAATTTTATCTTTTATTTTTTCATAATAATTTTTAGAACAAGCAAAACAAGTATTATATTGTGAGATAGGTTGAACTTCTAAATCAAATTTTTCACTATAATTTATATGGGGTAAATAATCTATTAAAATATCTATTTTATGATTTATTAAATAATCATTAAGATTAGATGCACTATCTGTATAAATATGTATTTTAACATTTGGATACTTTTTACTAAATTTTGTTAAATAATCACCAAGTATAAAATCAGCAATATTTCTTGTCGTACCAATAGTCAAAACAACTTCTAAATTTTTAGATAAATCATTTGCAGAAAAAATATTAATATCATTAAAAAATTCATCTAATTTTTTATATAATCTTTCACCATCAAGTGTTAATTCAAATCCTTTATTAGTAGTATTAATCAATTTTAAATCTAATATTTCTTCTAGTTTTCCAACACTTCTACATAAACTAGAAGATGAAATATTATGTTTTCTACTTGCTTCTGAAAAACTTTTTTCTTTAGCAGAAATATAAAAATCACTATAATACATAAAATTATTTCTTAAATCGTACAACTCAAACACAAAACACCACCCCAGAAATTGCTTATTATAATATAACAAAACATAAAAAAAGTCAATTACTTGCAATAAATTGACTATTCATTATCTTTATTATTTTCTTCATCATCAAATATAATTCTTTCTATATAGTAGGAATCTATAATATCACACTTAGGGGAATCAATATCTTGTTGTCCCTCTAGGTTATCTCTTAGATCATTTATCAAATCAACAACTTTTTTTTCTATTTCTTTTGGATAACTACTATAATATTTTTGATATATGGAATCTAAAACATAACGAGTTACTAAGACTGCTTCATTGACTTTATAATCTTTAATTAACATATATACCTCTTAATCTAAAAAATCAAAAGCAAAATTAAATATATTATTTACAATTTTAAATTTGCTTAACACAAAAACAATGAATCCTAATTCAAGCACAGTAAATACTACTGTTATATTATTTACAAAACCAAAACTTGTAACTGTTAAAGCCAAGTCGTGTGGTATTTCCATACTATCTGCAATAGATATTCCTAATGAATGATTAAAAAAAATCAAATTCATTATAACAATAAGACAACCAACTACAATTATAGTTTTTAAAAAACTTATCCATAATAAATAAAGAAAGTCAGAAAATTTTAACACTATTATCACCTCAATTTCTACAAAAAAAGTTGTTTCTACAATTAGATTTTATATCAAGTTTTAAATAAAGTAAATAGTTTTTCCATAAACAGTTGTGCAAAAGACTTTTACTTAACAGTTGTATAAAATAGTTAATGAATTGGAGGTAAGGAATCTATGGGTATGAGCAGTAAAAAAATTCTTTCAATGAATTTAAAGTTTTATAGAGCAACATATAACTTATCTCAAGAAAGATTTGCTGAAAAGGTAGGTAGTAATTTAGTTTATATTAATCAATTAGAAAATTGTAAGAGAAAGCCAACTACTGATATGTTAGATAAAATTGCAGATGGAATGAACAAAAACATTGATCCTAAACTAAAAATGACTAGTTCTAAATTATTAGAATATAATCCTAACCATAAAACTAATTTTACAAGAGTAGATGAAAAAAAGAAATAACCTAAATTGATAGGTTATATTTTTTTGTAATTATAAAACAGACCACTTATAAAATGATCTGCTTTATAATTTTTATTATATTTTCCTATATAAAGAATCAATTATATTACTTCCAATTACTTGAAAATTAACAATTCTATTAATAATTGGCAAATCATGTTATTTATTATCAACAATGCCAACTTTAATATCATAAGTATATTTATGCTTTCTTCTTTTATATAACTTTCTAGCAAATATATGCCCAACTAAATGAGAATGTTCTTTTTCATTAAATGGATGAGAATTATCTTTTGTTGTTAAATTAAATTCTTTAGCAATAATAATTTGCCAAGAATCATCAAAATATTTTTGCATTTCATATTTTCTAAAATACTGATCTTTAGGATAATTTATATAATCATTTTCATTTTTTGCTAAATGATAAAAAATATATATAAACCCATTTTCTTTGACAGAAGATAATAATTTTCTCATTTTTCTATCTTTTGGAATATCTTTATTTTCTTTCAAATGTAATGATTTATAACAGTAAACAAATTCATATTCTCTTTCAACTTTAGTATTATAAAAATTTTTCTCAATTAATTCTACTTGATCTAACATATTAAAATAATTTAATTTAGTTTTTAAACCAACAATATTATAGTTACCAATAGTACCACCATTTATAAATTCATTTACTGATTCATAACAAACAACTTTATGTCCTTTTCTAACACTAGGTAATACATGTTGTCCATCAAGTGCATTTGGTATTAATATTGTTGTTTTTCTTCCATAATAATTTTCAATATATTTTATTAAATATCTAAATCTTTGATATGGCTCACCATAACAACTGCCATAATTCTTTTTTCCCATAAATAACCTCCAAATTGTAGATCTCAAGTGTCCCAATTTTGAATGTTGTAATGAGAGAGTAACCCCTAAAAAAAGTTGCAATTTTTTTGCTATTTTTAATATTTTTTTCAAATTTTAAGATTTTAGATAAAATTTACTAGTTACTATAATCTCACGAATGCCCTTATAATAAGGGAAAAATTTGATTGTAGTTATGAGTACAACAAAAGGGCATACCCTGTAACTGGAATAAGTCCTACTACTACACTTAAGTTTAATATTGTTTGAAATATAAGACCAAAAGTTATTCCAAATGATAAATATTTTCCAAATAAATCATTGCACTTTATACTTATTTTAAGTGAATTATAGAAAATTAATATAAAAAATATTGATAAAATTATTATTCCCATAAAACCTAATTCTTCAGATATTATTGAAAATATAAAATCTGTTTGAGGTTCCGGTAAATAAAAATGTTTTTGTATTGAATTACCTATTCCAAGTCCAAATAAACCACCTGGACCTATACTATATAATGATTGTATTATTTGAAATCCACTGCCAAGTGGATCACTCCAAGGATTTAGAAATGATAGTATTCTTTTAAGTCTATAAGGTGCGAGTAATATTAAAACTACTACTCCTATTATTCCTAATATTCCAAATTTTAAAAATATTTTTATATCTAATCCAGCTACAAAAAGTATTCCTATTATTGTCATAACTATTATGACTCCTGTGCCAAAATCTGGTTGAAGCATAATTAATCCAAATGTAATGAGAGTTACTAATAATATTGGAAATACTCCTGTTTTAAATTTTTTTATTTGTTTTGGATTATTTGATAAATATTTAGAGGTAAATATTATTAATCCAAGTTTAGCAAATTCACTAGGTTGTATTCCAAATGAGCCTATTCCAAACCAACTTCTAGAACCATTTCTGACTGTACCAATTCCTGGTATTAATACAAGTATCAAAAGTGTTATACAACAAAGTAATATTTTATTTGAATATTTAAAATATTTTTTATAATCTATTTTACTTACTATTAACATAAGTATTATTCCTGCTACAAAAAATAAAAATTGATTTTTTAAATATTTATATGGATCATGAAATTTATATTCTGCCCACACATAAGATGATGAATAAATCATTAAAACTCCAAATAATGAAATAAGTATGACACTTATAAATAAAGTTAGTTCTATATTTCTATTTTTCATAGAATCACCTATATAATTTTATTTAATAAATTAAAAAATTATTAGAAAAAAACATACTTTTAATATGTTTTCTTTTTGTATAGTACATGATTATATTTTATATTTCCTTCTTCATTATTTGACAAGACTTCTCTTTCCCAGTCATTTAAATCAAATTTAGGGAAATATACATCAGCATCTTTTTCTTCTGCATCTATCTCAGTTAAATATAATTTGCTTGCTAAAAGAATAAACTCTTTATATATACTGGCTCCACCAATTATAAATATTTCATCTTTGCAACTTTCATATTCAATTAAAAACTCTTTTATACTTCTATATATTTCTATTTCATTATTATTTATTTTGCTTTTTGTAATTACTATATTTTTTCTACCTGGTAATACTTTTGGTAATGATTCGAATGTAATTCTTCCCATTACTATATTGTGACCTAAAGTTATTTTTCTAAAAAATTGCAAATCTTCTTTTATTTTCCATATTAAATCTCCATTTATACCTAATTCATTATTTTTACCTATAGCTGCTATTAAACTTATATTCATAATTATTGTGTTATTGGGAATTTTATTTTTCCCATATGTTTATATTGCTTTACTTTAATATCTTTTAATTCTTTTGAATTATCAAATTCATAAAAATTAGTTATATCTGGATTAACCCACAAATATGCCTTTTCTGGTTCTAATATAATATCTATCATTTTCAATTTAGATTTTTCTTCTTCAGTTAAATCAGTTGCAAATTCTTTATCTTCTAATTTTTGTTTTAATCTTTTTAAATCTAGTACACTATCTTTTTGTAATTTATTATAAATTTCACCTCTTTTTAATTGTATATTTACGCCATCTATTTGATCGACATATATGTGTGCATCTTTTATTGACCAGTCAATTGTACCTGGTTTAAGTCCTGAAACTTGAGCAAGTAAAGTTACTAAGGTTGCGTATTGTGTTACGTTAAAAGGAAGTCCCAATGGAACGTCACAACTTCTTTGATGTACCCAAACGTTTAATTTTCCATCTGTTACATCCCATTCAGTAGACCATACACATGATGGTAAAACTGCAGTATCTAACCATTCATTTTGCCATAAAGATATTACTGCTCTCCTATCTTTTGGATTATTTTTTATAGTATCAAGTAGATAATCAACTAATTTGTATCTATCTAAAATCCATCCATATGCAGTTCCAATTGTTCCTGCAAATTCAATTCCAAAGTTTTTTTCACTTATTAATTCTTTTGTTTTTTTATCATAAGTCCTATAAATACCATCAGAATCTATCATCCACTCATCCCAAATATGGTTATTACGTTCATGTAACCATCTTACATCATTAGATTGTGCCTGGTAAATCCAAAGTATTTCTGTAATAGCATTTTTAAAAAATAATTGCTTTGTTTGAAGTATTGGAAATTCCTTACTCAAATCAAAATGAAAATGATAACTTGGTATTTTTATTGTATTCGTACCTGTTCTATTTTCTACTTCAATACCCTCAGTTAATATTCTTTTACATAATTTCAAATATTCTATATCAAATTCTGTCATACTATTCACCTTCATTTTAATTTTATAATATTTTAAATAATCAAGTCAACGATTTTAAATAATTAATAACAAAATTATCATAAATTTATTGACTTTAAAGTAAAATAATTATATAATTATAACTGCGAATTAAAGCAATCTTTGATTATTGTAATGTGTTTGTTCCAAATGGTTTATTAGTAACTAGTAAGCTTTATAGCGAAAGTATTAAAACAAACACCCTATAATTAGGCAAAGGTCGTCTTTTCGTAAGAAAGGAGAAAAATATGTCAAGATACACAAAATCAACTTATCGTGTAAGTCGTCGTTTAGGTTTCTCTACTCTTGAAACTGGTGAAGAACTTGCTAAAAAGCCATTTGCTCCAGGTATTCATGGTAATAAAGGACCTAAAAAATTATCTAACTATGGTGTTCAATTACAAGAAAAACAAAAAGTTAGATTTATGTATGGCTTAAACGAAAAACAATTTAGAAAAACTTTTGAAGAAGCTGGTAAGATGAAAGGTGTTCATGGTGAAAACTTATTCAAATTACTTGAAAGCAGATTAGATAACTTAGTTTATCGTATTGGTTTCTCTACTACAAGAAAAGGTGCTAGACAACTTGTTAATCATGGTCATATTACAGTAAATGGTAAAAAAGTTGATATTCCATCTTTTAGATGTAAACCAGGTGATGTTATAGCTATTAAAGAATCTGATAAAGAACTTGCTATTGTTAAATCTTCTTTAGAATCAATGAATAAAAGAGTTGAATTTATTACTTATGATGAATCTAAGATGGCTGCTACTTTTGTAAGATATCCAGAAAGAACTGAATTAAATGGTGAAATTAATGATTCATTAATAGTTGAATTCTATAATAGATAAAAGCGCAATATGTGCTTTTTTCTTTTTGTTGTAATTTACTTTATTTTATAGTATAATTATATAGTCGAATTTAACTTAAAAGAAAGGAGGAAAACTTTGAAAAATAATAATATAGAAGATACTAAAATATTTGCTCTAGGTGGTCTTGGAGAAGTTGGAAAAAATATGTATTGTATTATGACTGGTAATGAAATTATTATTACTGATGTAGGTATAACTTTTCCATCAGATGATTTACCTGGAGTTGATTATATTATTCCAGATTTTACTTTTCTTAAGCAAAATGAAAGTAAAATAAAAGCTTTATTTATAACACATGGACATGAAGATCATATAGGTGGTATACCATTTTTGCTTCAATCTGTAAATATTCCTGCTATTTACACACCTAATCAAGCCGCTGGTTTAATTAGGAAAAAAATAGAAGATAAAAATATTAATTATAAAAATTTATTCATATATGATGAAAATACTAAAATAAATTTTAAGACTATGTCTGTAGAATTTTTTAGAACTACTCACTCTATTCCTGATTCACATGGAATTGTAATTCATACGCCAAATGGTACTATTGTTACGACAGGAGATTTCAAATTCGACTTAACCCCTATTGGACCTATAGCAAATATACATAAAATGGCTCGTATTGGTGAAGAAGGTGTTGCACTTTTACTTAGTGATAGTACTAATGCCTTAAATGAGGGTATGTCTACTAGTGAATCTAAAGTTGATGCTGCTTTATCTCGTATATTTTTACAGCATAAAGGTAGAATTATAATTGCAACTTTTGCATCAAATATTTATAGATTAAAACATATTGTTGATACTTGTAAGAGAAATAACAGAAAAATCGCTATATTTGGAAGAAGTATGGAAAATAATATAGAAATATCACTTAATGAGGGATATATTAAACATAGAGAAATATTTATTACTCCTGAGGAAGCAAATCAATTAAAACCTGAAGAAGTATGCTTACTTTGTACAGGTTCTCAGGGTGAACCCCTTGCTGCTTTATCTAGAATAGCAAATAATTCTCATAAACAAATTAAACTTCAAAATGACGATTTAGTTGTATTTTCATCATCTGCTATACCTGGTAATGCTTTAAGTATATCTAGAATAATTAATAAATTATATTTACAAGGTGTTAAGGTTTATACAAATACATCATTAAGTAATGTACATACATCTGGTCATGGTAATCAAGAAGAACTTAAGCTTATGTTAAGACTTATTAAACCAAAATATTTTATGCCATTTCATGGTGAATATAGAATGCTTAGAAGTCATGCCGATTTAGCAATACTTTCTGGAATGCCTAAAGAAAATACCTTTGTACTTGAAAATGGTGAAGTTTTATCTTTATATAAAGGAGTTATAAAGAAAGACAAAAACGTACAAGCAGGAGATGTATATGTAGATGGTAATAGAATTGGTGAAATTGGAAATGCAGTAATGCGTGAAAGAAAAATTATGTCTAGTGATGGTATTGTAGTAATAGTTGCTAATATAGATACAATAAAAAAACAACTTGTTATGTCTACTATAGTTACTACAAGAGGATTTGTATATATACAAGAAAATATTGAACTTTTAAAATCAATTGAAAAAGAAGCAAATAATGTCATTAGTAATAAATTAAAAGTTAATTGCATATTTAGTGATATTAAAACGGAATTAATTGATACATTATCAAAATATATATATGAAAAAACTGGTAGATATCCTATAATATTACCAATTATAAACGATGTAAAAAGGACTAATCAATAGTCCTTTTTCTATACCCTATTATTACTAGTAAAATACCAATAATAATGCATATTAATGAATTATGGTTATCTTCCTTTTTTGTATTTGGTACATCAACTATAATTGGATTTTCTTCCTCTACTTCATCATATACTTTTATTATATCATTATTTATAGTTGAATCATCAATAGAAATATATATAATATCTGCAAATTTATAATTTTCTATTCCTTTAATTTGTTTTAAGTAATAATTACCATAATCTAATTCTAATTTAAATATTCCTTTATCAGTGGTATATATTCCAATCAAATTATCATTTTCATCATATAATTCAAATTCTGCTCCATTTTCTAATTTATATTTACCATTTTCTCCATAATATTTTTTTATTTGTATTTTTTTTGTAATCTTTTTATTATATAAATTTATTACATATTCTTTTTCCTTAGTTATTTCAATTTTTGTATCATTTACAAATTTATATCCACTTGTACCTTTTGTTTGTCTTATATAATATTTTCCATATGGTAGTCTCATATTAATTACTCCATTTATTGTACTATATATATTTAACAAATTATCATTTTCATCATATAGTTCAAATTCTGCTCCATCTTCTAATTTATAATTATCTTCTTCACCATAATATTTAGTTATAATTACATTTCCATATATCTTATCATTATATAAATTTATTATATAATCTTTTTCTTCATTTATTATAAATTCTGTTTTTTCTATAAAATTATAACCTTCTTTTCCTTTGCTTTGAGTTAAATAATATTCTCCATATGGTAGTTTTATATTAATAATACCATTTGATGTTGTATATGTACCTAATAGTTTTTTACTTTTATTGTAAACTTTTATTTCTGCTCCATCTTCTAATTCATAATTATCTCCTTCTCCATAGTATTTAGTTATAATTATATTGCCATATATCTTATCATTATATAAATTTATTACATAATCTTTTTCTTCATTTATTATAATTTCTTTTGTTTCTATAAGTTTATATCCCTCTTTTCCTTTTATTTGCTTTAAATAATATTTTCCATATGGTAAACTTAATTTGAATTTTCCACTAGTTGTTTTATAAATTCCAAGTAATTTATTATTTTCATCATATAATTCAAATTCTGCATTACTTTCTAATTTATATTTATCTTCTTCACCATAGTATTTATATACAGTTATATTTCCATTTATCTTATCATTATATAAATTTATTACATAATCTTTTTCTTCATTTATTATAATTTCTTTTGTTTCTATAAATTTATATCCTTCTTTTCCTTTTATTTGTTTTAAATAATATCTTCCATATGGAAGAATCATAAGTATTTTTCCATTTACTGTATTATATGTATTTAATAAATTACCATTTTCATCATATAATTCAAATTCTGCTCCATCTTCTAATTGATAATTATCTTCTTCACCATAGTATTTATTTAATATTACATTTGTATATATTTTTTCATCATATAAATATACATGGGCAGGATTACTAAAATATAAATAAAAACATTGTTTATCTACAGTTTTATAACCTTCTTTTCCTTTAGTTTGAACTAAATAATAATCTCCTCGTGGAAGATTTAAATTAATTTGGCCATTTACAGTAGTATATGTTCCAATTAAATTGTCTTCAAAATCATAAATATTAAATTCAGCACCATCTTCAGGTTCAAAGTTGTCTTTTTCACCATAGTACTTATTTATATTTACTTCGTATAGTTCTGCCTCATTATATAAATCGATATTGTAATCTTTTTCTTCTGTTATTACTATATCAGTTTTTTCTATAAAGTTATAACCTTGTTTACCATTTGTTTGTAATAAATAATACTCACCATATGGAAGATCAAATTCTATTTTTCCATTTGATGTTGTATATAATCCAATGTAATTATCATCTGAATCATAAAGTTCGAATTGTGCGCCATCTTCTAATTGATAATTACCTTGACTTCCATAATATTTAGTTATATTGACATGTCCTTTTAATCTTTCCCCATATAATTCAAGAGTTACGGATGGTGATTTACTATTAATTACAATATTGTATATATTATTATCACTTTTATATCCAGGTGTTGGTTTTAGTTCCACTAAGTAATATTCACCCATTTTTAGTCTATCTATATTTACTACTCCTGAATTATCTAATATAATTAGAGTAACTAAGCCATCTTTATTATATAAACCATATTTTGAATCTGAAAAATTTGCTTTTATATTTTCACTATCTTTTTTTATTATAGTTAGTTTACCATTAATTACATTTATTTTTACAGAAAAATTTAAAATTTCTTTCTGACCTTTTTTAAAAAGTGATTGATATCCTTCCATATAATATATAATTGCTGGTGTAGGATCATAATCTTTACTTGAAAAAGTAATTTCCGTTTTATAATCATCCTGCGTAGAATCAATTATAAGTTTATTTTTTTCTATAAATGCATCTATATTATTTGATGTTATTTTAAAATTACTGAGAACATTATTTTCATCATTAAATTCATATCTCAAGCCAATATCTAAATAATTATAACTATTTGCAAATGATGGTAAAGTATAATAAGTTTCTACTAAATTTTCTAGTTCTTCTATCTCATCTTTATATTCATTTATTTCATCATTTATAAAATAAATTTCTTCATTTAATTCTTTCCATATAAGATATTGAGTTATACCATACCACTTAATATCTGTATGATTATCATATTCATAACCATAATGTGCGATAATATTAATTTTTTCTCTTTGTTCATCTGTGATGTTAAGAGTTTCAGGAATGCAATAATATTCATCATAATTAACATCATAATTAAAACTTAAATATGGATTTAAACTATAAAAGTATTCACCATCTTTCGTTATAATATTAATTGGTCCTTCATACGTATTTTCACCATTTGACACTTTTACATACATATTAGGTACTGTTTCCTCACTCGCAAAACCTGACGCTGCTTCTACATTTTTTATCAAAAAAAACATAGTAAAAAATAATAATACATATATGAATTTTTTCATATTTTTCCCTCCTTGATTCAATGTTTTACCATATTTTAAAAGGGATTGCAAACGAATTTTTTTGATTTTTGAAGTTAAATTATTGCAATTTTTAAGTTTTATAAAACGTTATAGATAATATTCATATCTTAATAACAAAAAAAGTAAAAATTCTGTTAAAATTTTCACTTTTTTCATTTTTTTTATTTTACAACTATATTTACTATTTTTTTAGGTATAACTATTACTTTAACTACTTCTTTGCCTTCAGTAAAAGTTTTTACATTATCTATATTGAATGCTAAAGTTTTCATTTCTTCATCTGTTGTTTTAGAATTTGTTTCTATTTTACCTCTCACTTTTCCATTTACTTGGACAACCATAGTAAACGTATTATTTTCTAAAATATTTTCATCATACATAGGCCATTTTGACTCATATAATTTATCACCTAAATTATATTTTTCATTTAATTCTTCTGTTATATGAGGTGCGATTGGATTAAGCAAGTGTAAAAGTGTTCTATAATCTTTTCTTGAAATACTATCTAAAGGTTCTAAATTGTTGATTAAAATCATTAATGAAGATACAGCTGTATTATATTTCATACTATTTAAATCTTCTGTAACTTTTTTTATTGTTTGATTCATAAGTACTAAAGTATCTTTTGTATATTCATTTGAATCATTCAATTTATCACCTAAATTATAAATTCTATCTAAGAATTTTTTACATCCTTTAAGACCATTAGTAGACCAAGAAGCATCCTTTTCATAATCACCTATAAACATTTCATAAGTACGAAGTGCATCTGCACCAAACTCTCTTACTATATCGTCAGGATTTATTACATTTCCCTTAGATTTGCTCATTTTTTCTCCATTTGAACCTAATATCATACCATGACTTACACGAGTCCATATCATTTCTTTATTTGGAACAAGTCCTATATTATATAAAAATTGTACCCAAAATCTTGCATAT
Source organism: uncultured Bacilli bacterium (assembly GCA_947632395.1). Classification (GTDB taxonomy): domain Bacteria; phylum Bacillota_I; class Bacilli_A; order RF39; family UBA660; genus UMGS1613. The sequence goes on along the minus strand of CANRPA010000031.1, from coordinate 2,463 downwards.
AAAAGATGTCTAGCAGTATGTTCCATACCACCATTATACCAATCAACACGATTCCAATACTTCATGGAATCCATGCTTGCAAAACATTTATCATTATGTGGATCCATAAATCTTAAGAAGTACCAACTAGATCCTGCCCAGTTTGGCATTGTATCAGTTTCTCTTTTAGCATGACCACCACATTTAGGACAAGTTGTATTTACGAAATCTTCAATTTTGGCAAGTGGACTTTCACCATTATCAGTAGGTTCATATTCAGCTACATCTGGTAAAAGGAGTGGTAAATCTTTTTCATCAAGTGGTACCCATCCACATTTTTCACAGTATACCATAGGTATTGGTTCTCCCCAAAATCTTTGTCTTGAAAAAATCCAATCTCTCATTTTATAATTATTGACTTCTCTTGCAATGCCTTTATTTACTAACATTTCTGTAATTTTTTCTTTGGCTTCACTTACAGTTAATCCTGTAAATTCTTCTGAATTAATAAGTCTTGCATTTGGATTTTCCAAATAATCATATTTTTCATATGCTTTTAATTTTATATCTCCCCCACTTATTACTTCTATTATTTCTAGATTATGTTCCTTAGCATATTCAAAATCTCTTTGATCGTGCGATGGCACTGCCATAACTGCACCTGTTCCATAATCTCCAAGTACAAAATCCCCTAAAAAGATAGGAACTTCTTTACCATTAACTGGATTAATTGCTTTTACACCTTTTAATTCTACACCTGATTTACCTTTATTAAGTTCAGTTCTATCCATATTAGATTTTTTAGATGTTTCTTCTATATAAGCGTTAACTTCATCTTTATTTTCTATTCTAGGCATCAACTCTTTAACAAGTTTACCATCTGGCGCTATTACAAAAAACGTAATTCCATATATTGTTTCTATACATGTTGTAAATATTGAAAACTTACCACCATTGACAATATCTATATCAACTTCAACACCTTTAGATTTACCTATCCAATTTATTTGTCCTAACTTTACCTTTTCTGCAAAGTTAGTATCATCAAGACCTTTTAATAAATCTTCAGCATAATCACTCATTCTAAGCATCCATTGTGATTTTTCTTTTTGTACTACACTACTACCACATCTTTCACATTTTCCACCTGCTGCATCCTCATTAGAAAGTACTGTTTTACAAGTTGGGCACCAATTTACTGGAACTGTTGCTTTATATGCCATATTGTGTTTATAAAATTGTAAGAATTGCCATTGTGTCCATTTATAATAATCTGGATCTGTTGTTGAAAATTCTCTAGACCAATCAAATGAAAAACCTAAAGATTTCATTTGTCCTTTAAATGTTTTTATATTTTCTTTTACTGCATCTTTTGGATGGATATGATTTTTTATTGCATATTGTTCTGCTGGCGCACCAAAAGCATCCCATCCCATTGGATAAAGTACATTATACCCTTGCATCCTTTTCATTCTAGCCATTGCATCCTGTGCAGTGTAGCTTCTAACATGACCTACATGAAGTCCTGAACCCGATGGATATGGAAATTCTACTAATATATAATAAGGTTTCTTAGATTTATCTTCTTTAACTTCAAATGCTTTAGCATCATCCCAATGTTTTTGCCATTTTTTTTCTATTTCTTTAAAATTATACATAAAATCCTCCTATTTTCTTCTATAATATATTCCTATTAGATGATATAATAACAGTATTAAACTTAAGAGTGTTACTCCACCTACTAATATTTCTAAAAACAAATTATCAAATAAACACACTACATACACAGTTGTTGATAATATAAATGAATTAGTTAAGCATATTATATTTGCTAATGATTTTAAATTTTTATCTGTTACTTTAACTTTATATTTATATTGTAAATATTTGACTTCTTTACCTTCTGGAAATTTTTTTAATACACTTTTCCTACTTATTACAAATATCAGGTAAAAAAGATAAGCAATTACAAATGTAAATAAATATAATAATAAATCTCTCATTTTTCCTCCTAAAAAAAACAACATCCTATATAATAAGGACGCTGTTTAAAAAAGCGTGGTACCACCTTAATTTATGTATTTCTACACCTCAATGACTTAACGCGCCTACTCGTCTTATTTTTGATAAGAAGCTCCAAAGCAAGTTCATATTATTTACTTAAAGTTTTCACCAACCACTTTTTCTCTACAAAGCAAACTAATTATTACTACTCTTCTTCATCGCAATAAGTATATTATACTATACTTGATTAATATATTCAAGTAATCTTAAGAATAAATCAACATATTTTTTGGGTAATGCTTCTTTACCCTTTGCTAAATTTTTAATTTCTAGTTTCTTTTTACTTATATCATAATTATTAGAGAAAAATATTTCATCTAACTTTTGTTTATATATCGTCTTTATTGGTAAATCACTTATTATTTCTGTAATATCTTGATTTATCATTCTTACTAAATTTATTTCAATATCATTACCACT
>CANRPA010000030.1 GCA_947632395.1 uncultured Bacilli bacterium | reverse complement strand
ATATGTTTTTATAACAAATATTTACACACATTATACTTGTTTTATTTTTACAAATGAAATATAATTGTTTTGGAGGTCACTATGAAAAAAATATTAATTATAATTCCACTATTATTATTAATAGTAGGATGTACAAAAAATACTGAAAAACCAAAGTATGATATTAAAGAAGATGAACAAATAGAAATTGAAGAACCAAAAGAAATTGAAGAACCAAAATATGTTGATGATAATCCTATAAAAATTGGTATATATAAAGATAATAAACTTATTACAAATTATCAAACGCAATTTATACATGGTAGTGATTTAGGTGTATTTGACATTTTTTTTACAAATCTAGAAACAGTTGATAATAATTCTACTAAAGTAAATTATAAAAAATATTATAATGAATATGAAAATATAGAAAATTATAAAACAGGATTTTATATTACATTTGAAGCAAATGGCAAAAAATATGAAGAAACTATATTAGATTCAACGAAAAAACATGCTATGGCACCATATTTATATATGTACTTATATGATGATGTAAATCAGCCTGATGGTGCTTGGTACTCGCATATAGAGCCAGAAAATGAAAATGAAAATACTATTTTTTCATCAATTAAATTATTTTATCCTTATAATGATGATGGAATTAGTTCTAATATCACATTAACTGTTTTTACATATAAAGATGAAAATGATTTTGATGAAAATAATCATTATCGTGGCAATAGTAGTTACACTATTACTATAGAATCTATTTAATGGTGATTTATGTATTCTATAAAAAATAATGTAGAAAATACTACTATAATAAAAAAATCAAAATTTATTACTAAATTATATAAAGTTAATAGTTTAAATGAAATTAATGATATATTAACTAAACTAAAGAAAATATATGACGACTCTACACATATTTGTTACGCATACATATTAAATTCACAAGAAAAATGTTTTGATGATGGTGAACCAAGTGGTACTGCAGGTATTCCAATTTTAAACATACTCAAAAAAAATAATTTAACTAATATATTAGGTGTAGTAATTAGATATTTTGGCGGTATTAAACTTGGTAGTGGTGGTCTTGTAAGAGCATATTCTAATTCTATTACAGATTCACTTAAATTAACTAGTATTATAGAATTAGTTAATGGATATTTGATTGAAATTGAATTTAATTATGATAATATAAAACTAGTTGATTATATTTTAAACGATAAAAATATCGTTGATAAAAAATATGGTGATAACGTTATATATCAGTTTTATTTTAATGAAAATGAGTTAAAGTTTATTCCTGAACTTGAAAAAATAGCAATTCATCTTTCAATTAAAGATAAAATTTTAATAGAAAAATAATTATAGATTGGGATGATGTTTTATTAACATTGGTATTATTTGTGAATATAATCCATTTCACTATGGTCATTTATATCACTTAAAAAAAATAAAAGAAATGTATAAAGATTGCAATATTATTTTAGTTATGCCAGGGTGGATTTGTGAACGTGGTGACTTAAATTTAATTGATAAATTTAAAAGATGCGATATCGCACTACATTATGGTGTTGATTTAGTAGTTGAATTACCAATAAAATACATACAAAGTGCAGACTACTTTGCTAAAGGCGCAATGGAGATTTTAAATGAATTAAAATGTGATACTATTGTTTTTGGTAGTGAATCTAATGATATAGAATTTCTTACACTACTCGCTCAAACTCAAATCAATAATAAAGAGTTTGATAAATTATTAAGAAAATATGTAGATGAAGGAATTAACTATCCAACTGCTGTATCGAAAGTTTTAAAAGAAATATGTGGTAAAACAACAAATAATCCAAATGATTTACTTGGTATAAGTTATATAAAAGAAATAATTAAAAATAATTATAACATTACTCCAATATCTATTAAAAGAAATAGTAATTATAATTCCAAAGATATAGAAGGAAAAATTACTAGTGCTACTAGCATTAGAGAACTTTTAAAAAAAGGTAAAAGTATAAAAAAATACATACCTAGTTATTCTTATAAATATTTAAATAATGTAATATTCATAGATGATTATTTTGAATTTTTGAAATATAAAATAATAAGTAGTAATGATTTAACAATTTATCAAGGTATTGATGAAAATTTATCTAATAGAATAAAAAAATACATAAATAATGCAAATTCTTTAGATGAACTTTTAGGTTTTATAAAAACTAAAAGATATACGTATAATAGACTTAAAAGAAGTATGATTTTTATATTATTATCTATCACTAAAGACTATTGTTCTAATTTAAATTTAGAATATATAAGAATACTAGGATTTAATAAAAATGGTAAAGATTATTTAAACAAAATAAAAAAGGATATAGATATACCTATTCTTACTAATTATAATGATAGATATTTGAATAAAGATTTAAATATTAATACTATTATTTCTTTAAATAAGAAAATAAAAAATAAAAAAGATTTTATAGAAAAAGAATATAAAGAAAAGCCTATCATTATTAAATAGACTTTCTTTTTTTATCTTCTTCATTTTTTTTCATAGCACTATCAAAAGAATATTGTATATATTTTCTTTCCATGTATTCTGCTCTCTTTTCAAACTTCTCTCTATCTTCTACATAAGGTTTTCCAAGTTCGTTATATAAATCAATTGCATGTGTATATTCATGTACGTTAATTAAAAAATTTTTTAATGTTTTTGTTTCTGGTACTATTAAATTAATATCTATTAATATACCTTTTTCTACCTTTGGATAGCATCCAAAAAATTTTGGATCTGTATCAAAAGGATACACATGTGTTCTTGAATTTATATATTCAAAAATTTTTTCATCATACATATCTTCATTTTTAAAAAATTCTATTAATCTTTCAGTTCTATTCATTACTACCATTCCTTTTATAATTAAACATATATTGTATAGCTAATCCACTATATTCTTTATACTTATCAAGAGTAAACTTTCTTATATTCTTTTCACCCTCTATATTATAATCTTCTTTCATAAATTTTTTAACCCATGTATCTATTGGATATACATCAAATTTTTGATAAGCAAATAAAAGTATGCAAGATGCCACCTTATTACCAATACCTTTGAAACTCATTAAATAGTTTAAAGCATCCTCGCCATTCATTTTATATATTTTTTCTAAATCTAAATCACCATTTTTTATACTATTAATTATTCCATATAAATATTTGTCTCTAAAACCTACTTTACACTCTCTAAAGTCTTCCTCAGTTATATCCTTCAATTTTTCTAAAGTTGGAAACAAATAATATGTTTTTTCCTTAAATATTATCTTTTCACCATAATTTTTTGCTATAAGATTTAATGAATTTGCAATAGATGGTACTCTATTATTTTGAGATATAATATATGCAATTAAAGTTTCAAAAGGATCTTGATGTATCATTCTTAATCCTTTAGAAAACGCTAAAACGCTTTCTAACTTTTCATCTCTTTTAAGTATATCGTCGATTATTATATCATAGTCCCTATCCAAATCAAAATAATCTGTTACTATTTCTTTTAAATTATCTTCTTTATTTGATTCAACTATTATTTCATCATCTACTATTTTTAGTAATAATACCCTATCCTTTATTAAGACTATAAATTCATTATCATTTATTTCATATCTAAATATTTGACCACAATTAATAGTAGATTTTAAGTCAAAATTATTTTTTATCTTTAACATATAATTCACCTATATTTTCTTTTGTATATATATTTTTTGATACAACCTTACTATTTTTCTTTCTATAATTTTCTTCTAAAAATTCATAATATGTACCAGGAGAAATTATACCCACTAATTTTAATACTTCAAACACATAATTTTTTAATAGATAATCTACAAAATAACTACAATTTACACCTAATACAAAATACTTTTTATATTTACTTGTTTTAAATTTATAAAAATCAGCTTTTGTTCTAACATAAAGTTTACTTGCATATTCTTTATATTTAGATTTATGTCTTCTATCTTTCTGAGCATTTGGTTCCCAACTATATGTATCTTCCATTATTCTATTTAATTTATTTCTTATTTTATTTTTTTCTTCTTCAGTTAAGTTAATTCCATATTCTACTATTGTTTTTTTGCTTGTTTCAATACAAAAATCTATGTATTTTAATTTTTGATTTTTTATTATAAATAATACTCCATCACCTATTGTTTCAAAAAATTTTAAAGAAGATGGATCATAGTTCCCATACGAATATATTTTATCCTCAAACATTATATCCATATGTCCAAACTTATTAAATCCATATTTTGATAAATGAATAAATACATGTAAATCGTATTTTTCATCTATTATCTGTTCTTTTGTTTTGTTTTTATTTATTGAATTAAGAGCGCCTGATGGTATAAATGCCTCAAAAAATGCGGGAAGTGTTATTTTAAGTTTTCTTCTTATTTTTAATTTAAATTTTTCTGATAAAAGATCTATTATAAATTCGAATATTTTATTTACTCCTAACATTAAACAATAAATACCTATAATCATTATAAATATATTTAATCTTTCTATTGGATAAAATAGGAAAACAGATGAAAATATTAAAAAAAATATACTAAAAAATAATGAACTATATCTTGATTTTAAATTTATTCCTTTTAATATATAATAATTTATAAATTTTACTAATGAATTAAAAAATAAATATATTGAAAAAAATATTGGTAGTATTGAAAGTGGTATTTTAGGAAATAATAACATTATAATCCCAAATAAAATATTAAGTATTACTGAAAAAATATTTTGACCATTTCTTATTATCTTTCTATTTAATAAAAAGTTTATTAGTTTTGATATACCATAAATTATAAATATATATACAAATAAATTTACTACTTTGGTATACATGGATATGCTTCCTTTAACTATAATTATTCCTAGAACAATTATACCTATTCCAGATAGTAAATTATTAATTAAATTTAAACTTTTTTTTCCATTTACCATAAAACCACATCCGAGTATATTATATCAAAAAATATAATAAAATTCAAAAAAAGGGTTGAAAAAGATAAATGTATTTGTTATAATGTTAATGTTACTTGGCGATGTAGCTCAGTTGGCTAGAGCACATGGTTCATACCCATGGTGTCGAGAGTTCAAATCTCCCCGTCGCTACCAAGAGGAATTTTGCTTGAACTTTTGTAGTTTGGGCTTGATATACACTAATTCAGAAATGGATTAGTTTTTTTGTGTTATTAAAAACTATGGATGGTATTATGGTAAATATTATTAAAGAAGAAACTATTGAAGATTCAGTTAAAGTATTACTATCTGATATTTTAAAATACGATAATGTTGTTAATTATATTGTTTTAGATAATGATAAAATCTAATTAAAGAAAAAGATGATTTTGAGAGATAAATAATGAAATAATTGTAGTATAATAAATATACAAGGAGATTTTCTAATGAATGAACAACATAAAGTTTTTTTTGCAAATTATTTTAGAAAATAAAGATAAAGTAGAACAAAAAATAAAAGAAAATCTCAATTTTATTACTGAAATATTTCAACATATTTCTTTCTTACTTATTCCACTCTTGATGTTTTGGATGCTTGTTCAATTATAAACAAATTTTTAGATAAGATAATTATGGAATCAAATAAAGCACAAGTTAAAATTGATAAAAAAGAAAATAAACTAAGAATAAGTTATTCTAAATTTTTAATAACTTCATTTAAAGATAAAAACAATTCTTCTTCAATATTATTAAATAATATTCGTGCTAACATTACTGATAAATTAGAATTAACAAATAGTTTTATAAAAAATGAAAAAGAATTAAAACAAAAAATTGATAAAAATAAGTACAAATACATAATTTCATTTGACCAAAACCTAATAGTAATAAACTTTATATAGAATTATTTGGCAATAAAAATGATGATATAATTAAGAGCCCATTTCCATATAAAAAACTTATATCTTTTTTGAAAGAAATCAATATAGAATATGTAATATCAAAAAATGCTAGGAATTATTTATGCAATAATATTTATTATTAGTGTATGAAGTACATTAAAGATAATTCATTAGAGATAAAAATGGTTTTTATTCATATTCCATCTATAAATACAAAATTTGATATTTAAAAAACAACTAAAATAATTTCTAGTTTTATTGAAACATTGACTGATTAAATACATGACTTGTGATATAATAAATATTTAAAAGGAGGATTAATATGGAATACAATGTTTATTGTGATGAAAGTTGTCATCTTGTAAGCAATGACAGCAAGTATATGTTAATTGGAGCAGTTTATTGTGCAAAGTATAAAGTAAAAAAAGTAAATGAATATATAGAACATTTAAAAGAAAATTATAATCTTTCTGATAAAATAGAATTAAAATGGAATAAGATTGATAAAAAAACAGAAAAACTATATTTAGATATTATTAACTATTTTTTTAATAATGATGATTTAAAATTTAGAGTTATTGTAGTTGATAAGACAAAATTAGATCATGAAAAATATAATCAGACTGAAAATGATTTTTATCATAAAGCATATTATGATATGTTAAAATATATTATTATTCCCGGTAATTCCTACAACATATATCCCGATATAAAAGATACAAATTCATATTATTATCATCAAGTAATGCTTGATTATTTAAGAATTAAAATGTCAGATACAAATAAAAAAACTATAAAAAAAGTTCAACCAATTAGATCTTATGAAGCACCAATACTACAAATTAATGATATTTTGATTGGAGCATTATCATATTATTATAGGAACCTTTCTGGTAATAGTGTAAAACTAAATATTATTAATGAAATTAAAAAATTATATCAAAATGATTTCGATACTTCATCATATTATAGTAATACAAAATTTAATATATTTATTTGGAGATCAAGAGATGATATTGACTAAAAATAAATGCGGTTTAAATGGACCATTACCTGAAACAACTACAGATGATGAATTATATGATTATTTTATAAAAAATATATATTATGGTGATTTAAAAATAAACGGAATGAAAATTAAAGTATTTACTACACCATTTGAAGATAATAGAATTCAGGGCTTTTTTCATTTAACTACTAAAACTCAAAAAACATTAGGTATGAAAATTAGAATGAAAGAACCACGTGCATATTTTATAAATTATGTTGCACCAATGATAAAAAATTATTTAAATTGTTCAACTTGTGATGATTTAGAGTGTAGTAAAATAAAAATATGGACTGCCCCATATAAAAATACTAAAAGAACTAAATTATTGTATAGTGATGATTTATATAGCTACATAATAATTCTTGAAAAAAACAAAAACGATATGTATATTATAAGTTCATATTTAATTGATGAACCTGGATATTTACAAAATGTATTAAAAGAATATGATAAATATAAAAAAGTCTCTTAATTATTGGAGACTTTTAAAATGCGATGTAAACGGATAACGCAACTAATATATAGCTGCGTCTCCAGGACTCATATAACCCTTGGTCATTGAGTAATTAAATTGTAGCACAAATCATAATTAAAGTCAATCCATGGATTATTTTGTACTACACTATATAGTATTTCCATTAATTGAGAAATATTCTTATTGTTTAAGTTTACAATTTAAATAATTATTTGCTTTATCTTTTAATAAACTCATTTTTTCATCATCATTTTTATAAGAGAATCTATTAAATAATTTATTAATATAATCTTTTTCTTTTATTAATTTCAAACTACTATTAAAATTAAGGCCAAAAACAAATGCTATATAAGAGGCCAAAATATCAATTCTAGTTTTTCTATCCCTACTTAAAATTGTCTTTTCATTCATAAAATCATTATATATTTTATCTGTAATTTTAGATTTCTCAATATCTTTTTCAGTTATATTTGCCATGGCCTGTTATATCTTCTCTAAAATTATTCATTTTTTTGCCTGATCAAATCTTCCGATATCATGTAAAAGCACAATCACCATTGCTAAATCTTTATCTTCATCACTTAATTTCATATCTTCACAAATATATTTTGCATTATTTACTACTTGATAAGTATTCTGACTTTATGCATAATCTTTTCATTATTTAAATCAAAATTGCTTTTTATCAAAATATAGTAAAATTGATTTGTTTTTATTTTAAAATATGATATTATTATTTTAGTGATTAGTTGTTTATCAACTATTCCTGCAGTTTCGGATATACCATTTGTCTATGTAAAAAATTAAAATAGATTCGAAAAGTAAAAAAATATGTATTTTTAAATTTAAAGAAGCTATTTTTTTATTACAAAAGTATAAATGCAACTAAAAGTTGATAGTATAAAATTATTTTAAAATATATAATTTATTATGAAAAGGAGGACTTTAATGAAATTTGGAGATAATTTAAAAAAAATTAGAATTTTGAAAAAACTATCACAAGAAGATTTAGCTGAAAAAGTAAATGTGTCTAGACAATCTGTAAGTAAATGGGAAACTGGAGATGCTTATCCTACAATGAATAATTTATTAGAATTATGTAAAATTTTTCATTGTAAAATTAATGATTTAGTAAATGATAGTATCATTGATATTGATTTACTTGGAGATGAAGTTAAAACTAAAGTTATAAGTTTAAAAAAAGAAGAACAAAAGAAAATGAAAATTTTAAGTAAAATAATTTCTGTAATATCTAAAATAGGAAGAATTTTTTGCTATATTGCTATTCCTTTTATTTGTTTAATTTTAATTGTTTCACCCTATTTAATTAATAAAGTTGTAATAAAAGAGAATAACTTAACTTTAAATTTTCCAAATCATAATATCAATCTTTCAGAAGAAAATGACAAATTAATCTTAAAAGTTGGAACGTTTGTTTTAGCAGATGCTGATAAAGAATTTTTAAATACTAAAGTAATATCTATATTTGAAAATAATAGTAAGGCAAAAATAATTGGTTATGTTGAAACAGGATTTGCTACCCTATTAACAATAATTATTTTAACATCTATAATATTCAAGCATTTAGAAATTTTATTTAATAATATTAATAAAGGAGAAACACCATTTACTTTAGAAAATGTAAGATTAATAAAGAAAATTGCTTGGAAAATGATTATAATTATCATAATGAGTAATATTGGTGGTGGTGTGTTTGAATTATTATTAAGTACAGATTTAAATATTAAATTTGAAACTTATGATTTAGTAGAAATATTATTCTTATTTAGTTTATCATATATATTTGAATACGGAAGATTATTAGGACTTGAAGCTAAAGGTAAAATGTATGATGATAGCAATGAATAAATTAAAATATTCTTATAAAAATCAAGATTAAAATTTAAAAAAATTACAAATAATATATAACTCTACAACAATAATTATAACTGAATATATTAGAAATACAAATTTAACAAATTTGAAGATTTAAATTTAGATTATTTTTGAAAAATAAGTCCTATAATTTTATATAAATTTGTGTTATAATGTATATGGAGGTAGAATATGGATAATAGACTTATATATGATTGTTTGCAAAGTATAGTAACTGAATTAAAAAAAATAAACAAACAATTAGCAGAAATGAAAGATAATAATTTAAATTCTATGGATAATAAATTATATGCCATTGGAAAAATTTGTACAGAATTATCTGACAAAATAGCTGAAAATTCAAATGAAAATCAACAAAAACCAGATGATCCTGATTTAGTATCATATACTAAATGAAAATTTTTTATATTTTAGAATACTAAAAGATTACTTTAAACTATATCAGTAATCTTTTTTTTGATATGATACTAGTTTTCTCTAAAGAAAATTAAAAAAACATAAAATGTTCGAAATTTTATTTATTCTTCATATTTTTTATATTTTTAAATATTTAATTTTTTCTTTATAATCATGTGTAAGTTCGGGTTCCTCAATATATAAGTTTTTTAATATATGATTAGAAACTTTACTTATTTCAGATTTTTTATCTATTGTTTCACCAGCTATTTTTACATCAGCCCCGAGTAAATAAGGTACTTTACCTAATTTGTAACCCAACTCTACTATATCAGCACTTGTATTTCCATATGAAATAAATATAAATTCAAATGAATCTAAATTATATAAAATATTTCCATTTAATTTACCTATTAAGGCTCCTTTATCATTTTGAAATAAAAATTTTTCTTTAATTGATTTACATATATCTATTAATTCTTTATATTTTTCAAGTAAATTAAAATATCCATCTATAATATCCAAATTTAATTTTATATATTTTCGTTCACTATGTAATGGTCTATCACTTACTATATAACTTTCTACAATATTACAAAATCTATTTATATAAAGTTTAGCAGAATCTCCATTTTTATTTATTACATATAAATTTAATATTAGTTGTTTTATGTTATTGCTTTCTTTAAAATCCGCTAATTCTATTCGTTTTACTAAATCAAATTTTTTTATTTTTTTATAATCTTTTTTAAACATTAAATATAAATTATTAAATTTAGTTATTAGATCTATTAAACTTATTTTGTCTGTATAGTCTATTTTTTCTTGATTATCCTCATTTATCATTACTTCATTTCCATTTACTAAACTTAAATTGTAATTATATGTAAATTCTAAATTTTGCATCATTATCCCCTCTGATCTCATATTATAACATGTATTAATTTTTTATTCAAATCTAACTAATTCTTTAAATTTATTCCCTTTTTCTTCAAAATTTTTAAAATACTCATAACTACTTGCAGCAGGGGACATTAGACATATTTTACCTTTTTCTGTAATTTTTTTAGCAAGTCGTACTGCGTCATCTAATGTTTCTATATAATATATATTTTTATTTACATTTTCACTTTCTAATATTTTACCAATATCATAACCTGTAGTTGGCATACATATTAAATTTCTTACGTTACATTTTTTTAAATAATCAACTAAATCTTGATAATTTATTCCCCTATCCATACCACCAAATATTAATGTATCAACATTTTTTAATGTTTCTATAGCATTTATAGTAGCAACTGGGATAGTTGCGATAGAATCATTGTAATAAGTTATATCATTATAAGTGCCAACGAGTTCTAAACGATGTTCTAAGGGTTGAAAATCTCTTATACTTTTTTTTGTTTGCTCTATATCTAAGTTTAATATTTCTGATATAAGTAAGCAAAACATTATATTAGATAAATTATGATTACCTATAAGATTTGTTTTACTATTTTTATCGTACAGTATTTTATCATTATACTTAACAAAATCATTATCTAAATATATTGTATTTTTTTCTTTTTTATTTTCTAGTGTAACACTGTATAAATTTGCTAAATAATTATTTTGGTTTATTAAATTTACTAAATTTAAATTGTCCTTAGAGTAAATTGCAATATCATCACTTGTTTGATATTTAAACATATTCATTTTACACTCGTGGTAATGTTTAACTGTTTTTGCATGATCTAAATGATCTTCAAATAAATTAAGTATTATTCCTATATGTGGTGATTTTTTAATAAATTCTAATTGATGTGATGACATTTCTATTACTAAATATGTATTAGTATTAATTTTTTCTATTTCATCAAGTACTGGAGTTCCAATATTTCCTAGTAAATATACATCTTTATTTTGATCTTTTAATATCTTATAAATTAAACTAGAAGTTGTACTCTTACCTTTAGTTCCTGTTATTCCTATTATATTATTTTTATATATTTCAAGTAATATTTCAAGTTGTGATGTAAGCTTTGATTTGATATTTTCTATATCCATATCTTTAAATGTTATACCTGGTGTTTTAAATATTAAATCATAAATACTTAAATTATCTAAGTAATTATCACCACTTATTACCTCTATATTTTTATCACCAATTAACTCTTCAGCATTTGAACAGTCATTTTTATCAATAATTGTTATAAATTTATCTTTAAGATGTCTTCTTATAAATTTATATGTAGATTTACCTTCTTTTCCGAATCCTAATATACATATATTTTTATTTTTTAAATTCTCTAAAATATCATTATACATATTTATCTAATTCTTCCTTTACAATGCTTACAAATTTTTTATCTAAATTATTTTCTTCATTAAACATTTTTTCATATTTATTATCTAATTCTAAATCAAAATGTTCCTTATAATATTTGAGCAAAATTGGCAAATCATCTCCATACTTTTTAATTGCTAAACTAAGTGCGTATCTTACCTCTCCATATGTTCCAACACATTCAAATGGTTTAGTTTCACTATATCCAGAAAGTTCTAACAAAATATCTAAAAGGGATTCATCTTCATATAAATTTTTATCAAATATTTTATTTAATTCTTCATTATCCAAAAACGGACTTAATATTATATACACAAACATGCATTTAGCACATTTTCCACACCACATCCAAGGTGTATTTTTGCTTCCAACATTACAACTTTTAAAAATATTATGATACTTTTTATATTTAGAAAAAAGTAATCCAATTTGAAATTCATTAAGGCATCTAAGTAAACTAAAATATTTAATATCTATATTAAAATATTTTTTTGTATAATCATTAAAATCATTTTCAAATTCATATGTTTTAGAATATTGATGATTTATTTTAGTTCCTATTACAGTGGGTTCATTCGCACTTGCTTCATTTGAAAGTATTATATATTTTTTATTTTGAACATATGCGATAAAATATGTAACAAAAGCAACTAATGATGAAAATGGTGTATGTCCATTTAAAAATCCTTCATCATTTAATTGTATTAATCTTTTATCTAATACTCTTTTTATTGTACATATTTTATCATCATCATACTCTGCTGTTTCACAACATTTTATATTTACATCTTTTGGGTTAATTACAAAACAAGTATTTATATCAAATTCACTTTTCATAAGTTCAAGTGTTACATTTGAATCCTTCCCACCACCTATAGGTATTAAATTTCCTATTCCGGTATATTCAATTTTTCCTATAGTTTCTTTTTCATGAATAATTTTTATATCCATTAAATCATTTAGTTCTACATTTATTCCATTTTTATAAAGCATTTCACCTAAACCATAATAATATAATTTTTTAAACCAATTAATTTGAGATTCATCTAAGTAACCTGCTTTTATTATTACATTTTTACTACATGTACATTTAAAATAACTAACAAGTTCTATTAATCCTATATGAAATACTATATTATCAAATAAACTTTTATCTATATTTTTATTTGTTATATACTTTTTATCTATTTCATAATATGGGTGAAACTTAGCAAGCCCTTCAATTTCAAAATTAAATATTATCTTTAGATTATTTTCTTCATCTTTTATTTCATAACTATCATATATAAATGTAGGATATTTTTCCCTTAAATCTTCAAATTTTTTTTGATTCATAAATCCCCCTAATAAGTTTGTATATCTGTAAGTACCCAGTCATAGTTTTCTTGATTATATGTACTATGACAATATTCACAATATCCTGATTTATTTACATCCATAGGATGTCCACAATTTGGACAATATCTAACTGCACCCTGAATTTTACTATCTCTCCTTTTTTCGAAAGTTAATATATTAGTCTTTTCTACTCTTGAAGAATTGTTACCTCTTTTAAAGTTACCTGATTGTTTATCTACTATATAGTCCATATATCTTGATACTAATCTTACCTTTATTATATATTTAGTATCTGTAATTTGAATATCTTCTATATCAGTTGACTTTACATTTAATTCATCAAACATTTGTCTTTCATTATTACTATTTAAAGTAGTTAATCTCTCATTAAATTTATTGTATACATTATCATTTATAAAATGATCTACTCTTTTTAAATTATCTGTCATTAAACTCATGTGTAACATTACAAATATATTGTCTACTTTTGTTTTAAAACTACTTTCTGTAAAAGTAGGATCTAATTTTATTAATTCATCCATTCTAATCACCATACTAATTATATCAAAATAGTGTTGTTTATTCAAGTTATCTATTTTGTAATTTTAATCTATTTATTACTTTTTTTTCTATTCTTGATATATATGATTGACTTATTCCAAGGGCATCTGCAACCTCTTTTTGTGTCATTTCTTTTCTACCTGAAAGACCATACCTAAGATTCATTATTTCTCTATCTCTTTCATTTAATTTAGTAAGTTCTTCATATAATATTTTCTTTTCTATTTCTTCTTCTAATGGACGAGTTACTATATCATCTGCTGTGCCTATTATATCTTCCAAGTGTAATTCATTTCCTTCACTATCGTAACTTAAACTATCTTCAAAACTTATTTCTCCTTTTCTTCTTTTATTTTTCCTTAAAAACATAAGTATTTCATTATCTATACAACGTGATGCATATGTAGCAAGTTTTATATTTTTATCTAATTTATATGTATTAACTCCCTTTATAAGTCCTATTGTACCTATACTAACTAGATCTTCTAAATCTACTCCTGTATTTTCATATTTTTTAGATAAAAAAACTACTAATCTAAGATTATGTTCTATTAATTTACTTCTAGCAAATTTATCACCATTCATAGATAATTCAACATATTTTGTTTCCTCCTCTTTTGATAAAGGCTCAGGAAGTTTATCTGTGCTTCCAACGAAATATATGCCATTATTTTCAAGTATTTTTTTTATAAAATTAATTATTCTTTTTATCATTTTATTCCTCCAATAATTTTCTATTTAATATTACTTCAACTCCATCTAAACTTATTTTATCCATAATACCTAGTAATACGTCACTATACTCTTTGTTATTAAATATTAATTTATCTATTTTTATTACTTTAATCATATCAATACCGGTCGCATTCATATATGGTATTAATCTAAATTCTTTTATATTAAAAAGTATTTTTCTTTTATCTATAAGTATTACTTTTTTTTTAGTTAAGTTATCTACAAGTACACATCCTGTATCCATATAAGCTGTATATTTGTAATTTTTTTTATTTACTATTATTTCAACAGTATAATAATTTGAATAGTTATATCTTAAATGTTTAGTTTGTTTAATATATATATATAATATAATTGGTGAAAATATGAGTAAAAATATAAAATTTATACTAAGACCATTATTAAAAAATATGAGACCTACATGTTTATATGAAAATTCTATATTTAATAAATATAAAAAACCTCCAAGTATTATACTAGACATATATAAATAAAGAATATTTATAAGAGTATATTTAATATTTACAAATCTAAATGTTATTAGTATCATAATTAGGCTTATTATAAATTTTAATATAAATAAAACAAAGGAATTCATATTGAAAAATAAAAACAAAATACTAATTCCACCTATAAATGCGCCTAACATTATACGAGTTAATTTAATATTTCTTTTTAAAATAAGAGATACTGAAAGTAAAAGAATAAAGTCAATACAAAAATTTAAAATCATTATCATATCTAAATATACTTTCATAATAACCACACATTCCTTTCACTTCGTTCAAGGCACACATAGTCATGAAAAATTTATTTTCAGACTATCACCAATTTAATTATAAAAAAAAGGCAACATATAATTTGTCGCTTTTTATTTTCTTATAACTATAAATGGATAATT
>CANRPA010000029.1 GCA_947632395.1 uncultured Bacilli bacterium | reverse complement strand
GACATATTCCAGCAAGAGCACCATTAGGTTATAAACATGTAGATAGATTATTAGTACCAGATCCACTTACTAAAGATATTATTATAAGAATATTTAATTTATATTTTGAAGGTTGTACTTATGTTAAAATAGCAAAAATTTATAATGAGGAAAAAGTATTAGATAAAACTAATTGGAGAGATACAACTATTTTAAAAATAATATCTAATGAGATTTATAAAGGTGATTATGTATCTGGTAAAAGAAGTGAAAATTCAGTTTATTATGAAAATGTAGTTGAACCATTAGTAAGTAGAGAACTATGGGAAAATTGCCAAGCACAAAAGAAAAAGAATTCTAGAAATTATATGAGAACGCAAACTTATCTTTTTTTACAAAAATTAAAGTGTCCTAAATGTGGAAGAATACTTGCTGGTGGAGCAACTCATAAAGTAAAAAATGATAAATGGTATTTCTATTATAGGTGTGAAGATTGCAAAAATAATATTAAAGAAAATAAAATTGAAGAAGCAATAATTCATATTCTAAATGACGTATTTGAATATGATTCAGTTGTTAATGAATTCTTTCTACCAGTGCTTAAAAATAAATTAGAAAATCCTAAAGACGAATTAGAAGAAGCAATAAAAAAATTAAATAACAAAAAGAAAAGATTAAAAGAGGGATTTGTTAATGAACTGTTTACGATAGAAGAATTTAAAGATGAAACTGAAAAGTTAGATAACCTAATTAAAGATTTAGAAGAAAAAATAATATCAAATCAACAAGCTGAACAATTAAATTTTACTGTTGATGATATATTACTGAAAAGAGATATGGATTACATTAATAAAATTAAATTACCACTTACTTATCATGCTTTTGAAGATTGTTGGCCTGATTTAGATAGAAATGATAAAGCTGATATAGTAATGAGATATATTGATGATATAGAACTTGAAGAAATAAATAATATGTATGTTGTTAAGAAAGTTAATTTTAGAAGGACTTTCTATGAAGATTTTAAAATGATATTTAATCAAGGTTATATAGATTGTAAAAAAGAAATAATTATTGACTTTAATGGAATACAAACTTCAGTTCCAGTAAGATATAGCGAGTTTATTAGCATTAAAGATATAATGCAAAATTTTTATAGGTTGAATGAATGTTATGAAGTTAATTTATATAAAGGAACATTTTATAAAGATACTGAAAAATTAGATATTGGACCAATATTAAAAGATGAAATACCAGTAAGAATATTCCCATTACAAAAGGATAATAATGGAGATAAGAATTGGTTATCAATGGGAATGCTTGCTACAAAGAATAATCCGAATGATATAAAGGTAAACATTAGAGATGTATTTGAAACAATACCCGATAATGTTACCAAAGAAGATTTTTAAAATGCGTGGCACGTTTTGTTGAACTTGTTCAATGAAAGTGGCGATAGCAACTTAAAAATTTATATTTTATGTAGTTTTAACTATTTACGAAGTTTATAGTTATTACGGAATAAAGTAAACGGATTCTAAGGTGTTAACCCTTAGCCCACTGGATATTTTGTATGCTCGGCGTACAAAATTCCTAGGGGGTTAGAAATTTTGGATGTGCAAAATGACCACACAAGTAGTCACTTTTAGAAAGGAGGAAACTTATGTCGGAACTTGCTTATTCCCTACATTTAGGTAGTGATAAAAATAGAAAAAATATATCTAAACAAAATGGTAAAAACAATTTAAGTGGAACAACTTCTTTACCAAATAATGCTATTCAAAATGTAAGACAATTATCAAAAGTAGATAAACATAATTATAGAAAATATGATGATAATCAAGAACTTATTGAAATAGTTAGAGGTTCTTCTTCTCCACTTAATGATGTAAAAGAACTTTATTTAAGTGAGTTTGAAAAATCAAGACTTGAATATAATTCTAAACAATCTAGACCTAGCCGTATGATAGAAAATTATTTTGATAATGTTTCTAATAACGAAAAGAAAGATCTTGCTTGTGAAATAATTATTGAACTTGGAGATAAAGAATATTGGGATACAAAAGATGAAAATTTTAAAAAGAGAATGTCTGAAATCTATAAAAAACAAGTTGATGATTTAGAATTACTTGTTCCTAATTTTAAAGTAGCTAGTGCTATTATCCACTATGATGAAACAAGTCCACATATTCATATAGTTGGTGTTCCAATAAAGTATAAAAATAAAAATGGCATGGAAAAACAAGTTGGTAAATCAGATGTGTTCACTAAAGAATCTTTAATAAGATTACAAGATAAAATGAGAACTCTATGCATCGAAGAATTTAATGAAGTATATAATTTGGATTCTACTTTAAAGCAAAAACAAAAAGGTAGAAATAGAGATATTCATGTATCTGATATGAATAACTATATAGAAATGAAAAAACAAATTGAAAAGAATACCGAAAGCCTAAAACAAGCAAATAAAAAATCTAATGAATTAAAAAACAATTCAAAAGATATAAAAGATAAAATTGATAAATTAAAAGTATCTAAATTAAACAAAGATAATTATATTTTATCAAAAGAAGATAAAGATTCTTTTATCTATTTTATAGAACAAGTAGATAACACAAATAAAGAATATGATAAAATACAAATCTTATCTAATACACTAGTTAATACTCACGAACAATTAAAAGAAAGGAATAATAAGATTAAAACTCTTACTGAAAATAATGAAGCACTTAATTTAAAAGTTAAAATTTTAAATAATACAATTAAAGAAAAGGATGATGAAATATCATTTTTAAAATCTAAAATACGAGATTTAAAAAATACACTAAATTATTGGAAAGAAAAGTTTGAAAAACTAATGTTTTTCTTACATGATAAACTTCATAATTGGTATGATAAAGATGATAAATACATTGACGTTGTTAATGATATGTATGAAGATAAAGCATTAGATGATGACGATATTGAATATTTAGATTTAAGTAAAGAAAAAGAAGATTATGAAAGATAATTAGTAAGTATGTTAAAAGTAGCCAAAATATGGTATAATTTATTTATTAGGTGAGTGTAGTTTTATAGATTTGGAAAAAGAAATAAAAAAGATACAAAAACGAAATAAAAGAGTTGAATTAGATAAAGCATATATCAATAATAGGTTTTACTTTATCTTTAAAATTAGTTAGAAAAATTTGGAAAAATAAATAAATGGAGTTGATATAATGGCTGTTGAATTATATAGACATAATGCATACGCTTATGAGCAAATAGAAGAAAAATTAAAGACAAGCAATAGAACTTGTGTTATTCATCCCACTGGTAGTGGTAAATCATTTATTGCAATTAAATGGTTATATGAAAATAGAAACAAAAAATGTTTATTTCTTACATCTCAAAAACCTATCATAGATCAAATTATAAGACATATTGAAAGTTGCGGTTTAACGCTAAATGATTTTCCAAATCTAAAATTTGATTTATACCAAAATATAACAGAACAAGCTGCAAAAACATATTCTATGGATTGCATAGTTTTAGATGAATTTCATAGATGTGGTGCACCAGAATGGGGTAAAGGATTAGATATTTTATTAAATAATAACTCTAATGCTAAAGTTTTAGGATTTTCTGCAACACCAATAAGATACTTAGATGATTGTAGAAATATGGTTGAGGAATTATTTGATAATAATATTGCATCTCAAATAACTTTAGTAGAAGCAGTTGCAAAAGGTATTTTACCATTACCTACATATATAAATGCATTATATTCATTTGATCAAGATATACAAAGAATTCAAACAAAAATAAATAGATTAGCATATGAAAGTGATAGAAAATTATTTCAAGAAAAATTCGATTCTGCAAAAAGATTATTAGAAAAAAGTGAAGGTTTAGAAAAAGTCTTTTCAAAAAATATAACTAAATCAAATGGAAGATTTATTGTATTTTGTAGAGATGTAGAACATATGAATAAAATGATTGAAGAATCAAAAAATTGGTTTGGACTTGTAAATAGTGATATAGATATATACAGTGTCACTTCAACAAATAAAGATTCAGATAATCGTAGTTCAATAGAAAACTTTGAAACTTCAACTAATAATCATTTAAAATTATTATTTTGTGTAAATATGTTGAATGAAGGATTACATGTAAATGATATAGATGGTGTTATAATGCTTAGACCAACTATTTCTCCAATTATTTATTTACAACAATTAGGAAGAGCACTTTCTGTCGGACATAATGAACATCCTTTAATTTTTGATATAGTAAATAATAGTTTAGGAATAAAAGATATAGATAAATTCTATGAACAAGTTAAACGACAAATTCAAATTGGAACAAGCAATCCCGCAATTTCTGGTTATAAAGATATTGATATTGATAGTTTTAAAGTAATTGATGAAATGTCTTCAATGATAGATTTGTTTGATATTATAGATAAATCTTTAACAAAAGAAACGTATGAAAATTCAAAAGCAAAAAAATTATATGATGATTTAGTAGTATTAGGACATCAACCAAACAGAAATAATTCTAAGGAAGAATCTACTTTATATACTGCTTTAATAAATCATGGTAAAGAATGGCTTACAGAAGAACAAATAGAAACTTTAAAACAAATGGGAATATATATACCAGAAAAGTTAAGTCAAGAAGATTTATCGTCAATCTTGTTTCAAGATTTAATTGATTTAGGCCATCAACCTAGTCAAAATATTTCTGAAGAAAGTAATTTATATAGTAGATTAGTCCAACGCGGTGCTAAATACTTAACTGAAGAACAATTACAAGAATTATCAAACTATGGCATTTATATTCCAAAAACAATGACACAAGATGAAAGAGGTAATCAATTGTTTAATGATTTAATTCAATTTGGACATCAACCAGCTAGAACAAGTGAGGACAAAGCTGAAGCAAATCTATATGGAAGATTACAAAGACATGGTAAAGAATGGCTTACAGAAGAACAATTATTAGAATTATCTAAATTAGGAATATCATTACCAGAAACAAAGGACGAAAATAGAGAATCAAAAGAGTTCTTTAATGAATTAATGGCATTAGGGCACCAACCTAAAAAATCTAATCCAGACGAAACAAGTTTATATAGAAAATTACAACGTAGAGGTAGTACATTACTAACTTCAGAACAAAAAGAAAAGTTATCACAAATAGGCATAACTGTACCTGTTAAACTTGAAGAAAGTGATTATATAGATCAAACATTTTGTGGGTTAATTAATTTAGGTCATTATCCATCTGCAAGTGTTAAAGAAGAACATGCCTTATATATTAGAATTTATAAGTGGAAGGATAAATTTTCAGAAGAACAAAAACAAATATTATCTTATCTAGATTTTATTCCTGGAACAGTAGCTGTTGATATTAATCAAATAACTCAATATGTTTTGACAAAATTAAATCAAGCAACTGAAAAAGGTAATACAGAAATGATAAATAATTACCAAAATATTTTAGAAACAATAAATCAAAAAAATAATGGATTAAATGGTACAGAAAATAATCCACATCATTTATAATATATTAAAAGAATATTAAGGGCTAGTACAGACTTATTATAATATATAAGGGATACTATGCTCTTTTTTAGTAGTAGGAGGCAGTAAATGGAAGAAAACAAAAATTATTATTTAATGATTTGCCTCAAAGAGTTGATATAATTGAATCAGTATTAAATACTAACAATGAAATATTTATTAATAAATATTTAGCAAAAATTAATAAAATAAATGTTAAAGATATTAAAATAGTATTTAAATTGTTAGGAGAATATAATATAAATAAAGGATTAAAAAAATCAACTAAGAGTAATCTAAAAACATTGACTAAAAGCAAAGAATGCTTACAACAATTAGATGCAAGAAGAAAAATTTTAGAATTTGTATAATACGATTAAATAAAATCTTTTTCAAAAGTATTGCAATTTATCTATAAATAGTGTATATTATTTATCGAGATGTGCCTAGGAATCTTTTGAAGCCCTAGGTCTTTTTCATTTTATAGGAGGTAAAAATGGCTAAAGAATTTAAATCAACAAATGAGTTAATAGAAATATTAACTTCAAAAGGTGTATCAATTAATGATGAATATAATGTTAGATATTTAATTGAAAAGTATTCTTATTATTCAATAGTAAACTCCTATAAATGGATATTTAAAATAGGAGAAAACTATAAAGATAATGCTTCTATTTCAAGAAATATTTGCAATGTATAAGTTTGATAAGAATTTAAAAATAATAATGCTTAAATATATTCTTGAAATAGAAGCAGTAATAAAAACTAAAATTGCTAATCTATTTGCTGAAAAGTATGGATTAGAAGATTATTTAAATATTAATAACTTTGATTTAAAAAATGATAATTCTAACTTAGAATATATAGAAAAATTAATTGAAGAAATTAAAAATGAAATTGATAAAGGAAATGGTAAACATGATGCAATAACACATCATATGAGTAAATATAGATTTGTTCCTCCTTGGGTAGTAACTAAAATATTATCACTTGGAACTATAAGTAAGTTTTATGGTTTAATGAAACAACAAGATAGACAAAAAATCAGTAAACAATTTCATATAAATGATAGAATATTAAAAAATATTCTTGGTAATTTAACATCAGTTCGTAATATAGCAGCTCATGATGACAGATTATATACTTATAGAAGTACTTTCTATATTAGATTAGATAAAACTAAAAAATCTCCTGATAAAGCATTACATACAAACATGTATATTATAATTAAATCGATAGAACTACTATTAGAAAATGATCAAGCAATTGAAATGAAAAGTTTAATTACAAAAGAATTAGATAGATTAAAAGATAATTTAACATCAATTACTATTGATGAAGTATTAAAAGTAATGGGATTTGATAAAGACTATTATATTGTATAAATATTAATCTATTACATATAATATTATTGAAAAGTGCCTAGGAAACTTTAGAAGCCTTAGGTCTTTTTCATTTTTATAAAAATAATTTATCAAAATTAGTAAAAGTCATGGTATAATAGTTATAGAATTAAATTGTTTATTTATTTGTTGTGATGGTTTCGGATTATCTTAACTATCGCACCATGTTGAATTTTACCCTTGTTTTATAAGGTTTTTTAATTTTCTTGGTCTTGGTTTTGGTCTTACTTTTTTATTAACAATGTTAAGTTACTTTGATAAAAATATGGAAATGTATTCAATGTAGTTGATACATCATCATGACCTATATATTTTAACAATTCGGAACAAACTCATAATTTTATCGATAACATATCAAAAATAATAAGTGATAAAAATTATAATGTAGTTTTTGATGATACAATTTCTAATAATAAAGGTCAATTAATAAACGCACAAATAAAAACATTAAATAATGGTGAAATAGAAATAAAAATCAATCCAAATTCTCCAAAAGCAGGAGAATTTTTAATTATTCACGAGGTAACACATGCTATTGAAACTAAAGAAATGAAAAAATTGGTTTTAGATTATGCAAGTCAACATGATGATTTTAACCAAGCATTAAATGATTTAAAAGCAACTTACGGAACAGATGATGTTTCAAGTGAAGTAATAGCTGATATTTCAGGTCAACTATTTGGTAATCAAGAATTTATTAAGAATCTATCAGTAGAAAAACCTAATATATTTAAAAGAATATATAATTCTATCATTTCTCTAGCTAACAAAATAACTGGTAATACAAGTGAAGCTTTATTCATTAAAGATTTAAAGAATAAATGGGAAGCAGCTTATAGAAATACTAATAATGAACAAGCGGTTAATAATTTAAGCAATCAAAATATGTATAGTCTTGAAACATTAAAAGATGGCACAACATATATTAAAACCGAGAAAAATTTATTTACTAAAAGTGATGGAACACCAATGACGCAAAGAGAAATATATAATTCTTTAGTTGGTAAAAATATTACATTTAATGATGGAATTACTGCTAAAATTGTACAATGGTTGCCGGGTAATAAGAATATGTATAACGAATTATTCAAAAGATATCCTAGATATAATAGTGTTAATAATATCAAAGACGTAAATAATAATATAAATGAAAATACCATAGAATTATTAGAAAATTCCAAAAGTAAAACAAAGAATGAAACTGATTATTTAAACAGACATAAAATTAATAAAATAAGTTCTTTCGATACGAGAAACGTTAGTTTTTATGATGGCTCTAAGGCATACGATTTGGATTTTTCAATAGCAAAAATGCAAGACGGAACTTACGTAGCTTATGCTAAGCGAAATTTATCTGTAAATAATAGTTTATTAAAGAAAATAAAAAAAGAAGCACCTATGAGTAAATCTCAAGGAGTGCTTCCTTCTGCTAATAATATAGCACAATCTAACAATAATGTCAAATTGCCTACTAAATATTCTATGCAAAATAATCAAAATAATGCATTATTAAAACAACAACAATTAGATATAATATTAAATTCAAATCCAGCAGGTAATGAAACATCTACTTGGATTAGAAAAATAGATGATATAAAAACATTTGAGGAAACATTACAAGATAGTGACTGGGAAGGCTGGGAAGAAGTGGATTTGATCCTGATTATACAGCTGATATGGTTCGAGAAGCCCTAGATACAGGTAAAATAAAAGTATATAGTTCATATCCAATAGAACAGGGTATATTTGTAACTCCATCTAAAACGGAAGCAAAAAGTTATTCAGGAACTGGAAAAGTATATTCGAAAGAAATTAGTTTAGAAGATGTGGCTTGGATAGATCCAACGCAAGGACAATATGCAAAAGTAGAAGGAAAATATTCACAAAATACTGGTAAATGGCAAAATAGCGCCTAAAATAGCGTATCAATACGAATCAACTGACAACTCAAAAATCAATAATTTAAGAAAAAGTGCTAGTAAATATTTTAACAATTCGGAACAAACTCATAATTTTATCGATAACATATCAAAAATAATAAGTGATAAAAATTATAATGTAGTTTTTGATGATACAATTTCTAATAATAAAGGTCAATTAATAAACGCACAAATAAAAACATTAAATAATGGTGAAATAGAAATAAAAATCAATCCAAATTCTCCAAAAGCAGGAGAATTTTTAATTATTCACGAGGTAACACATGCTATTGAAACTAAAGAAATGAAAAAATTGGTTTTAGATTATGCAAGTCAGCATGATGATTTTAACCAAGCATTAAATGATTTAAAAGCAACTTACGGAACAGATTATGTTTCAAGTGAAGTAATAGCTGATATTTCAGGACAATTATTTGGTAATCAAGAATTTATTGATAAGCTATCATTAGAAAAAACAAATATATTTAAAAGGATATATAATTCTATCATTTCTCTAGCTAATAAAATAACAGGTAATTCACATGAAGCATTATTTGTTAGAGATTTAAAGAATAAATGGGAGACTGCTTATAGAAATACAACTCAAGAACAAGCTGTTAATAATTTAAATAATAATGCTTCGTTCAGTATTCAACAAGATAGCAATGGTAATAATTATGTTAATGTAGATGTAGATCAAGATATTTTTGATGGAAAATCATTATTAGAACAAACGAAAATATCAAAAAAATATATTTTAGATAATTTTAGAAAAAATGGTTTAATAATAGATGATTCTAATGTTAATGTTACATCTCGAACGGCAAATGAATACACTCATTATAAAACTAAAATTTCTAAGGATGTAGCAAGTTCTAAAATGAAAGCATCCACTGAATTAAATAATCTTTTATCTATTGCTGAATATTCTCATAGTAATGCTGATGATGGTAGACACAATATTGCTAAAGATGGTTGGGATTATTATAAAGTTAATTTTAGAGTAGGAAATAATAATTTTGAAGGTTTGATAAACATTGCAAAGAATGGCAATCAAAAAACATTATATGACATTACAAGAATAAAAAAGACATCACGAGTTGGCTCGGACAATAAGTCCACTACCACTAATGCGATGTCTTCTGATAACAATATAACACAATCAAAAGATAATGTCAATTTGTCTACTAAATATTCTATACAAAATAAATAAAATTTTACCTTCAAACATTGCATTTTATTGGTAAATAGTATATATTATTTATCGAGATGTGCCTAGGAAACTTTTGAAGACTTAGGTCCTTTTCAATTTTATAAAAACAATTTATTAAATTAGTAAAAATCATGTTATAATGATTATAGAATTAAATTGTTTATTTATTTGTTGTGGTAGTTTATAAATATCTTAACTATCGCACTAGATTAATAGGAAACTCGGACTTTTATGTTTCGAGTTTTAAAATATTCAAATTTATGATATAATAATTAAATTACAAAAGGGAGGTTTATAATTTATGAAAAAATATAATGTATATAGTCTATATGTGGTGAAAATTCCAAATGTTAATAATAGACAGTATTTGATTTGCAAACATAACAAGTTAAGTGGAGTCTATGTAGAGGTTTTTACTAACGAAAAAATAAAAGTAGATAATAATTCAGTTGTAGAACCACTTTCTAATTATTATTCCATTTTAGAACAATGCAATTATACAACTGAAAAGCCACTAATGTTGGACCAAAAGGAACTATTAAGAAAATATAATGCAATTAATGATGAAGCTAGTTTAGAAAAAGGTGAATTACTTTCTCAAGATTATAGTAATACAAATGAAGCGAAAGGAATATTGGAAAAGGCAACATTAAATTTTTTTCCAAAAGAAGGAAATTGGTATAGTAATTGTTTTTCAAAACCAAAGAATTTAAATATGGAAAATTTACCATGTCATTTAAGAGATGATTTATGGCTTGCTAAAATGTTAAAACAAAATCAAAAACTATTTTATATAAGCACTAATAGAGTTTTACAATTTGTAAAGACTTCTTCATTCTTTCAAGAAAAAAGACATGAATACGAGCAAGAAATAGTAAAATGGCAAATCGATTGGATGAGAAATGGAGGAGCAAATTGGCTTGTTGATACTAATTATGGTGGAGAATTTATTTTTTTTGATTCATCATGTGATTTAGGTTTTAGAAAAGGCGTTGTTGATACTCTATCAGAAATTGGAATGAGTATAGATGCTATTGAAGAAGGAATAGAAAAAAACTCTGATAGATGGAGAGATTCATTTATGAGTATGGCATTTTCTAATGAATATGAACCAGTATTTTATAACATAAATTCTATTAATATATTTTATGGAGATGAATACAAAGAAGAAAGAAAAACTCTGGAACCAGCTAATCAAGAATTTAAAGAAAAATGGTTACAAATGAGAAAGTATGAATATTACCAAAGACATAAATGTTCAGTAGATAAATATGGATTTGTTGAACCTGGTATGACATTGTCAGAAAATGAAGTGGCAGAACTTAGGAAATATTTAGAAAGAAAACATAATGAGAGAAAAGCACAAATACAGCAATATAAACAAGAAAGAAATGCATGCAAAAATCAACAAAAAGTATTAATTAAAAATGTTAATAAATAAAAAAATAAGGGCTAGTAGACTTATTAATAAATATAAGGAATACTATGCTCTTTTTTAGTAGTAGTAAGTAAATAGAAGAAAATAAAAATTATTTTCTTGTTGAATGGTAGCAAAAAAAATTCAATATTTAGCCACATAGTAATGAAAAGAATAATAAAATATGAGCAATATTTAGTTAGAACTTGTATTTGATAAAGAATACAACAAATTAGATAATTAGAAAAAAATTGCTAAACAGACCAGTTATGGTTTGTTTTTTTATACCGTAATGTTTTGGAATAAAAATAAATTAAAATAATTCACAAATTATATTGTTAAACAAATGTTCTTATTATATAATAACTTTATAAATCAAATGAAAGGAAGTTATAAATGATGAAAAATGAAATTATATTATTTGAAAATCAAGATGTAAAATTAGAAGTAAATATGAAAGATGAAACTGTATGGCTTACACAAGAACAAATGGGAACTTTATTTGGCAAGTCAAGATCAACAATAAATGAACATATTAAAAATATTTATAGAGAAAATGAATTAGAAGAACAAGACACTCTAAGAAAATTCGGGAATTCCGAATTTGGTTCAAAACCAACAAATTATTACAACTTAGATATAATAATTAGTGTTGGTTATCGTGTAAATTCTAAAAATGGTGTTATATTTAGAAAATGGGCAACAAAAGTATTAAAAGATTATATGATTAAAGGTTATGCTGCTAATCAAAAGAGATTAGAATATCTTGAAAAGACAATCAAATTGGTAAGTATTGCAGGAAGAATAGATACTGAATTAAAAGGAACAGAAGCTCAAGAAATAATTAACGTAATAAATAATTATTCAAACGCTTTAAATTTACTTGATGATTATGATCATAAAAAAATAACTAAACCAAATGGAACTAAAAACAATAAAAAAATCAATTATGAAGATTGTAAGAATATAGTTAACCAACTTAAATATGGAAATGATAGTGATTTATTTGCCCTTGAAAGAGATGAAGGTTTAAAATCTATAATAGGTAATATATATCAATCTTTTGATGGAAAGGATTTATATCCTACAATCCAAGAAAAAGCAGCTAATTTTTTATATCTTATAACTAAAAATCATACTTTCATCGATGGAAACAAAAGAATAGCAGCTACATTATTTATATATTTCTTAAAATTCTATAATATTTTATACAATGAAAAAGGCCAAGTTATTGATAATAATACACTTGTTGCAATTACGTTACTCATTGCAGAATCTAATCCTAAAGAAAAAGATATCCTAATTGATTTGGTAATGAACTTCTTAGTTTCAAAATAGATTCAACAAAATACTTATCATGGATTAAGAAAAGATTCAAGATTTAGTCACATAGTGGTGAAAAAACTAATGAAATATGAGTAATATTTAGTTATAATTTGTATCTGATAAAGAATACAACAAATTAGATAATTAGGAAAAAATTGCTAAACAGACCAGTTATGGTTTGTTTTTTTAGTTACAAAAAATATTCAAAAAAACATTTACAAACAAATGTTCATACTGTATAATGATTATTATCAAGGAGGTTTTATATGAATCAAAGTAAATTAGAAACAATATCAAATCTATTTGAAGGTAAGGAAATAAGAAGCATTTGGGATAGTGAAAAAGAAGATTATTATTTTAGCGTTGTTGATGTAATATTTGCTTTAACTGATAGTAACAATCCAAGAAAATATTGGTCAGTATTGAAGAATAGATTAAAAAAAGAAGGTAGCGAACTGACTACAAAGTGTAGTCAGTTGAAAATGAAGGCTACAGATGGAAAAGTAAGACTGAGAGATACTTTAGATACTAAAGGTATTTTAAGACTAATAGAGTCAGTTCCAAGCCCTAAGGCAGAGCCTTTTAAGATATGGCTAGCTAATCTAGGAAGCGAAAGAATTGATGAAGTATTTGATCCTGAAATTGCTATTAAAAGAGCAATTGACTATTATCGTAAAAGAGGTTACTCTGATAAATGGATTGAATCTAGATTAAAAGGTATATTAGATAGAAATAAATTAACTGATGTATGGAAAGATGGAGGCATTTCAAAAGATTATGAATTTGGAATACTAACTAATGAAATATATAAAGAATGGTCTGGTATGAAAGCAAGTGAATATAAAACATATAAAGGGCTTAGAAAAGAATCCTTAAGAGATAATATGCCCGATATAGAAATTGCTCTTACTGATTTAGGAGAAATTGCGACAAGAGAAATTGCTAAAGAACATAAGCCTTATGGATTAGAACAAAATAAAGTGATTGCTAAAATGGGAGGACATGCCGCAAAGGTTGCTAGGGATGATATAGAAAAAAATTTAGGTAAATCTGTAATTAGTAATCAAAATAATATTAACTACCAATATTTAGAAGAAAATGAAAAATTAGTAAATAAAAATTAGATTTGACAAAATACTATTCTATTATCAAGAAATGGTAAAAAAGTACAAAAACTATTTCAAGGAGTAAGAAATAGTGTAAATACCTGGTGAATATATAATGAATATTTGAATAGAACCAGTTACTGATAGAGAATATAATAAGTTATATATTGAGGTGTAATTATGACATATGAAGATATTGAAATAAAACATAAAAAAATCATAGATATTGCTAAAAACTATATGAATATGATTAAGGATAATGAACATGACATAAATCATATGAATGATGTAGTTTGCTATACAAAAGAACTTTTAAATAATATAGATGATAATATAGATAAAGAAGTATGTATTATAAGCGCATATTGGCATGATGTTGGAAGAATAAAGAGTAAAAGTGGTCATGAACAAATATCTGCTAAAATGCTTAAAGAGGAATTAAAAAAAACATTTTATAGTGATAATTTTATAGATAAATGTTGTCAAGCAATTGAAAACCATAAATGGAATATGTATCCCAAAACTAAGGAAGGGTTATTAGTAAAAGATGCAGATAAATTAGCTTGGTTAGGTAAGGGAAGATGGATTTCTTGCATTAATAATAAACAAAAATTAGATTCATTAATTGAGTTGCTTCCAAAATTAAGACAAGAGATTCTTTATTTTGATGAATCTAGAAAAATATATGATAGGGATATTGTTAATTTAATAACACTTTTATATTTAGAAATATTTAAGTCTTAAAAAGTATCACGTAAAGAAATGGAGAATGTTTTGTAAGAATTAACTGATGAAGATTAATAAAATATTTTAGAACTAAAAGAAAACATGTTATAATTAAATTACAATGAAGGAGGATTTTATATGACAAATTTAAATTTTCAATCTTATTTTGAAAACACAGATACTCAATACTATGATTCTAAATATATAATTACAATTATAGAAGATATTTTGGGAAACAAATTAGATGATATTAAAAAAGAAATTAATGATACACAAATTGTTGTTTCTAAACAACAGATAACAAAATATTTAGAAAAAAAATTTAAACAAGAAAATCCAGAAATAAAGAAAAGGATTGAAAGCCAAAAACCTAAAAGAAGTGGGAACATTGCTGAATGGACAGATGAAGAGATTAAATCTTCATCACAAGAATTTATTGATAATTTAGTAGCGCAACGATATTATTTTGAACCTTATACATTAGAATATTTCAAGAAATATTCAAATATTGTAAGAAATAAAGCTATTTTGTTATTAAATATTATAGAAAAAATAGGAAACAGAGATTCTCTATCTATTCAAAATTTAATGAAAGACCTTGATATACAATTAGATGAAAACGGAAATATTTTAAAAGATGATATTATTCGTTTGATAATTCCTACTGTATATAATATTAGTGAATTAAATGAGAAAGTTACTCAAGCTAATGATTTATCAACTTATTTAATTTTTAAAATGTCAGAACATTCTTTATATAGAGATGGTTGGTCTGAAGGAGAAATATATCCAACGAAATCACTTCAAATAAAAAGTTTACATGATAACTATAATAAAGGAAATGTACCATTATCAAATAATCAAAGAATTGCGTTAGAAAATCAACAAAAAAGAAATATGAAAAAATCTGCAAAAATGTTGTTAGATTAGCAATTTTTGTGATGTACTTTAGTTAATTATTATTAATTATAGTAACACTATGAAATTTGTTTGAACTATTTAAATTTTTGATATAGTAATCAATCGAAAGATTGATTTTTTAATTTTAAGAAAAAATTTATTACCAAATGAGATTATTTGTGTTATTATTACAATATTTAAAATTATAATATAAAAATTTGTATAATTTTTTTCTTTTTGTTCAAAATGAAATGGGAGGAAAATTTATGAATGAAATTTACGATGTAGTACCTAATATTATAAGTGGTAAAGATTTAGATTATTTAAGTGATATGTTTAATTGGAATTATGGAGCATATAAAACTACTTTAAATGCTTCAAATAGTGTTAAGGATGAAGAACTTAAAAGTGTGCTTTCTAAAGCAGCTAATATTTTTCATAGTTCAATGACAAAAGTTTTAAATATTTTAAATAATGGAGGTAACAATGAATAATAATAAAATAAGTAATCCAAAAGTTGAAGTACCAAAAGGAACTAGTATTAATGATAAAGATTATATGAATTCTCTTTTAAGTTGTTTAAAAGAAATGGTAAAAAATTATGCAGTTTCTCTTACAGAGGCAAGTAATGAAAATTTATATAATCAATATAAAGAAATGTTTGATACATATTCAAGTCTACAAAGAGAAGTATTTGAATCAATGTTTAGAAAAGGTTGGTATTCATTAGAACAAGCAGAGGGACAAAAAATAAATAGTAAATACCAAATGTTAAATCAAGAATTTA
>CANRPA010000028.1 GCA_947632395.1 uncultured Bacilli bacterium | reverse complement strand
TTTCTATCTTTTAATTTTTCGTTTGCATATTCTAACATTTGTTTTAAATTTTTAACTTCTTTAATACTATCATTAGATTCTTTATAATCTATGTAATACATATCATCTTGAGATATTTGAGTTCCCTCAATTCTTGAAGATCTAATACTTTCACCCAACACTAAAGAATCAAGAAAATACTTTTGATCAAATTTAAACATTTTTAATAAAGACTTATATTGACCATATTTATCATTTGCTTGACCTAAAAGTTTAATTGTTTCTTTATCAAGTTTATATGGAATTGGCAACATTTTTGCTTTGTATGGTTCCATTTTGTCACTCTCCTCTATTATAATATATCACATTTTTGTTAAAAATATACATTATTTTGTGAATTACTGTATATTTTACAATATATATTTACATTTTTCAATAATTTTTTGTATATTTTTTTATATAATATTACAAAATATAATATAATGCTATTATTGAATTATATCGCAAAATGCTAAATAAAATTGGGTCAAAAATTTAAATTTCAAAATTAACAAAGACTTATAAATACTAACTTAAAACAAAAAGTGAGCCGATTTCTCGGCTCTTTAGGGGCTATTAAATTTTAGTTCTTTATGTATTTTACAAGCATTTTTTTCTTTAAAAACAAACAATTTTTACCTTTTTTAATTAAAATAAATTAAAAAATAATTTTATTTATTTTAAATTTTGCTACCTAAATGCTACCTAAAATTTTACTTGATAATCTTGTTCATACAAATTGTAATTTAGCGAATAGTATGTTCTGTTATAATTGTATAGTTATATGAGTTAATAGTTATTATTATATTTTCAATCTCACAATACCAATTTTTTTCTTGTTTAAATATATTACAATTTTTTTCTAAAACTTTATTTTTACAATATTCTACTACATCATTTATATCTAATTTTAAATTTCTCTTAATTCTATCAATACCTATTTTAGTAGTATGAATTTTATCAATATTTGATAATAATATTTCTTTATTCATCCGCTTTTAACTCCTTTAACACTTGTACTAATAGCATCTTTTTTACTATTCTTATTCATAATTACATCTAACTTTCAAATACAAATTACTACTTGTTTTAGTAAATATTATATCATGAATCAAGTTTATTTAGCCAAATATTTTTGTAACATTTGAAAAACTTAAAAAGATAGTTTCAATTTTAATGTATCTTATAAATTAAAATATTTAATTATAAATTTTGTGCCTGTTTCATCTGATTTTGCAATTACTACACCATTATCATTTTCTATAATTGTTTTGGATAAAGCTAATCCAATACCTATACTATCTGGAGAAGAATTTTTTCCTTTATAAAATCTTTCAAATATATGTGATATTTCATTTTCATCAATCCCATCTCCATAATCTTTAATTGTAATCATTGAATAAGCATTGTTTTGTTCATAAAAAATATCTATTTTGCTGTTTAATGAAGAATGTTCTACACAATTTTTAATAATGTTCGTTATTGCTTCAACTTGCCACATAAAATCACAAATGACTTTAGCATTATTATCTCCTTTTATATTTAATTTAATATTTTTCAAATCACATAAAGTTGATACATTCTTTATTGCTTCATTTATTATATCTTTTAATAATTTCTTCTCTTTTATAAAATTAATTGTATTAGCATCAAACTTTGATAATTTTAAAATAGATTGTACTAAAAAATTAATATTAGTTATATTTCTTTTTATATCTCTTATAAAATCTTCTCTTGTTTCTTTATCCATATCAGGATCATCAATTAAATTATCTAGCATTACTAAAATACTTGTTAGTGGTGTTTTTAATTGATGAGATATATCTTCTAAAGAGATTTTTAAATTTTTTTTATCTTTTTTAGAATTTTCTGCTGTTTCTTTTAGCATTACTGTTGTCTTATATATCTCATTTTTTAATATAGAAAGCTCATCTTCTGAATTAGAATCTATTTTTAAACTATAATTTTTCTTATTTAGTTCTTCTATATATTTGGTAATATCACTAATAACTTTATCCTTTTTTCTTAAATACATTATAAACAATGAAACTAAAGAAAATATTCCAAATATTAGTATAATTGTATCAATAATTAAAAAATCTTTATGTTTTTTTTCATTTTCTACTACTATTGATTTATCACTTAAACTAATACCATATTTTTTTAATATTTTAGATTCATTATTTCCTTCACTATTTAAAATTTCAACAATTTCTTTTTCTGTTAAGTCTGGATATTTATTTTGTAAAGCATCAACAATATTGTTAATTTTATTATTAAAATTATCCGTATATATTTGATACTCATATATGTTTATTATTAGGAACAACGATAATAAACAAAGGGAAAAAATTAAAACTTTAAATAGATATTTTTTTAATTCTATTTTATTCTTCATCTATTCTATATCCCATACCTTTTACAGTTTGAATAATATCTGTTCCTATTTTTTCTCTTATTCTTTTGAAATAAACAGTAATTGTGTGATCGTCAACATAATTACCAGTCCATTCCCATATTTTATCTAATATTACATTTCGTGATACAACCTTTCCTAAATTATTAAAAAGTAAATTTATAAGTTTTAATTCTAAAGCTGTTAATTCTATTTCTATATTATCTTTATATAACACTGCTTTATCAAGATTATATGTTATGTCTTTAATTTTAATTAAACTTTTCTTTTTAGAGCGTAATAATACTTTATTTACTCTTACTAGTAATTCCTTTGTACTAAAAGGCTTTGTAATATAATCTTCTGCACCAATTTCTAATCCTTTAACAATATCATCTTCTTCATCATTAGCAGTTAAAAATATAGTAGGTATATTTGATAATTTAATTACATCATTATATAAATCAAATCCATTTCCATCTGGTAATGTTATATCAAGTATAATTAAATCTATATTCTTATTACTACTTAAATATTCTTTTGACTCTTTTATATTTGTTTTAGTAACTAAATGAAGTTTGTTTTTTTCAAAAGAATAAGTTAATCCTTTAATAATTGATATATTATCTTCAATTAGCAAAATATTCATAGATAAAAGCTCCTTTCTAACTACAATTATACCATATTATAAAGAGGCTTTCGCCCCTTTAACTTTAAATATTATCATTTCTAATTGTTTCTATTGTATTTTGCTTATTTATTTTATTAATTGAATATTTCATTATTAAAATTATAAGAATAAAAACTGTAATAATACTAATTAGAATAGATGATATTGGGAAATTATAACTTACCCCATTAAATGCCTTATATATCATATAAGAAATAATTACACCAATGGGGATACCGATAATTAATGATTTACAACCAATAAAAATACTTTCTAATCTTATCATTTTGTTAAATTCTTTTTTTGTCATACCAACTGATTTTAACATTGCAAATTCTTGACGTCTTAATTCCATATTCGTTGTAATAGTATTAAATATATTTGTTATACCAATTAAAGATACAACAATAATAAATCCATATAAGAATATTCCAACTAATGTAAGTAAATTTTCCATCATTTTGACATTTTCTTCAGAATTATCTAAACTATAAATTTCATTTGTTAAATAATTATCTATGTCATCTTGTAATTTACTGGCATTATTTGCTTTATAAAATATTTGTAGTCTAGTAGTATCTGTTATTTTATCAAATAATTCATCACTTATAAATAACATTTTTCCAGATACATTTCGTAATCCAAATGGTAGTTCTTTAGATATAGCCCCTATTTCAAATGTATAATTTTCATTATTTTCTAAATTTCCACTTATTTTGTCATTAACTTTATAATCAAATACCCTAATAATTTTTCGTTTAACATTTTTTACCTCTTCATCATATATAGATAAATCTTCATGGTAATCATAAAGAATAGCTTTATCTTTAATATTATCATAGTCCAAACCTAAATTTTTAATATATTTTTGATATTCTTGTTTTCCCATAGCATATACACTCATATACTCTTCTTGCAAATTATCATCTTCTTTAATATGTGTCAAATTAAGATACTCTTTATTATATTTAACATTTTGAAAATTAAAATTAGTAGATCGAATAATGGATGATTCTTCAATATTATCAAAAGTCGTCGTATTTACAAAATTATTTAGATTTTCATTTGTAACACTAGAAGTATTAAGAGCAAGATTATATTCCAAGTAATCTAATTCTTCTCTTACTTCACTATATGTCATGCTCATAAATGCTGATAAACCTATAAATACAAATACTGATGTAGCAAGAGAAATTACAGTGGTTCTATATTTCTTTTTATTTCTTTTTATATTTTTATAAGATATTTCCCCACCTATTCCAAATAATTTTTTTATTAATTTTGGAGATTTTAATTTCTTAGCATTAAGTTTAATATTAGCACTATTTCTAATAGAATCTATTGGAGATACAATTGAAGCTCGTTTTGCACTTCTGAATGCTGAAAAATATATAGTAACAATTCCAAGTATTATAGATACAAAACCTGCTATTAATGAAAAATGAAATTTTAACTCAATAGTTCCACTAGTAATCTTTCCAAAATAATAATTACTAATTAATACAAGAATAAATGATGCTAAAAAGCCAAATATTATACCTAAAGGAATACCAATTATACCTAATATTGTAGCCTCATAGAAAACATTTTTCTTTATTTGCTTTTTCGTTGCTCCAATACTTCGGAGCATTCCATATTGTTTTATTTTTTCCGTAATTGAAATATCAAAACTGTTTTTGATACAAAAGACTGATGTAAAAATAATAATTGCAATAACAATACATAACACCGCTCCTAAACCAACAATTTGGCTACTTGCTATTGGATTTGTTTCTAGTCCTATCAAATAATTATTTATAGAAATATCATATTTCATTTTTCCAGATATTTCTTTATTATATTTTTCCATTTCTTGAAAAGATGCTTCTCCTGTACTAACTTTTTCAAATAACTCTTCATCTACGCCCAGTATATTAGCCGTGAGTTTATAAGCATTTTTTATTCCATCCTTTGTATATCTTGCATAAATATCTACATTATCAGATAAATCATTATCATCCATATAAGTTATAAAAGTATACCCAGGAGCAAAATAACTTTCAATATTTGTTGCTGGTCGCTCTATAATCCCAACAATTTTATATGTTTTAGAAGTTGTATTTACTATATCTTCTGCTTTTTTATCATTTTCTTCTGATATAGTTTTTTTCTCTAATTCTTCTTCTAAATAATCACTAGATTGAAATGGGTTTGTTTGATCTAACTCAACATTATCTACTAAACTCATTCTTTTACCAATATCAAGACTAATATTATCACCAATATTAAAAGTTAATCTTCCATTAGTTTTTAAATGTGTTGGAATAACTATCTCATTCACATTCTCTGGCAATCGTCCTTCAACTAATCTTATCGACAAGTTTTCAAGTGAACTTTTAGTAAATGCCTTTACAAAAGCATAAGGTTTATCTTCATTTTTAGAATTAATTTTAGCATAACCAATATTCTTAGTTAAATTTATATTTTCTATTTCTCTATTATTCTTAAAAACATCTAAATCTTCAATAGGAACACCATAAAACGCTACATGAAAGTTACCTTTTTGTGCCGTTTCGTATTTAATTAAAGATTCTACTCCACTTGAATACATAGAGGCTACAGCAGTAATTAAAGCTACAGATAAAACAATTCCTATTATAGTTACAATAGTTCTTTTTTTATTTAGTTTTAAGTTTTTTATGGTTAATTTGTTAAGTAAGTTCACGAGTTTACCTCCTCAACAATTCTTCCATCTTCTATTTTAATTATTCTGTCAGCAAATTTTGCTATTTCCATATTATGTGTAATCATAATAATTGTTTGATTTAACTCTTTATTGGATTTTTTGAGTAGTGCAACTATTTCATCACTTGCTTTTGAATCCAAGTTTCCTGTTGGTTCATCAGCAAGTATTAAAGCAGGATTAGTAATCAAAGCTCGACCTATACTTGTTCTTTGTTGTTGTCCTCCTGATAACTCATTAGGAAGATGGTTCTTTCTACTTTGTAATCCTAATAACTTTAATAAATCATTTAATGCTTCTTTATCTATTTTACGATTATCTAAAGCAAGTGGCAAAGTTATATTCTCCTCAACATTTAAAATTGGAATCAAGTTATAAAATTGATAAATTAAACCGATTTGTCTTCTTCTAAATATAGCAAGTTTATCATCATCAAAATTATAAATATTTTTACCATCAATATAGACTTTACCAGATGTTGGACGATCGACTCCTCCAATTAAATGTAAAAGTGTTGATTTTCCACTTCCTGATGCACCTACAATAGCAACAAATTCACCTTTTTCCACCGAAAAAGAAACATTGTCTAATGCAACAACTTTAGTTGTATCTTTTCCATAAATTTTCGTTAAATTTTCAACTTTTAATATTTCCATATTGAAAATCTCCTTTCTACATCTAAATTATATTACACTCAAAGTTACAACCAAGTTACTAATATGAAATTTTTTTTAATTTATCAAAAAAACTATAATAAATCCTTGTTTATTACAGTAATTTGATTGTATAAATTTTAATTTATTTTATTATCTCGCTTTCTTCAAAACAATGCTCACATCTTGAAATGTCTTTTCCCTATTGTTTAAAAAATGTAAATTCTTCAGAAACATTATCAAAATTCATATATAACCTCACTATCGATTTAACTAATTGTTCTGCCTAATTAGTTATTTATACTTTCAAAATATTTTTCCACATCTTCATCGGTCATATCAGTATATGTATCTAATATTCCTTTTTTTATAACGTCACAATATTCTTTACTTGGAAGTTCTAAATCTTCTCGCTTATGAGATGCTGTAAATGTAAATATTGGCAAGTTTTCATAATCACCGACATATATAATCGCATCGTATGATTTTGAACCGCCTTCTTGTTTTAAAATTTCTTGAAATTGATTCATTTTTAGTTTATATATTTTACCATAACTTTTTCCTTCGTTTTCGTAATCTAAAAATGCAACTCCTCCATTCCATCTAGTACTGTGCTTTGCAAAATAGATAGGACAATTAAAAATATATGGTTTTGCCTTTAATGGTTTAGATTTATCAACACACCCATCTACATGTCCAAATTTACCATTTTTATCGCCATTTATATAAATCATTAATCTATCTATGTTGATATTAGATCCATAACATGCATACCAAACATATTCATCTTCTTTATATTTATCTATATATTCACTACTTATCTTTTTCATTTTAAACAACTCCAATCTTCTTATATATATTATTTTTTAATTAAAACATGTTTTTCAAACTAATAAAATTTATTACATATTCTATTAATTTTTTTCTTGCTTCAAATATCTTAAAAATAAATAATTTTAATCTATGTATTTTTATTATAACACATAATTTTAGTTATTAGTTATCTATCAACTTTTATATTAGGAATTTTGAATAATCAAAGCATTATTTTATAAAAAAAATTTAAAAGTTTCATAATTTCAAGCAAGAAACAAAAATGAAAGTTTTCACTTTCTTCAGGGGCGAAATTTTTTCAAATTTTTTTGTTTAAAATTTCACTTTTTTTCTTATTTTTCATTCAATTTTGTTTATTTTAATTTAGAAAAAATTAAAATAATTTATTAAAAATTTCAAATTTTAATGTCTAATTATTGTCTAAATCTTACTCATACAAATTGCAATTTGTTACTTATTCTTTAACTTTATAACTACCAACTCTGGACGATTATTTACTCTAAATGGTAAAACGCTATTTCCAATTCCACGACTTATTATCATTTTAGTATTATTCATTTCATAAATACCACTTGTGTATTTAGGAAATAGGCCTTGATTAGGAGCAATTAATCCTCCAATAAAAGGTATCCGTATTTGCCCACCATGCGCATGACCCGATAAAACTAAATCAAAATTATTTTTGGCATAAGTTTCTATAAGTTCTGGTCTATGAGATAATAAAATATTAAAATTATTTTTATTGTATTTAATAGGAACTAAACTATCTTGAATTATTGTTGAATCATCACGATAAGTATTAAAGTTAAAACTTGGATCATCAATACCAACTAAGTTTATTTCACTATTATCTTTTTTAATTATTTCTAATTTACCATCTAAAATAATAACTTTATTTTTTTCTAGTTTATCTTTAAGTTCATCATAGTTGTCTATTCTTGCTTCATGATTGCCTGTAACATAATAAATTGGTGCTATGTCATTAATTTTTTCTACAAATGATATAACAACATTAATATTCGTTTTATAAGAATCTACTAAATCTCCAGTTAAAACTATTATATTAGGCTTAGTTTTTTTTATTTCTTCTACTAAATCATTTGTTAATTTCTTTGATTTTGTGTTATGAAAATCTGAAATTTGAGCAATTTTAAAACCATCAAAATCCTTTGGAATTTTATTACTCTCAATAGTATAATTACTAACTTGCAAATAATTGTTTTCATAGTATAAATATAAGCTAATAAAAAATAATAAAATAATACTAATTAAAATAATAATTATTGTTTTTCTTTTTATTTTTTTCATCTAAATTCCTCCTACAAATTACTATTTTCTCAATAATTATTATACCATGAAAAAAAGCGAACCATATACATCTATGAATTTGCTTTTTAAAAATATTTAATTTTAAATTTTTTTAAATATTAATCCAACATATTAATAACATAATTGTTAATATTGCAAATAAGGAAACTGCATAGGCACTTATTGATTTATTACTCTTTGAAGATATAAATAGAATAACACTTGTAATTAATAGCATCAAAACTAATCTCCCAAAATATAAAAAGCATAAGTATGTTACTATGTTAATTTTTAATGGGAATGAGCTAAACATTTCCAAACTTTGAATAGGTGCAAATAATGTAAATGTTTCGATTGTTCCTAAAAATTGTCTTAATTCTAATATCGTTACAAATAGCCATATAGATGTTGCTATAAAAAATGCTGATATTACTTTTGATTTTAGAACTTTCTTTTTATTTCTAGTAGTATTTAATATCATTCTTGTATTATTTTCATACTCAAATGAAAATGAGTTAGCCAGTAATAAACATAATATAAAACCTATAATAATTAGAGCAATATTTTGCTTTCCTTTAGCATTTTCTCCATAAGCATTTTCGTATGGATTATTATCTATTAGCCATAGTTTTACATTTTCTTTATCACTTCTTTCTTCTAATTTATTAAGATTGTTTTCTAGTAACTCAAGTCCACTTAAATGAATTGTTGCTTGATCATTATCTACTTTATGCGAATAATACTGATAATAGTTAATTTCGCCATTTTTATATTTTTCTTCTTGTTCTTTAAAATCTTCTGTTACTTTTTCAAACTTTTCTTTCAAAGTATCAATTTGAGTGTATATATCTGAATCGATTTCTCCTTGAAACTCTTTTGTATAATAATTTGCCACTTGTTCTTGCAAAGAAGCAAACCCACCATTATATCCAAGAAATCTATAAT
This sequence comes from uncultured Bacilli bacterium, assembly GCA_947632395.1. GTDB lineage: Bacteria > Bacillota_I > Bacilli_A > RF39 > UBA660 > UMGS1613. The sequence goes on along the minus strand of CANRPA010000028.1, from coordinate 7,024 downwards.
TAGACATAATATATATAAATACTAACAATATTATCCACCCTTTTTGAAGAATGAAAATTTTATATATTTCATACATTAGCAGTGAAAAACGATTTATAATAAAATCACTTATTGTTCTTAATTTGTTTATTATTTTTTCTATCAAACTAAATGTTTGCCTTTTGTCATAATAACTTTTAAATATATGTAATAAAATCAAAGTAATAAAACAAATACCTATAAATATGTAAATCATAGTTAAAAAGTTTACTGGATTTCCAAACAAGTTTATATTTATATATTTTTTCAGAGAGTCATTTAAAAATATAAGTGGGAAGATATTTATTACTTTCAAAATGCTCATATAATTATTAAAATCAATTTGAGTATATAATAAGTATTCTATGGCGAAAATGATAATCGTAGCCAAAAAACCTAAATTTCTTGTTTTTATTTTACTGAAAAAGTACCAAATAAATAAACCAATTATAAAAATGCTTAATATTTTCGTTGTAATAAATAAACCTAAATATTCCCATATAGTTATATTTAAAGTTGTTCCAGAAAACATTGATACAGAAATAATAATATTTTCTAAATCTGCTACCCCTCCGTTCATTAAAAGAGATACTCCTAAAACGGAACCATATAATGCTAAAACAGAGATTATACAAAATACAAATAAAGTAACAATCCTACCAACTGTTAATTTGATTCTACCATTTTTAGTAGTATTTATGATTTCTTTTAACCCTTGTTTTTTATCTTCTAAAAAACTAAATACAATAATTAAAATACTGAGTATAAGAAAGATATTTATATACTTATAATTTGCAAATTCTTCTATTGCTGTATAATTTCCCATTTCCAAATTTATGTCTTTTAATGCTTTATAATCTTCTGCTGTTTTAAAAATATTTTTGTAGTTGAATGTACCCTTTTTATTAAAAATACTGAAAGTTAAAAGTTCTTGCTTTTTGGTTTCGATACTATCCAAATATTCATCATACCCAGCAATATTTTTTGCCTGTTCTAATAATTTATTGTAAACAATTTGCTTTATTCTTTCTGTTTCTTCTTTTATTGTTTTATTTTTTATTTGTTCTACAATATCAGGGTGTTCGTTATAAAATTTCATAACATTTTCTTCATAAAAAGTTATGCCATTTTCATTTTCTGTGGATTTAATGAAACTAATAAGTGATAGAGTAAGTTCTTCATTCTTATTCGCATTTTCTAAATATTCTACTCGCTCGTCTTTATCCATATCTTTCATTTTAGAAAGTTCACTAATCATTATGTCGGAATAAGTTTTTCTATCATCATATTGTTCATTTTCCCAATATAAAAATGTAAATATATTTAAGACTATTAGTATGGTTAGCAATATTGTTTTACTATAAGTCTTTAATATTCTTTTGAATTCTATCATTTACTCTGCTAAATAGTAGAGATAAACTTCTTCTAGTGTTAAATGCTCCGTAACACTTTTTCCCTCACTTGGAAGATCATCACCTACTAACCTAACAATTAGTTTTTGATTTTTAGTATAAATATTGCTAACCTTATATTTATCTTGAATTTGAGGAAGTTCCTCCTCTGTTACTTCGTATTCTTTTACTTTATCTTTTATATCATCAATGAGTTCATAAGAAGAATTTACATCTATTAACTTGCCCTTTTTTAGTAAGATAATTTTATCTGAAATAGATTCAATATCACTAACAATATGGGTTGCAAGAAGTATTATTTTATTTCTTGAAATAGAAGATATAAAGTTTCTTATTTTTATTCTTTCTTTTGGGTCAAGACCTGCCGTTGGCTCATCTAAAATTAAGATTTTAGGACTACCAAGTAATGCTTGACACAAGAGAACTCTTTGTTTCATTCCCCCTGAAAAACTCTTTATTTTCTTATGCCTAACTTTCTCTAAATTGGTTATTGATAATAGTTTGCTTATTTGTTTATCAATATCTTTTTTATCTACGCCTTTTAATTTAGCAATATAATGTAAAAAGGAATCAGCAGTCATATTTTCATAGAAGCCTTGTTGTTGAGGCATAAATCCAAGTAATTCTCTATACTTTCCTTTCATATCTAATATTTCTTTGCCATCATATAAAATACTTCCACTATCTCTTTTGATGTTATCTGTAAGTAAATTCATTAAGGTAGATTTTCCTGCTCCATTTTCTCCAAGTATTCCATATATTCCAGGCTCAAATGTTAAAGTAAGATTATCTAAAGCAGTATTATCACCATATTTTTTTGTTAAATTTTTAATTTCTAACTTCATACTTTATTTCCCCTCAAAATCTGGAATAAGTTCAAATTTAGCATTTTTTACATCAGTTAAATCTGCATAAAAGAATACCCCATCACTTAAAAATGTGTTGGCTCTTAAGAAAATTCCATCTTTCGCAACTCCTACAATTCTAAAATCATTATATGTACCATCATACTCATTTTCAGGGTCTATCTCTTTGTTTTTATAAATATCTGCATAATTTATTTTTCCTACCATTTCACCAGTTTTAAGGTCATAAATTTTTATGCAAAGGTTATCAATTTGGCTTTCTGATACTTCATTAGTTGACTGAGTATTATTTATACTACCACCATTATTGATATATAAATATTTATCATCTATTGTTCCTAAACCTTTATCTTTCGTATCAATAACTTTGGTATTTTCTTTTGTTTCCATATTATATTTCCAAAGACCATTACCAGATAAGAAATAATAAATATAATCTCCACTAATATACCAACCTTCAGATTGTACTCCAGTTTCTTCCCAAGAACCCACTTCTTCTTCTGAAGGAATTTCAAATATTTTCTCACTTTTTCTAGTAACTGCGTTATATCTAAAGAATGTTTCTACATAGCCATCATCTTTCTGTAACATCAATCGCATATAAATGTAATCTCCATCTGCATATAATGTTTTTCTTGATGAATCTAATGCTAATATTTGACCACCATTGCCATCAAACTCTAAATCTATTAAATCTTCTTTAAATATTGGTACAGCATTTTCTACATCGGCACCTAATTTATTTGCCATAATTTCTCCAGTAGATGTTCTATAATAAACTATTCCCCTATGAATAATCAAAGTATCGTTATTACGCCACATAGTATGTTGATCTTTCTCTAATATCATAACTACTTGTTCATTACTTCCATCTAAATTAATACTGCTTAAATAACTATTATGATCACTACCTATACCACCACTTATAAAGTAAAGTTTTCCATTATAATAATGTAATTCACTATGCCATAAATAGGCTTCACAGCCACTTCCAGGAGTATGAGGACAATTTGGTTTACTACAAACATAAGTCGTTTTTTTACTATTTTTATCGTAGTACATTAGTATTCCATCTAAATAATAAAATCCGTCTTCTACCTCTGCAAGATGACTTTCAGAGTAAGGATTTAACAAATATTTGTTATAATCATAATCCTCATTATACTCTGCCCCTGTAATAACGGGCGTAAGTGAAGTATCTTCCTTACCAATGAGTAGAGTAACTGTTATTATTACTACTGCAATAACACATACTACTCCTCCAATTATCAATGCTTTTTTCTTCATTTAATATCATTTCCTTTCTTAATAAATTTTCCTTAATCATTAAAATTCGTTTTTTCAAATTTAGCATTTTTTATATCAGTTCTTGAAGCGTAGTAATAAATATCTCCTCCACCAAAGAAACCATCTGCACGAAGTAAAATTTTATCTGATGTAAATCCACCTATTTTAAAATCATCATAGTTTTTATCGTTAAAAATTTCTGAATATTTGATTTCACCTATAAATTCACCAGTTTCAATATCATATACCTTAATACTTAACGCTTCTACTTCTTCTTTGGTTATGGTATCTCTTTGTGATTTTCCAAATGGAAGTGTATCAGCACCTAAATCATTACCGTTATTGATATATAAATATTTACCGTCTATCGAACCTAAACCTTTATCCTTCGTATCAATAACTTTGGTATTTTCTTTTGTTTCCATATCATATTTCCAAAGACCATTACCAGATAAGAAATAATAAATTGTATTACCAGTAATATACCAACCCTCTGATTTTACTCCTGTTTCTTCCCAAGAACCTACTACATCTTCTGAAGGAATTTCAAATATTTTCTCACTTTTTTGAGTCAACGCATTATATCTAAAGAATGTTTCTACATAGCCATCATCTTTTTCTATGATTGCTCTTAAATAAATATAATCTCCATCTGCATATAACATTTGTCTTGCGACATTACTGTGAGCAACTTGCATACCATTCATAAATTTGGCTTCATCTTGTACTTCTTTAAAGATAGCAACTGCATTTTTCATATCAGCACCTAATTTATTTGCCATAATTTCTCCAGTAGATATTGGATAATAGACAATTCCTCTATGAATAATAAACGAATCATTATCTGCAAAGTAATAATTATAGTTATCTTCTAACATTTGAACTCTTTTTTTATTATTTCCATCTAAATCAATAGACCAAACATATCTTGCTCCCTCATAAGAACGACTATAATAAAGTTTTCCATCATAAAGATGTAACTCATTTGTATTGATGTATCCTGGACAAGTTTCGTAATTTTCATGATTACAATTTGGCAAATTGCAAACAATAGTTGCTTTTCCAGTCTTTTTATCAATAAAATACAAATATCCTCCACCTGCTGATGAATAATATCCATCTTCTGTTTCTACTACTTGCTGTGTACCATTTATGTTCATCATCAATTTATTATAATCGTAGTTTTCGTTATACTCTGCCCCTGTAATAATTGGTGTAAGGCTAACATCTTCTTTTTTTGTCGCCGTAATAAGAATTATTACTAGTATGAGAGCGACTAACACACCTCCAATTATCAATATTTTTTTCTTTTTCATTTCACACCATTCCTTTCTAAAACAAAAAAATATCATTCCATCGTTCAATGAAATGATATAAAACAATTATCAATATTTTATCAACTTTTTAAATTTTTATAAGAAAAAGAAAATTTTACTCTCGCACCACTATCAGTATTAGATAGTATGATATTACCATTATGCTTTTCAGCAAGTAATTTAGATATATATAGTCCTAGTCCAAAATGATTTTTATCTTTATTTTCTTTGAAATATATATGTGTTGCTTCTTTGAGTGCTTTATCACTAAAACCAGTTCCATTATCAATAATTTCAAAATTTAGCATATTATCTATATTTTCAATATTAACTAATATTTTATCTTTTGTATAAGAATAAGCATTATGAAATACATTATTATAAACTTCGTGAATAATATTTTCATCTACTAAAATTTCTTTAGGTATTACATTAACATTAAAATCTAAATCTATTTTTTTATCTTTACATAAATATTTTGAATTTTCTTTTAAATCATCAATCAGACTTCTTAATTCTACTTTTTTATACTTTGGCTCAATTTGTTCGATTCTTACTATGGTACTCATATTAGTAACAAAATCTTCTAATCGCATAATATTATGATTCATGCTCTCAAGCATTTCAATCATTTTTGTCTTATCAATTTTATTATTAGGAATATATTTTAACATCATTTCCGTATTTCCTTTTAAAATTGTAAGTGGTGTTCTTATATCGTGAGAAAGTGCTGAAGTAAGAATTTTATTATCTTCTATCATACGCCACATTTTTTTATTATTATCATATAGATTTAAACGCATTTCTTCATAAGATTTGCAAAGTTTTCCTAACTCGTCATTGCTATCAGATATAATTTCAAAATCTAGGTCATTATTAGCAAGTTTTTGTGTAGCATAATTTAGTTTTTTGATTGGTTTAGATAGTTTTAGATAATAAAACAAAATCGCACAAGTGATGATAGATATTGTGTACCAAAATAAATAGCAATATCTGAATCCAAATAAGATCCAGTTAAACCTTTCTATATCACTATCACTCATTTGGCTTAAGTCAAGATCAACAACATAAGTTGCCAATACACCATCTTCAACATCTTGTAAGCCATATCTTAAATCATATTTCTCATAAATTTTCATTTGTTCTTTTTGAAGAAAATTAGAAGTTTTTGTCGATAAGAAATTTGCTAACATTAAAAATACAGTAACTATTATGATAAAAAATATAGGAATTGGAATACTTTTTACTATTTTATTTATTCTACCCATTTATATCCATACCCCCAAACTGTATCAATAAACTCTTTACCAGATTTATTTTTAAATTTCTGTCTAATTCTTCTAATATATTCTGCTACAACAGATATTTCACTATCATTATTATATCCCCAAACTATCTCAAAAAGTCTTTCCTTATCAAATACCTGTCCTCTGTTTAAAGATAAAAGTTCAATAATATCAAATTCTTTTTTTGTAAATGGTATTAACTCGTTTTTATAATGAACTTGTTTAGAACTATAATCTATATATAAATCTTCCTGTAATTTAACTTTCTTTTTATTTAAGTTTCTCTCTTCTCTTCTTAAATGTGCCATGATACGAGCTTCTAATTCATCTAATGAAAAAGGTTTTATCAAATAGTCATCTGCCCCAATTAGAAGTCCGTTAATTCTATCTTGTTCTAACACACGAGCCGTAAGAAAAATGATAGGACAAGTCACAATACTTCTTATTCTTTTACAAACTTCTAGTCCATCTATATCTGGCATATTTATATCAAGCAAAATTAAATCTGGAGATGTATTTACCTTTTCTAATGCTTCTTTTCCACTATTTGCTACAATGACATCATAATTATTTAATAGCAAATAATCTCTTATCATTGTTGCTACCTCTTCTTCATCATCCACAACTAGAACTTTACTCATATCTTTCACCACTAATTCTATATTAAATTACAATTATCAATATTTTATCAATATTTTAAATTTTTCTTTTCTTTCTATATTATATCAGAAAAAAAAGCAAACCTTATATAGAGTTTGCCCCTACAAATTGACTATCTAAGTTTTGTCAACACTAAATTTATATTAATATTATACCACGACTAAAAACACGAAAATATG
>CANRPA010000027.1 GCA_947632395.1 uncultured Bacilli bacterium | reverse complement strand
CATTGTATTATGTGTAAGTAGCCCTAATAATATCATTTCTAACATAGTATATGTATTACCATCAAACATAACTAATACAACACCAAGTTTTGTATATAATTTTGAATTAAGAAGTTCATTATCCATTAGAGAAATTTTATCTTTTGATTTAATTAAAGGCTCTGTATTTTCATACTTCTTAAATATCTTATCTATCAAATTATTATCTAATTTAAAACCATTTTTATTCTTTAAATCTATTTCATTCGTACTTTCAAATAATTTAATATTCATTTTTATTGCTTTTGCAAAATTTGAAACTAATTCTTTTTCATAATTATATTTATTATTTCTATTTGCTATTATAGCATTATTTATTATATTTTTAACACTATCTTGCTCCATGTGATAATCCCCTTTCTTCATCAATCTCTGTTTCTAAATTCATAGCCTTATTACACATTTCTAATTGTTCTTGACTCAAACGACTTATATTAAATTTCTTACCTTTAACGCCAATTTGTTCTATTGCCATTCTTATTTGCATTGCAACTTTATCAGATATATCAATTTGTTGTCCATTATTATCAAATGAAGTATTATACAAGACATCTCCGACAATTACTTCTTCGCTTGTTGTATCATAAATTATAGCAAAGTTAGCGTTCATTATTATTCTTGTTGTTTCAGGATTTAACCCATAATTATATGCAATATCCGAAACAATTTTTTCTGTTTCATCTGATTGAGTTCGTCCAGAATAACTATCTCCTCGTGTTGCAAGTTCTAACTTTTGCAACATCAAAACATCTTGTTGTTTTGTATTTCCATTATCGTGTATTACGAACTCATCAGAATATATAGTTGGTGTTTCATAAGTAGATGTTGGAACATCTTGTTCTCCTGCAATTACATATTGAGTTGTTGAATCAGATGTATATAATCCGTGATTTAAATTAACAGGAGGAACAAAGTCTAGTGGTCTTGCAACTTTTGACCTATCTGGTTGAGAGTTTCTTCTTAACGAATCTGCTATATCATTATACCCTGTACCAACTGTGACTTTTCCTAATTTTAATGCTTCATATTGTTCTTCTGTAATTTTTCCTTCATCTAATAATTTTTTAAATTCTTCTTCATCTTTTGCAATTAATTCTTCTCCTGCTTGTTGATATAATGCAAATACTGTATCTGTGAAATGTTCTCTACTACTTCCTCCACGTTCTGCTCTTGTAAATGCTTTTGCAGGTATTTCAATATTGTCAAAGCACAATACATTTTGATTTCTCCAAACCCAACTTTGTGCAACAATATTTCCAGCTTCATCTTTTATTACAAATACTCTACCATTTTTATCAACCATACTATGTTCCATACTTGTTTCAGCAGCATTTCCTAATTCTTGACAACAATCTGTTAAAGTTCCAATTGCTACTGCAAGTGGATCATCTAATCGTAATATTTCATAAGTATATTCTCCATTTTGAGTATGAACTCTTGGAATACTACTGAACGTTCTTGATTTACCATAATTATAAATTTGTTGTAATGTATCAAAACTTTCTTGATCATATCCCGCCATACTAGATATTTCGGCTAGTTTTTGATTTCCAACTTGAACATTTTCATAGTTATTAGATTTTACAAAAGCCATAGCCAAATCAAGAGTTAATACTCTATTACTATTAAGTGCTTTAATATTTGACCACTGTTTTTGCATAGAACTAATATATGCTATATATTCATCAGAAGAAAGTATAGTATCCATATTTTTCAATATAAAATCTCTAAAATCAGGTTCATATTTCATTTGAAATCCACCAAATAATTTATGTGCTTTATCAGGTGTTAACATTGTTGAAACATTTGCTTCTTCCATAATACTTCTCAAAATTTGAACTGCATTTTTATTTTGTTGAGAATTGATTTTTAATGAGAATATACCTTCTTTAGATTGACCATAACATTGTTGTATTAATGCTAATTGTTTATTGTAGTTTTCTACCATCTTTGGATTAGGATTATCTCCTAATGATGATATCTTTTTTTGTATGAAATCTATCATTCTTTGCATATCTTGTGATGATAGTGTTTTAGGAACATCAGAAAACAATTGCATTGTTTTATTAAATCCGTCCATATCATTATCAAATACTCCAAAACACATACTAGCCTTTAATAATGCAGCCTTTGAATCTTCATTAATATTATGTCTTTCAATCCTCATTAGTTGTGACCATTTTTTACCAGAAGCAACAAATTTATCTGCTTGTTCAAAAGGAAACTCTTTCATAACAACGTGATGTGGAACAAAATGAAGTTTGTCATACCAATCAGATAATACATCAAATTTGTTTTCACTTAACATTTGCATAACCGATTCTGGATTTTTCATTCCTATTCTTAATGCTTCTTGTTCTCCATACTTTTCAAATAGTTGTTCTAAACCACGAATACCCATATTTCTCTTTTTAAGACTCAACAATATATTTTTTCCTTCAAGATAAGGTAGCCAATCCTTATGTTGTCTTAAAAACTCAAATGTTAAAGGTGTATTTGAGGTGTAGTTATAGAAAGCCTCTTTTAATTCATCTGGAGCATTTTCATCTAGGAACAATTCAGGATGTTCTTGACCAAGAATTGCTCTTGCACTTTCATCATATCTAACTCTTTTTACTGCTATTGCTTCTACCATTTGTTGTCTTATAACATTATCTAATTCACCTATATTATTACTATTTATATTATTAAGATTAATTTGACAACTTGCTAAATATGAGCCATATCTATCAAACAATTCAAATACTTTATCATTATCAAATCCCAATTGTACGCACTGGCTAACAAATGCACTTACACCCATATCACAAACAGAGCCAATATCTTTTCCCTGTAATAATTGTTTCCATTCTGGATGACTTTGTATGATTTCTGGACTAATTTTTCTTTGATAGAATAAGTTTTGTAATTCCTCCGGAACATTTTCATCTAAAAATATATCAGGATATTTTTCTATAAACTCTCTTGGCATATTTTTATTATTGTAAAAAAGCTGTCTGTTTTTTATCGAATTATAAATATTTGTAATTAAACGTTCATATTGTTCTTCTTTCCCAAGTGAAACATCAATACCAAAATTAGAATTATTTATACAATGTCCATATTTAGATATGAAATCTAATATTTCTTCTTTGGAAAATTTTAATCCTAATGCTTCATATAAATTCATTTGTTGAGCATAAGCATATCCATTTCTATCTTGATCTTTTGAATTATATACGCTGACATTTTGATTGTCCAAACATTTACTTAAATCAACTTTCATCAAAAATGGTATCCATTCTGGATGTTCTTGAATATCTTTTGCTCCCAATAATGTATAATTATTTCCCCAATAATTTTTACCATAAAATACATCTTGTAAATCTTTTGGAGCATTTTCATCTAGGAACAATTCTGGATGCTCACTTTTAAAACTTTGTGGTAGTATTCTTAAATCAAATCCTCTATCATTACTTTTACCAAGCATATCATAAATGTACTTATTCATTTGTTGCTCGTAATTATCTCCACTTATTTGAGAAATAAATTCTTCCATTTTATCATTCTCATAACCAATAGAATTGATAATTTGTGATACAGCCTGTCCATATGTAGAACATATACCTAAAAACTTTTCACTTCCAACTTTTTGATAAAAATCATTTAATCTCCAATCATTTTTGCCTATAATTAGACTTTTGTCTGCTAATGCAGGTAATAAAAATGGATTTTTATTTAATATTTCAAAAAGTGAATTTGTATTTCCATTAAAGCCACTTTCCAAACGTTCTATAAGTCGTTCCTTATCTTCTTCTTTCATATCCTTTAATAGTGTATCTAACATATTATAATCAAGGAACTCGCTTGGATACAATGTGCTTAATTCTCTTTTATTTTTAGTTAATAATTGTCTTGCAGAATAATCATCTGAAACTCTCATTTGATGTATTATTTGACTAAAAACACTTGCTAATTGCTGTTCATCAGTAATAAGAACATCTTCTCCAATTACATTAGCATATTTTGCCATTTCTTGTAGCAATGTATTACTTGAATATGATTCTCCCGTTCTTTCTAATATCATATTGTTTCTTCTATTGAATTCAACTATATTTTCAAAACCACATCTTTGAACAAAATCTCGTAAACTTGCTTCTTCAAAAATTTCTTCAATAGGAACATGTTGAGAAAAAGCATATAATTCGTCTAAATTATAATAACTTCTTGACCAAGAATTGCCATTCAAAGCATATCGTATTGAATCAGATATTATATCTGGTAGTTCTTGTTGTGATATTTGCTCAATTTGTTCATCGTTATAAGCATTATTCGCTAAATATCTTCCAACTATATCATCATATTCTCTTGGAACTTGTTCAATGAAATTCCATACATTTCCAAAAACCTTATTAATTGTTTTAATTTCACTCGATGAATGTGTTCCAAATTCTAAATCTTTGTTTTTTAATACTTTGCTATAATATCTAATTTCATAAATAGATAAATTACCATTATAATAATCTTCAACAACTTCTTCTGGAAGTTCTCCTTCTTTTATAAAAACATTTGGAAAACTATCAATCATCTCCTGTGGAAGAATATCGAATGATGGAAGTTTTTTTGAATACCCGTGCCTAATTTCATCTAGAATTTGTCTATATACAAATTGTTTTGCGTCTTCATAAGTTCCTGACTTATCAAAAGTTTTTTTTGAATTAAAATTAAATTTATCATACGAATATGGCTCTTCTTTTTTCTCAAACGTAATAGCATTAACAAATTCTGGATTTTCATCAAAAAGTCTAATTGCGTTTTCAAATCCAATTGCTTTAACTAATTTACAAGATGGGCTAGAATATGCATTTGAAAATGAATGTTCATTAACACATTTTCTTAAAGAAGGATATTCAATTAAATTTGAAAATGCTAATTTTTTATCATAAAATAATTGTCTAACTTCAGCAGGTATTGATTCATCTGGAAAATATTCTGGATGCGCTTTCATATATTCAGCATCAAATGTAGTTTCATCATAATCTAATGCTTGAAGTTCTCTAATATTACAACCTTGTAAATTAATACTATCATATCCAATACCAGCCAATAATGAAAAATCTATATTAGCGTGTGTTTTTGAAAAATCTAATTCGCCATCAGCAAATATATATAATCCCTGCCATTCTTCAAAAGGAATATCACTTAAATCTGATGATAATAATCTATCTTGTAAAGAGTTATATTCTCTTAAAATTCTTTCTCCTTCATTTTTGTCTTGACTATCAGAATTATATTCTTGTTCTGCTAATTCAATAAGTCTTAACATTGAATTTTTCAATTCTCTAAATTGTTCTAAAGTTAGTTTTTGAATCATATATAATACACCATCCTAATAAATCTATGCTTTGATATTATAATGCTGAGTTACTATTATATATAATTATAACATTATTTTTGTAAATATTTTCATTTATATTGGAAATAATTTAAATTTATGGTATTTTTTTTATAAAAGTTAGTTGCATTAACTTATATAGTGATTTTGTTTATAACTTACACAAATATTAATTTTATGATATTATGTATTTAGCAAAGGAATTTGCATAAAATAAAAAAGGAGCATTCAATAATTGCGTGTTGAGTGTTGCCAATAAAGTTGGTTCCACCTAAATCAAACTTGAGTTAGGTGGATTTCTTTTATATTAAGACTATAAATAGTTATATATTTGTTTGACTAATACTTACTATATTTCTAAAAAAAGAATAAACAATTCGCAATGTAGAAAATAATAAATATATTTTAGGTTATTAGATTAATAGACTATTTACTTTTTAAATTCTTTATTGTATAGTATAAGCGTAAAAATTTATTTGAAAGGGAGTAGTTTGTATGAAAAAGATACTAAGTAACGTTATTAAGGGATTTATTTTAACTTCAAGTGTAGCAGCAGTTGGAATATGTACTATCACAATAAGTAATAATTCTTTGAAAGAAAGTAATAAAGATATATCAAGTATTGCTGATGATAAGGTTTTTCAAGTTGAAAAAACAAAGACTTTAGTTGAGTCAGAAAATAGAATTAGTGAAAATCAATCAAAAGTTGAATCATCTAATGAAGAGATTGTAAAATCAACAAAAATTGAAGAAGATGATATAGAGGAAATTAAAAATGCAGAAGAAAGTTTAGAAAATACAGAAAAAGAAAATAATACTATAGAATCTAAAAAAGAAGAAGAAAAGAATAATACTGTAGAATCTAAAAAAGCAGAAGAAAAGAATAATACTGTAGAATCTAAAAAAACAGAAAAACAAAATAATATTGTAGAATCTGAAAGAGAAGAAGAACAAAATGATACTATAGAATCTAAAAAAGCAGAGGAACAAAATAATACCATAGAATCTAAAAAAGAAGAAGAGAATAGTGCTGTAGAATCTGAAAAGTCTAATGAAACAAATACAGAAGAAGAATCAAATAGTAGAACATTTACTGAAGAACAATTAAAATATATGTTGGAACAAGCAAAAAAAGGTGAAAAAATTGATCAAGATAATTATGAAAAGGCTTTAGAGGAAAAAGGACTTAAGGTACCAGAAGAAAAACACACTGTAGAATTTCATTTCTATAGTACATTAAATCCTATAACAGTTTATCGTAATTATGATGAAGAGTTCTGGTCTAAATGTGGAAAAGATGGTGCTGGTTGTATATGGTTTGCAGAATTTTCATGTGATATGAATGAATGTGAAGGTTTTTCTGAACCTGGTTCAAATTTATTAAGTGGAAAAGTTCTTATTGGAAGAAGAGGAGATATTTTAAAATATACAATGGTTGCTCCAAAAGGTAAACCTGGATATAGATTTAAACAATGGGAAATAATTTCTGATAACAAAGTTGTTTCTGATAATGAATATGAAGGTATACTTGTAAATAGATATAGAGCTATTTATGAAAAATATTAATAAATAATATTTGATTTCATTTTACAAAAAAATGGTGTTTACATCATTTTTTTCATGTTTTATAGTTTGAAACAAAAATAGAAATAATAATTTATCATAATTATTAGAGTGAAGTTAATAGTAATATGTTAGAAATTATTATATAATATATTTAAACTTAACTAAATTTATTTAACAAAAAAATTTAGAAGTTCATATATTAATAAAAAATATAAAGTTTAAATATTAGTAGGTGATTTTATGCTAAAGATAGGAAATATAGAAATAAAAAATAAAATTGGTCTTGCTCCAATGGCAGGAGTATCAAATCCAGCATACATGAAAATATGTGAATACATGGGTGTTGGATTTTGTGTAACAGAACTTATAAGTAGTGAGGCTATAGTTAGAAATAATAAAAAAACATTTGATATGTTAAATGGTATAAATAGATTAAATATCCCAGTAGGTATTCAAATATTCGGCAGTGATGAGGATACTATGGGTAAAGCAGCTAAAATATTAGTTGATAAGTATAAAATTAAATTTATAGATATAAACATGGGATGTCCTGTACCTAAAGTTGCCTTAAATGGAGCAGGTAGTGGTCTTTTAAAAACTCCAGATAAAGTTTATTCAATAGTAAAAAAAGTAGTTGAAAGTGTAGATGTTCCTGTTACAGTAAAGATAAGAAGTGGTTGGGATAAAACAAATATAAATGCAGTAGAGATTGCTAAAATAATAGAAAGTGCTGGAGCACAAGCAATATGTGTACATCCAAGAACTAGAGCGCAGGGATATAGTGGTTTATCTGATTGGAATATAATAAAAGAAGTAAAAAAATCAGTTAATATTCCAGTAATTGGTAATGGAGATATTAAAAATTGTTATGATGCTAAAAGAATGCTTGATGAAACAGGCTGTGATGCAGTTATGATAGGTAGAAGTGCTTTAGGTAACCCTTGGATTATAAAAGAATGTGTAGAATATTTGGAATTCAATAAAAAGCCAAGCGTGGTAAGTAATGAAGAAAAAATAAATATGATAAAAAAACATTTAGATTATTTACTTGAAACTAAACCTATAAAGGTAGCAATGTTAGAAATTAGAAATCATTCTGCTTGGTATTTGAAAGGAATAAAAAATACTAAGGAATTAAAAGAAAATATTTTTAAAACAAATACTAAAGAAGAACTTATAAATTTATTGGATAATTATTTGGCAAATAACAAATAATATATAAATTATGATTGGATACAGAACTCTTATTTAGATATTATACTTTTCAAAAAAATATTAAATATCTTTATTATTTTTTAAGAATTCACGTAGTATCTTAGTAAGTGCTCTTTTTTCTATTCTTGATACATAACTTCTTGAAATACCTAGTTTTTTTGCAATATCTTTTTGAGTAATTTCATCGTTATCAAAAAGCCCATATCTAAAAATTAATATTTCTTTTTCTCTTTCTGTCAACACATCAAAATATTTTTTTAAATCAGTAATATTATCTTCTTTATGTAAATCTAAAGCAAAATCTTCTGTAGGAGTTTTAAGTATATCGAGTATGGTGATTTCATTTCCTTCCTTATCAAATCCAATTGATTCATTAATACTTATATCTTTACTTCTTTTTTTGTTATTTCTAAAATGCATAAGAATTTCATTTTCCACACATCTTGCAGCATACGTTGTAAGCCTTGTGTTATTTTTTTTAGAATAACTATCAATTCCTTTAATAAGACCGATAGTACCAATACTAATTAAATCATCAGTATCCTCATTTTTGTTATCATATTTTTTAACAATATGCGCAACTAATCTAAGATTATGCTCTATTAATTTATTTCTAGCCTCCTTATCGCCTAATTTAGCTTTATTAATATATATTTCTTCTTCCTCACTAGTTAAAGGATCAGGAAAACTATTATTAGAGTAAGCCGCACTGAAAATATAAAAATCTTTAAATAAATTTTTAATAAAATTAAACATAATACACCCCAAAATATTATATTCTTTACATATTTTGTCCTATTACATGTAAAATAGGTTTAAAAAAATTAATATTATATTGTATAAAATAATTTAATAAGTTAAAATTAAATTAGGTGATATTATGTATAGTAGTTTAATAAATAAAAATGAGGAAATGTTAAAAGATGCGATTAATAATGGTATTAATAATGAAACTGTATATTATACATTGAATAGGTTAGTAGAAAAAAATGATAGAACAGGAAAAATACCTAAGCAATTACCTAAGGTTTTAGCAGGTATAGTTTATATGAAAAAAATGGTAAAAGTTCCTGATACAGAACAATACTATTCAAGTGTAGTAAAAAATAATAGTGAAAGAATAAAGGATGCATTAAAAAATGGAATAAGTCCTGATGAAATTGCAATTTCTTTAATAGATACAATAAATTCACCAAGTAAAAATTCTAAAAAAAGATTGAAATTTATGGTTAAATTAATAAGTAAAATGAAAACAAAAGAAAAAAGACTACAAAGACAAAATGAAAATAATAAAGGTTATCAAAAAGTTTATATCAATAACTAATATAATATATAAAACTACTTAAAATTTTTGAAATTGTAAAATAGATAAATTTTATATATTTACTTTTTATTTACAATTTCATTAAAATAATGTAGTTTTTATTTTTGCATTATATAGTAATTTTATTTTTTTTGGTATAAAATATTTATAGGCGATAAAATGAAAAAGAAAAAATATAAAATAAAGAAAATAACATTTATTATAATCACTTTAATATTAATTATTTTAGGTACGATAATATTTACAATTATAAAAAATAATTCAAAAGTTAAAGTAAAATTAAAAAACAATTTGAATGTAGAAATAAATGAAAAATTAACAAATATTTCACTCATAGAAAAGGTAAATAACGGTAATTTAGTAACTAAAGAAGAAACTGTAGATACTAGCAAATTAGGGAAAAAGGAAATAACTATAGAGTTAAAAAATAAATCTGGGAAAATACAAAATTATAAATATACAATAAATATTGTTGATACAACAAAGCCTGTGATTACTTTTAATAAAGAAATAGAGTTAACTGAAGGAAGCAATATAGACTTACTTGAAGGAGTGAGTGCAACAGATAATTCATTAGAAAAAATTGAAGTTAACATTGAAGGAGATTATGATTTAAATAAAGCTGGTGAATATAAAATATACTTTATTGCAAAAGATTCATCAAATAATATAGCAAAAGAAGAAGTAATGGTTATAGTAAAGGAAAAACCAGCAATAAGTGTAAATACAAACGTTTCAACTGATAGAAAATTTACAACATCAAAAGGATTTAAAGGTGAAGTTAAAAATGGTGTAACTTATATAGATGGTGTATTAATAGCGAATAAAACGTATTCACTTCCATCTACTTATGGTAATGGAATTACACCTGAAACTAATGCTGCATTTAGTGAAATGCAAAAAGCAGCTGCAAATGAGGGTATATACTTTGGTATAGTTAGTGGCTTTAGATCTTATTCAACACAAGTTGCTACATATAATTATTGGGTATCACTAGATGGAGTTGAACTTGCTGATACATATTCCGCACGTGCAGGACATTCTGAACACCAAAGTGGTCTTGCACTTGATATTGGATCAATTGATGATTCATTTGGAGAATCAAAGGAAGGAATATGGCTTACAAATAATGCTTCAAAATACGGTTTTATATTAAGATATCCTAAGGATAAATCAAATGAAACGGGATATAAATATGAACCATGGCATTTTAGATATGTAGGAACGGATTTAGCAAGCAAATTATATAATAATGGTGATTGGATTACATTAGAAACATATTTTGGAATAACTAGTGAATATAGTAATTAAAGTATTAATTGACTAATGAAGTCATAAATGATAAAATTAATATAGAAATCGATGAGAAAGAATAGTAATAGAATATAATCTTTAAGAGAGTTAATGGTTGGTGAAAATTAATACTTATATTTTATGAATCTACTTTTGAGTGAAATGTAAACATTTCCGTTTTTAAAAAAAGCGTTATCTTAATTAAGACTATTTATAGGATGGTACCGCTTCAATAGCTCCTGTATATAGTCTTTGTTTGTTTTAAAGGAGGATTTTTATGTTGAAAGATTATCTTAGTGAAGAAAAATATGATGAGATAAAAGATATAAATAACTTAATATATAAAGCACTCGAAATAGTAACAATACTATTTAAAGATGATAAAGATAAAGGAGGATTCCCTTATATAATACACTTAATGTCGGTGTATAGTAGTGTTTATACAGAAAATCAAAAAGTAATTGCTTTACTACATGATACTATAGAAGATAAAGGTATAAGTAAAGAAGACTTATTGGATATAGGTTTTCCCACAAATATAGTAGATGATGTAGTAATGCTGAGTAGGATAAAACCACTTGAATATGTTGATTATATAGATAGAATTGTTAAACATGGTTCAAAAGATGCGATTATGGTAAAACTTGCAGATTTAAAAAATAATATGGATTTATCAAGAATAAAAAATCCTACTTTAAAAGATTATGAGAGAGTAGAAAAAAGGTATGCTCCTTCATATGAAAAAATATTAAATAGATTAAAACAAATGGAGAAATAATATGATAGATATAAAATTAATTAGAGAAAATAAAGAATTAGTAAAAGACAATATAAAGAAAAAATTTCAAGATGAAAAATTATCTTTAGTAGATGAAATAGAAAAATTAGATATTGAATATCGTGAAATAAAAAAACAGGGTGATGATTTAAGAGCACTTAAAAATACTAAAAGCAGTGAAATAGGCAAACTTATGAGAGATGGTAAAAAGGAAGAAGCCGATGCTTTGAAAGAAGAAATCACTAAATATGGTAATACGATAGAAGAGTTAGGTAAAAAGGAAGAAGAATTAGAAAAAGAAATTCAATCAAAAATGTTGAATATACCAAATATAATTGATTCTAGTGTACCTATTGGAAAAGATGATAGTGAAAATGTAGAAATAGAAAGATTTGGTGAACCTGTAGTACCTAGTTATGAAATACCATACCATGCTGATATAATTGAAAAACTAAATGGTTTAGATAAAGATGCTGCTGGAAGAACTAGTGGTCAAGGTTTTTATTATTTAATTGGTGATATTGCAAGGTTGCATGAGGCAATGATTGCATATGCAAGAGATTTTATGATAGATAAAGGATTTACGTATGCTATACCACCTTTTATGATACATTCAAACGTTGTTGAAGGTGTTATGTCTTTTCCTGAAATGGAAGCGATGATGTATAAAATTGAAGGGGAAGATTTGTACTTAATTGGTACTAGTGAACATTCTATGATAGGTAGATTTAAAGATCAAATAATTAAGGAAAGTGATCTTCCAATAACAATGACATCATATTCACCATGTTTTAGAAAAGAAGGTGGATCACATGGCCTTGAAGAAAGAGGTTTATATAGAGTTCATCAGTTTGAAAAACAAGAGATGATAGTGTTATGTAAAAAAGAGGAATCTATGGATTGGTACAATAAAATGTGGCAATTTACAGTAGAATTTTTTAGAAGTTTAGATGTACCTGTTAGAACTCTTGAATGCTGTAGTGGTGATTTGGCTGACTTAAAAGTTAAGTCTTGTGATGTAGAGGCATGGAGCCCTAGACAACAAAAATATTTTGAGGTAGGATCTTGTTCTACACTTGGAGATGCACAGGCAAGAAGACTTGGAATTAGGAGTAAAGGTGAAAGTGGAACATACTATGTACATACTTTAAATAATACTGTTGTAGCAAGTCCAAGAGGATTAATAGCTCTAATCGAAAACAATTATCAAGAAGATGGATCAATTTTAATTCCAAAAGTTCTAAGACCATATATGGGTGGAAAAGAAAAGATAAATATTAAATAAGAATTTAATGGGTGATAGTGTGGAAGAAAAAAAACAAAAATACTTAAATATGATGTATCAAATTTTAGAAATGCCTAATGAAAATGAAAAACTTGAAATGTTTATGCATTTATATATTTCATATAGTAAGTTTTGTTATCAACATGGATTGACTACTTTTGATTCGGAATTATCTTCTAAGGCTAAAACGTTATTTATAATTGAAAGTAGACCGCTAGAATATGTTATAGATAATGATAAAAAACAAGAAGCCTTATATCGATTGGAAAATGTTTTAACTAATATAAAAAATGGTATTCCAGATGGTATAAGTATTGAAGATGCCAATTTAATTCTTGCAGCTAATGTTCAAAATGCAAGAATAGGACTTTCAAATTATACTGAAATAGACTTTTTTGAGGAATCGTTAGGCGGATCTTGTGGTATTTCTCAAGCAGCAACTGTTTTTCCACTTCTAGAATTAGGAGTACCCGTAACAATAAATAATACTAGTTCATTACCCGATTGTGTATTTAGACATGCTTTTGCGACTTGCACATTGCCTATAAAAAATTGCAATCAAATCTATGAAAAACAATTTCTCATAGATGCTACATATCGACAATTCTTTTTGGCTATTGAATGTAATGAAGGCCAATTTTTTGAAGGAGATTCCCGATTCAAAGATAACACAGGTCCAAGCGCAGGTTATTATGTTTGTAAAACTTCGGAGGGTATGGCATTTGCAAAAGAATTATTAACGAAAGGATATGTTGAATTAACAGAACATAATGCACGAATATATGGTAATGGTTTTTCAATGGAAAAAATTTATTTAAGTACTTCGTTAGAAGATCAACAAAAAATTATCAGCCATACTGGTAAAGAGTATATTGATGCTATAAATAATAAAAATCTTCAAGAAACTTTAGATTATACGACCGAAGAATTAACAGAATATGGATATAATGTTAGTTTGCATAATCAAATAGGTAATATTAAAAGAGTTACTAAAGATGGTATTTCTTCAAATATTGGGAAATAATTTAATCAATATTTTTAGAGATGTATATATTGAAACTACAAGAAATATTGTTGTAGCAAGTCCAAGAGGGTTAATAGCTCTAATTGAAAATAATTATCAAGAAGATGGATCAATTTTAACTTCAAAAGTTCTAAGACCATATATGGTGGAAAAGAAAAAATTGAAAATAAGTAGTTAATGTAATATATATTTTAACACTTATAAAAAAATATAATAGAATTAAAAATTATGATATAAGTTATATCTGTTAGATGGAGGATTTATTATGAAAAAAATGATACTAACTACTTTATTATTTACTTTTTTTGCAGTAGTATTAACAGGTTGCAGTGTAAATAAAGATGAAAATAAAACTGATGCAATTAAATTTAAAGAAGAATATGAGGCTTTAAATGATAAAAAAAATTCATCAGATCAAAACTATAGGGTTTTATCTATACCAGAGGATAATCCATTTATTTATTCAACAGGAGAAGAAATTGTAAAAAAAATAGAAAATAAAGAAACTTTTTATGTTTATTTTGGTTCTTCTTACTGCCCTTGGTGTAGAAGTGTTATTGAAAAAGCTATTGAGGTAGCAAAAGAAAATAATATAGATAAAATTTATTATGTAGATATTTGGGATGGAGCCCATGTTGAAATTTTAAGAGATACATATAAATTAAATGAAGATGGAGAGCCAGAATTAGTTTCAGAAGGCGGTAAAGGTTATGCTGACTTGTTAAAATATTTAGATAATGTTTTAACTAATTATAATCTTAATGATAAAGATGGAAATAGAGTATATGTTGGAGAAAAAAGAATTTATGCTCCAAACTTTATATATATTGAAAATGGAGAAG
The DNA here is from genome assembly GCA_947632395.1 of uncultured Bacilli bacterium. Lineage (GTDB taxonomy): Bacteria > Bacillota_I > Bacilli_A > RF39 > UBA660 > UMGS1613. Next base: position 2,256 of record CANRPA010000027.1, on the reverse strand, counting down.
CAATTAAACTTATTGAAGGAATTTCAGAAAAACAAAAAAGTTCAATAGAAGAATTAACTAATGAAATATTAGAAGATGAAGAAAGTCAATTTAGTGAATTATTTAATTAAATAATAACTATATTTTATTATAAAAAATAATATCAAGTATTTAAGATATTATTTTTTTTATTTGAATATTCACTTTTTAATATACTTTCTATTTCTTTTGGTGATTCCTTACAACCATTATCAAGCCATTTTTTAATAATAGCACTCAGCCCTGCTCTAAAGAATTCCATATGATAATCTATATATTTATCATCATATAATTTTTTTGATAAATGATAATCATAATCTTTAATAATAAAATTTTGATCCATTTTTAACTTAAAATAAGTTTTATAAAATAATTGATTATCTTTTATATGTTTGAATAGTTTTAAAAAATCATTTGAATTATGATTAGTATCTCTTTCTTCTTGATATAAGGAAAAAACATCTTGTTCTAATTCTTGTCCTATCTGATCGGCTAAATCATAAATATCAAGATAATTAACATAAAAAGTAGAACGATTTATTTTAGCAAGTTTACAAATATCAGTAACAGATATTTCAGTTATTTCTTTTGTTTGTAGTAAAGTTATAAATACTTTACTAATTTTATCTCTTGTTTCTTTTCTTCTTTTATTATTTGGAGTATTCATTATTTCACCTCTTTAATTAGACAAATGTCTATAAATTGTTGATTGCATTTTTCTTTTGTAAAGATTATACTAAAATTGTAAAAAAAAGACAAGTGTCTATTTATTGAAAGGAAGTGGTAAATATGTCTAAAATCATGAGCGCTAATAAAAAAATTGAAAACGCTGTTGTAAGTGGATACAAAAAAATTGAGAACACAGTTGTTGGAGGATATCAAAAGATAGAAGATAAATTTGTTGATACTTTCTTAAAAAAAGATGATGAAACAATAGAAGAAGCAAAGACAAGAATAAAAAAAGAACAAGAAGAACTAAAAGAAAAACAACAGGAAAAATTAAGTAAATAAAGTAATGGAGGTAAATTATGAAAAAAGAAACTTTATTAGAAATTATTTTAGGAACTATTGGTGGTTTAGTATTTGCAATAGGTATGTGTATGTGTTTAATACCAGAATGGGATTTATTTAAAGTTGGTGTTGTAGTAACAATTTTAGGATTTATTATTCTACTTTGTATTATTCCAGTATATAGAAGTAATCATCCTAAAAAAGAACATGCTCCTATAAATTGGGGAATTGTATTTACTTGGTTTATAGGAATAGTTGGAGCTTTAGTAATGGGATTTGGTATGAGTAAAGTAATGGTTGGAAACCCAACAAAAACTGATTTATTAATTGGTATTTCAACAGGTATTGTTGGCTTACTTATTTGTGTACTTAACTATCCAATATATTCTTATTTAAAAAGTAATAAAAATTAGTTATTTACTTGGAAGAATATTCTTCCTTTTTTCTTTTAATGATATAATTGTATATAGTTAGAGGTGTGTTATGAAAAAAATATTAAATAAATTATTTGTTCCTAATAAAATAATCGGATTTATTATATTTAATGTGGCTTTTGTCTTGCTTATATATATTTTTAGTTGTCATTTAGAATATACACCTCTTGCTTATGTAAGTTATCTTTTATCTACTTATGCATTAGTTATTTTTTGTATTTGGTTTTATAAAATATGTGAATTTAGTAATAGTGCTATAAAGAAATCTAAACCTTATGAACTTTATAAAAAACATGAACTCTTAGTAACAAAATATAGTCTAACATTTGCTATATTACTTCATTTTGTTTATGGCCTTTTTAAATTAGGAACAGGGATTTATTATATGTCTTGGTGGTTTATTACTTTTGCAGTTTATTATTTAATACTATGTTTAATGAAATTATCTATTGTGAAAGATATAAAAAATGAAGTGGTGAAAAATTTAAAAAACGAATATAAAAAGTTAAGATTAACAGGTATAATTCTTTTGTTTCTTAATTTAGTCTTAACAGGGATGATTATTCTGATAATTAAACAAAATCAAGAAATAACTTATGCAGGTTTTATTATTTATATAGTTGCTATATATGACTTTTATTTAATAATAAGTGCTGTTATAAATGTAATAAAATACAGAAAAGATCATAGTCCACTTTTAGCATCCAGTAAATGTATTAACTTAACTGTTGCTATGATTTCAATGATTTCTCTTGAAGTTGCTATGGTATCACAATTTGGTACAAATGATAGC
>CANRPA010000026.1 GCA_947632395.1 uncultured Bacilli bacterium | reverse complement strand
ATACATAAATAAGGATTTTTTAATTTAATTTTTTCACTTGTTTTTGCACCATTTAATAAATCAATTAATTTACATTTACTAACACTTACAGTATTAAAAATCATAACAAGTAAATACATAATACTAAAATAAATAACTGTTTTAATACAAGCAGAAGATGAGAATACAAATGTAAATTTTGTTAAGTTTGCCTCAAACATATTTGCAACAACTAAACTCATAATCTGCGATAGTAATACTCCAAGTCCTAATCCTACTAAAAGTGAAATAATACCAATAAATAATGTTTCAAAAAATAATATTAAAGATATTTTTCTTTTACTCATACCTAAAGTTAAATAAATTCCAAACTCTTTATTCCTTCTTTTTATTAAAAATCTTGAAGCATATATAATGAGAAATCCTAATATAAATGATACAAATACACTAACCCCAGATAACAAAGTCATCATAAGTTCAATCAAATCTTGTGTTGATGATGAAACATCCATCATAACAGTTTGACTATCTAAGGCATTAAAAACATAAAATATTGCTACACCAAGAATAAGTGTAAAAAAGTAGATGGCATAGTCTTTAATACTCTTCTTGATGTTTTTTAACGATAACTTATAAAGCATCATTCAAATCGCCACCAAGTAAAGTTACAACATCAATAATTTTATCAAAAAATTCTTTACGAGAATCTTTTCCTTTGTGAATCTCTTTAAAAATTTTACCATCTTTGATAAATATTACTCTCCTTGCATAACTAGCTGTGAATGCATCATGAGTTACCATTAAAATAGTAGCTCCAAGTTCATCTAAATAGTTAAATTTTTCTAGTAACATTTTAGATGATTTAGAATCTAATGCACCTGTTGGCTCATCAGCTAAAATTAGTTTAGGGTTTGTAACAATAGCTCTTGCACTTGCTACTCTTTGTTTTTGCCCTCCACTCATTTGATATGGATACTTATTTAGAACATCCTTAATATCAAGTTCTTTACTAACTTTATTGATTTTTTCTTCAATCTCTTTAACACTCACATTTTGAATAGATAAAGCGAGAGCAATATTTTCATAAGCTGTTAAAGTATCGAGTAGATTAAAATCTTGAAAGATAAATCCTAATTCTTCTCTTCTAAATTTATTAAGTTCATTACCTTTTAATTTAGTAATATCAAGTCCTCCAACAAAAATATGTCCACTTGTTACTTTATCAATCGTTGATATACAATTTAAAAGAGTTGTTTTACCTGAACCAGATGCTCCCATTAAGCATAAAAATTCTCCCTTTTCTACTTCAAAAGATAAATTGTCTATTGCTTTCGTTAGGGATGAACGACTACCATAGTATTTTTCAATTTTGTCAACTTTTAAAATATTTTCCATAAATTTTTTCTCCTTTCGTAAACATAATAATCCAAAAAAACTATTTTGTCGTTCGTTTAATATTACAGAACATTACAATTTTGTAACATTACTTTAAAACATCATAATATTTATTCTTCGCAAATGTTATATAAACTCTTGTATATTGGTTATAAATAGATTCTATATTTATTTTATGTCCTAATTTCTTACACATATTTTTAGCAATAAATAATCCCATTCCAGTAGATTTATTAGTGTTTCTTCCATTTTCTCCAGTAAATGATTTATCAAAAACTTGTTTTAAATCTGATTCTTTTATTCCTATACCATTATCTTCAATTATTAAAGTTGTTTTATCCTTTTTGTCCTGAATAAATATTTTAATATAGGAATTATCAATGTTTCTTCTATACTTAATACTATTATTAACTATTTGTCCTAAAATAAATTCTAACCATTTAGAATCTGTTAATACTTTATAATCAACATTTTCTACAATATAATCTATTTTATTTTCTAATAAATCATCCATATTTTTAAGACCAACATTTTTAATAACTTTTGATAAATCAATTTTTTTTATTAAATAATCTTTTTCTGCATTTTCACTTCTGGCATAATAAAGAACTTGATCTACATAATCTTCTAATCTTTTTAATTGTAATTTTGTTTTTTTATCAAACTGATTTTTATGATTATTACTTATTAAAACTAATGTAGAAAGTGGAATTTTAACTTCATGAATCCACATCTCAATATATTCTTTAAAATCTTTCAAATGTTCCTCTATTAATCTTACATTCTCATTCATTGATTTATTTATTTCATATAATGCTTGATATAATAATTTCCCTTCATAAAATTCTGGTTCAGATAAAGTTTCTAATACTAAATAACTTTTATCAAGTGATTCTATGTTAGCAAGTAGATTATCATAAAATTTTTTCTTTCTAAAATATGGTATTAATAAAATAAGTAAAAAACAAATAATATACAAAAATGTTGAAGATATAATAACTTGCGTTTCTACTTTAAATGCAAAAAATATAAGTAAATTAAAAACATAACAAACGATAAATACAAATAACTTATATAAATTATCTTTAAAATATGTACCTATTCTCATGATAAAATGTACCCCAATCCTTTTCTCGTATCTATTGCATTTTCATATCCAATTTCTTTTAATTTATTTCGAAGTCTACTTATATTAACTGTTAAAGCATTATCATTAACATACTCTGAATTATCCCATAATGTTGTCATAAGTTCTTCACGAGTTACAATTTTATTTTGATGATTTAATAAATATGAAAAAATAATCATTTCGTTTTTTGTTAATTCTATTTCTATATCATCTTTTTTGATTATTCCTTTTTGGAAATCAAATTTTAATTCTTTATAAGTTAGCTCATTTCCATTTGTATTATAATTTGTTTTTGTTCTTTTTAACACGGCTCCAATTCTTAAAAGTAAGATATTCGGATTATATGGTTTAGTAATATAATCATCCGCACCATAAGAAATAGATAGTGCTTCATCCGTCTCTGAATTAATACTTGTAACCATAATCACTGGAATGTCAGATTTTTTTCTTAAATTTTGAAGTAATACTTCTCCATTTATAAATGGTATATTTATATCAAGTAAAATTAAATCTGGAGATACTTCTAATATTTCATTTAAAGCATTTTTAAAATCTTTTAAAATAATAGTTTCATAATTATTGTTTTCTAAAAGTTTAAAGAGTTCATTACAGATTAATTCTTCATCTTCAACTATCATAATTTTACTCATATATTTCACCACATTTCTCTTTATTATTATACCATGAATGATACCTATATAACCTTACAGTTTTGTAACATTAGTAAAAATCAAGTTTTAATATATCATGATTATATAATAAAAAAAGGCAAACTTTGCATATCGTTTGCTCATATAAATTATAAGTTTCTTTACCTTTTTTTAGCAATCTAATATCTTTAATATCAATGGTTTACATATACAAAATATACACAATAAAATTTGTTTAATGATTTTTTTGCTTGATTATAAAAACTACACTTACAACTAAACAAATTCCAACGGAAATTAAAATAATTTTTTTAATTGTTGAAAAACCTATCGATTGAACATAAATATCTTTATTTTGAATTATACAATCTTTAGTATCTTCATTATTTTGAATTTTTGATACTACATCACAATAAATTTCAACATTTTCATATGATTTTATTGCATTTGTTAAATTATCTTTTATTTTATTATTAAATCCAAGAAAATAATTTGTTCCTATAATTATTAATGGTATGTTTTCTCTTTCTATTTTTAGCACATCTTTTGTTTTTTTAGTTAATTCTTTATTATCATCAATTTTTATATATTCTACTCTAACGCGATCATTGTCTTTTAACTCTTCTTCTAACCATTGTTTTCCTGTATCACACTCTTTACAATTATCTTGATAAAAGAAATAGATTTTAATATTATTATAGGAAGAATTAGTTGTTATTGCTTTTACTATGTTTGGAAAACAAATAATCACAAGAAGAAAAATCATAAATAATATTTTTTTCATATTTACTCCCAATTAAGTTAAAGGTGTGGTATTTAAATATCACACCTTTATTTCATTCTTATTTATATTATTCAGAAGCCCCTGAATACTTTTTCCAAGCAGTAATTCCATCATCATAAAATTTTTTTAAAGTGTCATCATCAATTTCTGATGTACCATCTTTACTTAAAAACTTTTTAGGTTCTGCTATTTGAGTTCTATTAAAATCTGAAAATTCAACATTAAATATATTAGATTTTGTATTATTATTTTCATTAATAGTTTCTATTTTAGATATATAAGTATCAGTATCATCTAAAGTTACTCTTACTTTAATTCTATCTTCTTTTTCTACAGAAGTGACTCCATTATTACCTTCTTTATAAGATTCTGACGCTGTATAATTATCACCATCATAGTAATGTTCTGAAAGATAAGTTTTATCTATCCAATCATTATACTTTTGTTTACTTAATAATACTTCATAAGTATGGATATCTGTTTTTACAACTTTTTCTATTGCTTCAATATTTGTAGTACCATTCATTACATCAGTTAACATTAATAATTCATGAATAGGTTTACCTACTTTTAGTGTAAAAGCAAATCTCCAATCATTTAAATATACGGATCCTTCTCTATCTGTGTCATTTTTCTTATAAACAACTGCGCTTTTTTTAGAATCACTTAAGCCTACATATTTAAGTGAGAAAGTATATTCTTCTTCCGGTCTACTAGTACTTATTGATTTGTAATAAGTTAAACCTGTTTCTTCATTGAATTTATAATCAAAATATTCAGAATAACCATTTATTTTATTATTTTTTCTAACCGTTAAACTTTTTACATTTAAAGTTTTTTCAGCAGCTTTATTTATTATTTCTTCAAGTGTATTAACACCACTATAATCAAGTGTATACTTTTTTACTTCTTTCTCATTTGAATTAAATCCATCTGGATCCAATTCAAGTTCATATACCTTTTTAGAACTTGATGAAAGTTTTGAAGTTTTAACTGCTTCTAATTGTAAACTCATAGTATTTTCATCAATCTTTTTAACAAGATTAGTATTTGTACCATAAGTATAAACAACTGGTTGACTTCCATCTGGCGCTGTAACTTTTACTGTTGATACATTTTCTACAAAATCATTTGAAGTTAATATTACAGGTAAATAAAATTTGCCATCTGAACTTTGATTTGCTAATATACCTGAATAAGAATTATCATTTTCATTCATTGATAATCCTGTAATATTTATAGATTCAGGAACAGATCCAATTGGAACAATTTTAACGCCATCACCTTCAGGTAAAATTTCTGATTCATCTCCACTATTTGAAATATAGTAAAGTTTTATATTATTAAAGTCAGTTTTACCTTTAAGATGAATATTGATATTTCCAAATTGGTTATTTATTTCATAATATTTAACAGCAATATTTAATTTCTTTGAAGATTCAACCATTATATCAGCTTTTTGAGATGAAGCGCTTTCTGATATTTCTATTGCATAATCTTTTTCATTAAATGTATTTAAGTCTATACTTATTGTTTCATCACCATCATCACTTATTTGAGCTGATGAGTCAAATTCCTTTATTGTTATGGCACTTTTCTTTTTATCGTCCTTCGTTAATGCTTCAAAAGTATTATAATAAATATCTGAAACACCTGCTAATTTTGTTGCAATATCGATAAATGTATTATCAATATTATTGGCATAAAATTTATTCCATCTAATATCAACTATTGCTTTATTTCCAGAATATTTTATAGCACTTTCAACTTTATTTTCACTTATATTTTTCAAACTTGATTGCCATAGTGTAAATTCTTCACCTTTTACATCAATCAAAGTTGTCTTACCTGCTTCAGGATCTGCCTGAATATTTACCCTATGAATAAATACATCTTTTGCAGTTTCTTCTATAACGATATCTTTTACTTTTAAATTAGATATTGTTGTTTTTCCAACTATTGAAAGATTTCGATTAATAGTAATAGTACCATAATTTGTTAAATCAATAAGATCAGTAGTATCTATTAATATTTCTTTAATGTTAGGATTATCTAATGCTTCTTTTAATTTGGCAGCATTTTTAACTTTTACTAAATAATCTTTTTGTTTTGCCTCATAAGATCCATAATACATTTTATCAGAAGTTGCTTTAATATCTTGTGAATCTAATATTATTTCAGAAAGATCTTCGCTAGATTGATCAAAAACAACTATCTTATCTCTATTTTCAGTAAAACCTATTCTAATATACTCAAAACCATCATATTCAAACTTTTTAAATACATCAAATGGTTTTTCACTAAATGGTAAATCAACTGTTTCTCCATAATAATTATATCTATAGAATGTTGCTTTTTTAGAGCCTTGATAATTGTGGAAAGTAGTTTGATATATTTTAGAATTTTCTTCCTTAATATAGTAATTATTATAATTATATTCTGTATCTCTCTCTCTGTTATCTCCAAGGTTACTTTTTGCATCTTCAGGTTGATCTTCATATTTTGTGATTTTTTCCTTTTCTGTAATTACTGATGCTTTATGTGATTTATCATCTTTTAGATTGACTGTGCTCGTTTTTTCAGCCTTAACAGCTGGTCTATTGTAATGTTCATTAGTAAATTCTAATTCTGAAGCTGTTAGTGTTGCTCCTTCTTTAACCTCAATAACTGTTTCTGCTTTTTCATCTGTAACACTTATTTTAGTTGCAGTTAAACTACCACTTGAAACAATTATAGGAATTTTTGCACCTTTTAGTGTAACATTGTCGATAATTACATTACTATTCTTTACGTTAAATATTGGTTTACTATCATCACTAGCAGTTATAGTATATCTATCAATTCCATTTATATTTACTGAATTTGTAATATCAATAGTAGAATTTACAGTAAAGTTTGCTCCTATAGATATATTCTTTTCGTTATTCTCTATAGCTTCTTTTAAAGCAGCTTCACTTTTTACTATAACAATGTCTGAGTTAAATGTAAATTTATATTCAGTTGGTACTTTACTAGTATCTTCAACTGATTGCTCTGCAAGAGTTACTGTTTTTGATATTTTATTTTCATCAAATTTTAATGTAAAACTCTCTAATCCTTTTTTATGTGCTAATTCACTTAAAGTTACTTCAGTATCATCTTTTCCTTCAAAACTTTCTGCTAATATAGTAGAATACAATTCTTTAATACCTTGTTGAATAGCAACTTTCAAAGTACTTTGATTATCACCTAATTTTTTTGTAAACTCTTTTGTTTGACCATTTACTTCTAAAGTAATTGACTGAATTTCATCTTTTAATAAGATATATGCTATTGCACCTGGAATACTTGTGTCATTCATTATTGAAAGAGGGGTCTCAGAGTCTTTAACTATTATCATAAATGTACCAGAATTCTCACCAAGTTTTTCAATAACAAATTTATTATTGAAATTTCCTTTTTTATTTAAGTCATCAACTACATCAGTTACAAATTTATCAGAATATAAATTCCAATGAGGTACTAATGTTATGTCTTCCTTACCTACAACTATACCCTCAGCTTTAGTTCCATCTAAATTATTCCAATATACAAATTCATGATATTCATCATCAGCTACAGGATTTTTTTGTGGAAGTTTATCTTTGGTGATTGTGTCACCTTCCCAAATAGTAACAGAATCTACATTTTTTACTCCTTCAAAATTTAATTGAACAGCTTCACAGTATGTTAAACCATCGTAACTAATAGTGTATTCTTTTGGTAAGAAGGCGCTTTCATCACCATCAAAATCTATTTCATATTTAATTTTAGCATCTTCACCAGTTTTATTTGTATCTAATCTAAATAAAACTAATACCCATCCTTGTTCATATTCTTCATTAGATATTTCATATGGAACTTTTTTTACACCATTCTCATCATATAAAGTGATTGTCCAACTTTTTTTGTATTCTTGAAATTTTGGATCAGTTGGGAAAAATATTTTTATTGGAACAAAATATCCAGTATTATTTGTAAATCCAGCACTTGAATCTAAAGTTTGTTCTTTTATTTTACCCTCTAAAGTATTATTAGATTGAATATTTACTTCAGCAATTGTCTCATCATTAAATTTCCATGTTACTAAATCTTCAACATTAGATGAATTTTTTAAAATTTCATAATTGAAATCACCTAATGAATTATTTTGGAATTTCAAACCATCATAATTAATTGTTACAGTATATGGAGCATACTCTCCTTCATTTTCACCATCTAAATCTACTATAATTCTAAATTCTTTTTTTGTTTCAGATGGAACTAAATATTTTAAAATATAAATAAAATCTTTTCCTGTAACTACTTTATAATTATTATCAACACCTTCTGAATCAAAGAATTTAATAGTCATTTTATTGTTATTATTATCAAAGTCTTTTGGAGCATTTATTAATTTAAGTTTTAATCCTAAATAATAATCATTTTCTTTTGAATCAAGAGGATCATTACCTTCTTTCCATTCACTATCATCAAATATTGGTAATACACCTGATACATAATATTTATCTGGATTTTCAACATCTTTTTCAACTTTAACAAAATATCCATCTTTATCAAGCCATCCATCATCATTAAATTCATTATCAGAATCTTTTTCTAATGCTTGAACTTCAAATAATGAAGATTTTTCAAATATTAAACTACTATAATCAATAGTATAGATAGTTGGTAAATATTCATTACCATCTCCATCCCAATCAACTTTAATAGTAACCTTACAACTATCATTAGAACAATTTTCATTTAGTTTGAAAATTTCTGTAAATATGCCATTTTCATTAAAAGATTTTTTACCATAAGTAAATTGATTTTGACCTACTACAGTTATTTTAACATCTTCTGGTACTTCAGTCATTCCATTTGCTTTTTTAAGATTAAATACAAAGAAATATCCGTTTTCAGCATTAGAACTAAATGTTTTTTCTTTTAAGTGTTGTTCTTCTACTTTACCAGTTAATTTATAAAAATTTTCATTTTCTTCTTCAGAAGTTAAATTGTAATTTTTATTTTCTCCAAATAAATTATATCCCCAATCTCTTAATAATTCTTTATCAGAGTTAGAAATATCATTTTCATCATCACTTAATGTTGCCATTGAATCTTCTTGAAATGATAATCCACTTAAATCTAATGTATAAGTTACTGGCTCATATCCAGCACCCGTTTTACCATCTTCACTAGTATCTCCATCTAAATCTATTGTAATACTGTATGATTTATCTTTTTCCCATTTTGATTTAACTACAGGAACCAATACTACAAAGCCAGATTTTTCACTATCTTGTACATCAAATTTTGCCCATTTTAACTCACCAGAAATATTCATACCACTAGTTGTAACTTTTGTTTTTTCTGATGCATTAGGTACTTCTAGTACATAAGCAAAGAAATATGGAGTATTTTCATATTTTTCTTTTTCTTCATCATTAAGTACTATATTTTTATTTTTTAAAAGTAATCCACTTAATTTTCCATTTGCATATATTAATTTTCCACCATCATAAGAATCTGTTGCTTCAAATTTTAATTTTTCTTTCAAAATATCTGTATATTCTTTGTAATCATTTTTAGCAAAAATATCGAAATTAACTTTTGCTTCAGATTTTTCTGTTAAAATATTATAATCAATATAACAAATATCTAATTTTTCTGGTATTTTAGCATTACCTAGAGGATTTTTATCTTCCTTCCAACCAGTTGGATTAAAACTATCATCATATTCCCTTGATATATGATAGATAACCATGTCATCTGGATTTGTTGGATTAGTTGGATTTACACTTGTAGATGCTAAAATAATATCTTCTTGTTTTATATCAAATTCAGATGTAAATGCATATTTTCCTAAAATATAAACATAATTAACTTTTGGATTAATTTTACTTGCTTCTTCTCCAAGTTCTTCAATAGTCATTTCTTTTGCAAAAACTGATACTAAAGATATAAAGAAAGTAAAGAAAGCAAATGTAAATAATTTAGTATATTTTTTCATTATTAATTACTCCTTTCTTTTAATTTACTTTTACTGTTGCAGTTACAACTTGATTATTTGTTAATGTAAGTTTAGCAGTTCCTAAACCACCTTCTACAGCAGTTGATGGAATTGAACTTGTTTCTCTTGGTACTTTCTTTCCATTATATTCAAATCCTAAATAATCAGTAAAGTCTAATCCATCTTTTGTTACTCTAAAATCATATTGGATTGCTCCACCTACTACTGATAACTCTCTTTTTGTAAAGTAAATTACATAAGTTGATTTTTCTTCTTTTACTATAATTTCATAAGATGCAGTTTTTCCATTTTCTGTTGTTACTGTTATAGTTACTTTACCAGTTTTTATACCAGTAACTTTACCATTTTGATCTACTGTAGCAATTTTAGAATCACTACTTACCCAAGTTAATTTTTGATTTGTTGCATTACTTGGTGAAATAACAGCTGACAATTGAATACTATTGTTAACATAGACTTCATTTGAGCCTGTAATTTCTACATTAGTTGGTTCTACTACCTCTGGTGAAGTTGGTTTATCTGTTTCTTCACCTTTGTTTTCATCACTATTATTATTGTTTGATGTAGAATTTCCTTTTACTGTAATTTTCTTTGTTGCTGTTTTACCATTTTCTGTTGTTACTGTAATTATAACTGTTCCCTCTTTTAAACCTTTAACATTTCCATTTTCATCAACTATAGCAATTTTAGAATCACTACTTACCCAAGTTAATTTTTGACTTGTTGCATTACTTGGTCCAAATGTTGCAGTTAATTTAATGCTGCTACCTACAGTTACCATATTAGAACCAATTATTGAAACACTTTCAATTTCAATTTTTTTATCAGTTACAACCACTTCGCAATTAGCTGTGTATTTATTATCTTTAGATTTTATAGTAATTGTTGCTTTTCCTGGTTTTAATGCTTTTATATTTCCACTTTCATCAACAGTTACTATGCTTTCATCACTTGATGAATATATCAAATCTTTTTCATCTAATCCATCAGGTAACGATAATATTTTAAGTTTGTGTGTTGAATCAACAACTAAACTTAATTCTGTATCAGATAATTCAATTTCTTTATTCCAATATGCCTTTAATGTAATATCCTTAGTTATTTTAGTATTAAAATCAAATATTTCATCTTCATAATACCATCCATCAAATACATATCCATCCTTAGTTGGATTAATTGGCTTTTTTACTTTCTCATTTTCTTTTACTTTAATAGATTCTATAATCGTTCCACCATTTGAATCAAAAGTAATAGTATATTCTTTTATAGAACAACCTTTTAATATAAAGAAAACAATAACTAAGGCTATGACACCAATAATAATCCCAACTATTGCTTTTTTATTTTTTTCTAAAAATTTATCTTTCATTATATTCTCCTTTCATTAATAATTAAAAATTTTAATTTGTATCTAGTAATTTATTATGATAGTTTATTTTACATCCATTAAATTATCAATCCTCCAACAACAATAAACAATAAAATTGCCTTATCTAATTGAATTATACCATACCAATAAATTTTAATCAATTAATTATATTGTTTTTCTATATTTATTTATAAATAATAATTACAAAAAAGAAAAACTGGTTAACCAGTTTTCAACTTTTATTTTTAATTAGTAATTTTAAAATTTTTCTATCTTTTTCAATTTCTGTCTATTTAATTCTCTTTCTTCATCTAATTTTTTATCCACACCATTTATTTTTTTTTGTTGATTTATTAACTTATCTTCTAGAGAATTTATTTTATCAAGCATTTCATAATAATCTGGTAATATATATTCATAATCTTTAAATACATTATTAAAATTATTTTTTAATTTTTTTATCTCATTTAATGAATCTGTTAAAACTAAATTAATATATCCTATTTTATCTTTCATATTAAATATTTTTTCTGATATATCTTTATAATCGTACTTTATAACTGTTTTTTCTTTAGTTTCTAATTTTTTATTCATCTCTTTTAATCCTTTATTTATCATAGATGCTCCAAGTGCGATTCCAAATAAATGATTACCTGTAAATGGAAGAGTTATAATTCCACCTGCTATATTTAAAATAGAAGAAAGTATTTTTCGATGTCCTATATATTCTATTTCTTTGCTGATTCTTTTTTCAAAATATATAGCATCTTTATACATATCATTTACTATTTGTTCTTGCTCATTTACTTCAAAAGCAATTTTTTCTTCTATATCATTTGCCTCTTTTATAGTTCCTTTATATTTATTAAATTTTATTTTAATAGTATCTTCTTTTTCTTTTTTGTTTTCTATTTCATTAGATACTCTTTTACTTTTTTCATCAATTATAGTTATACTTTCGATTTTTTCTATTTCATTTTTGCATACTCTAACCATTGTCTCTATTTCATTTAAGTTTGCAATAGACTTATAATCACTTATATTATCTATAAGTTTAATACCACCTATAATAGCAAATTCACTCAAATCATACTTTTCTTTTATAGTATCATATTGTTTTTTTAATTTTTCTATTTTTATTTTTAAGTTATTATATCTTTTTTCTAATTCTTTAGTATCTTTTTTTTCTTTTAAATCTAATTTTATACTTTCTACTTCATTATTTATTTCATCTAAATTTTCTTTACTATCTTTTATGAATTTATCTACTTCTTTTATTATTGTTACTTCTTCTTTAGTCTTTTTTTCTTCTTGTTTTAAATTTACTAATTCATCTAGTTCTGTATTTTTATTTTCTATATTTCTTAAATTAATGTTTATAATCTTATATTCTATATTTTCTTGTTTTTCTTCTACATATCCTACTTTTTTTGTTGTAGTTGTTTTATTAATAGGAGTAGTATATTCTACATTATTTTTAGACTCTACTTTTATAGTTTCTTTTTGTGGTTGTATATTATTTATATCAAACTCAACATTAAATTTTACATCACTTAGTGCACTCTTATCTTTTTCATCTAACATATTTACATTTTGGGTTTCTTTAAAATCATTTAATTTATTTATATAATCTATTTTTTTCTCCTTATTTGAAACAGTATAATCCTCTTCTTTTTGTTTCTTTTTTTTATATCTTAATCTATAAAGCATACTTATAAGTCTATCATTTATAGATCCTTTTGCACCTCTATTACCATTCATAGTTCACCAATTACTTAATACTTCCTATTTTATTTAATGGAAATATTCTTATTTTAGTTGTCCCCATTATATTTTTTTTATTTATAAATCCTAATCCACGACTACTATCGTAAGAATCTCCTCTATTATCTCCCATTACAAAATAGCTATCTTCTGGAATTGTATATGTATTATATAATTCATTAAGTGTAAAATCTCTTGTTAGTGATGTATCTATATCATCAATTTTTTCACCATTTATATATAATTGATTATCTTTGTATTCTATATTTTCACCAGGTAAACCAATTACTCTTTTTATTAATCTAGCGTTATTTAGTTTTATAACTACTATATCAAATCTTTCTATACTTTTATCTAATTTATTTAAAATTAATATATCTCCATCGTGCAACGTATCATACATTGAGTCACCATCTACTCTAACTGGTGTTGCAATAAATGTCCTAAATAGTACTACTATTACAACTATTAATATATAAGGATAAATTTTTTTTATTATTTCTTTCATTTATATCACCTAACAAAAATAAGGCATAAAGCCTTATACTCTTTCTTTAATCTTTGGTGTTTTAGAAGATTTTCTAATCCAAGTTGGTTTAGCTTTTCTAACTTTACCTTTTCTAACCACAGTTATAGTATCAATTTTTGGTGAATTAACTGGTAAAGTCTTTTCAGTACCAACTGTTCCTGAAACTTTTCTAACTGTAAAAGTCTTACTTACACCAGAACCTTTAATTGACATTACTATTCCTTCGAAAGATTGAATTCTTGTTTTCTTTTTACCAGTTGAATCAATTTCATCTATTTTGATATCAACTTTTACTGTATCACCAGCTCTAAATTCTGGCAAGTCAGTTCTAATCTGTTTTTTAGTAATCTTATCTACTAAATTCACAATGTCACTCTCCTTTATCTAATTTATGATCATGAATTTAAAATATTTACACAATCAGCGGATCACGTTATTAATTTTACCATATATTTATTAGATTTACAATAGTTTTTTGAAAATTAAAGAAGAAGTTATTTAGCTTCTTCTATTGCTCTAGTTTCTCTTATTACTGTAACTTTTATTGTACCTGGATATTGTAACTCCTCTTCTATGCGATTCTTAATATCACGAGCTACCTTATGACTTTCAAGATCACTAATTTCTTCAGGTTTAACTATTACCCTAATTTCTCTACCTGCCTGTACTGCAAAAGCTGTATCAACACCTTTTTGGTCATTTGCAATAGATTCAAGTGCTTGAAGTCTTTGAATATAATTTTCAAGAGAATCATTTCTAGCACCTGGACGGGATGCTGAAAGTGCATCTGCGATTGCTACAAGTTCTGAAATTATACTAGTAGCATCACAATCTCCATGGTGAGATTCTATGGCATTTATTACAACATCATTTTCTTTATATTTTTTAGCTATATTAGAACCTATTTCTACATGGCTTCCCTCAACTTCATGATCTATAGCTTTTCCTATATCATGAAGCAATCCTGCTCTTTTAGCAAGTTGGACATTTTCACCAATTTCTCCGGCCATTATACCACAAAGTTCAGCTACTTCTACAGAATGTTTTAATGCATTTTGTCCATAACTTGTTCTAAAGTTTAATTTACCTATTAATTCTATTAACTCAGGTTCAACTTTTGTTATTCCTAATTCAAACAATGCATTTTGTCCATATTCCATTATTTTTTCTTTCATATCCTTACAAGTTTTATCGTATATTTCTTCTATTCTTGTTGGATGTATTCTTCCATCTTTTATTAGTGTTTCAATAGTTATACGTGCTATTTCTCTTCTTAATGGATCAAATGAAGATAAAACTATTGCTTCAGGTGTATCATCAATAATTAAATCTACTCCTGTGACTGCTTCAATTGTCCTTATATTACGACCTTCTCTACCTATTATACGACCTTTCATTTCATCATTAGGTAAGTCCACAACTGTGACCGTTTGCTCCTCTACTACATCACTAGCAAACCGTTGCATACTTTCAACAAGCATTGCTTTAGATTTTTTATCAACTACAAGTTTTGCTTCTGATTCTTTTTCTTTAATGTATGAAGCAATCTCAACAGTCATAGATTCCTCAACATTTTTCATAACGAGTTGTCTAGCTTTTTCTTTACTATAACCACTAATTTCCTCTAATTTTTTTTCTTCTTGCTCTTTTATTTTCTCCAAATTTGCTTCTTGTTCTTGAATATCCTTTTGTTTATTTAATAATTCTTGCTCTTTTTCATCTAATGAAATTTCTCTTTTTTGAAGATTTTGATCCCTTCTATCTATGTTTTCTTCTCTATTTATAAGTCTATTTTCAGATTCCTTAATTTCTGCCTTTTTTTCTTTTATTTCTTCACCTGCTTTTATCTTTAATTCATTAATTTCTTCTTTTGCCTCTAAAATAGAATCTTTTTTTATTTTTTCTGCTTCATTTCGAGCATTTTCTAAAATCTTATCAGCATTATCTACAGCAGAATTTTTTCTAATAAGATTAAATATAAACATAACGACTATTCCAACAATAAGTCCTACTAGGACTAGCAAAATGGAGATTATAATATTTGGCATATTATTCCTCCATTTCTTAAAGTGATCCACACTCTATATTAATTATAATAAATTAATAAGAATTAATCAAGGAAAAAAATTTTTTTTATAAAAAAAATGATTTTGTGAATCATTTAAAATGGCATTTTCATATTTCCATTCTTCATACCTTTCATCATTTTTTTCATTTGTTCAAATTGATTAAGTAATCTATTAACTTCTTCTACATTTCTTGCACTTCCTTTAGCAATTCTTTGCTTTCTAGTTGCCTTTAAAACTTCAGGATGTCTTCTTTCATATGGTGTCATTGAAAGAATTATTGCTTCAATATGTGCCATATCCTTTGGGTCTACTTTAACACTTTTTAATTCTTTAGGCACACCTGGTAATAGTTTTATTAAATTTTCAAGTGGTCCTAATTTTTTTACTTGTTTGAATGTACTTAAAAAATCTTCTAAATCAAATTTACCTTGTTCCATTCTTTTTGCAGTTTTCTTTGCTTCATCTTCATCTATTACTTCTTCTGCTTTTTCTATCATGGTCATTATATCTCCCATGCCAAGAATACGTGTTGCCATTCTATCTGGATAAAATTCATCAAGTCCATCCATTTTTTCACTAACACCTATAAATTTAATTGGTATATTAGTTAAATGTCTTATTGAGAGTGCTGCACCACCTCTTGTATCTCCATCAAGTTTAGTTAATATTGCACCAGTAAGTGGAAGTTCATTATTAAATCCTTCTATTACATTAACAGCATCTTGTCCAACCATACTATCTAAAACAAGCAATATTTCATTTGGATTTACACTTTCATTAATATTTTTTAATTCATCCATTAACTGTTCATCTATATGAAGTCTACCTGCGGTATCTATAAGAACATAATTAAACTTATTTTCTTTTGCATACTTTATAGCATTACTTGCAATTTCTATAGGATTACCCTTACCTTCTTCATATACCTCTATATTTAATTCTTTACCTATAGTTTTTAATTGATCAATAGCTGCAGGTCTATATACATCACATGCAACAAGTAATGGATTTTTTTTATACTTTTTTCTAAGTAATAAAGCCAATTTACCAATAGTTGTTGTTTTACCACTTCCTTGAAGTCCAACTAACATCAATATACTAGGATTACCACTTGTATATATTTCTTTTTTCTCTCCACCTAATAATTCTACTAATTCGTCCTTAAGTATTTTTACAAATTGTTCACTAGGCTTTAAACTTTTAGTAACTTCCTCACCGAGTGCTTTTTCCTTTACATTGTTTATAAATTCTTTTACTACTTTATAATTTACATCTGCTTCAAGTAAAGCAAGACGTATTTCTCTTGTCACTTCACTGATATTATCTTCAGTTATTTTTCCATAACCTCTTATTTTATTTACAGCATTTTGTAACCTGTCTCCTAAACTTTCAAACATATTATCTTCTCCTTAATTTTTTCATAATATTATTATATAGAATTCATTATAATTTGTCTAGATTTTAAAGAAAAAAGATAGTATTAACTATCTAATTTAACTAATATTGCTTCCAAGTTTTCTTTTTCTTGTGATAAATTCTTTCGTTCTTGTTCTACTATGTTTTGAGGAGCTTTAGATATATAATTTTCATTTGAAAGTAATGATTCTCTTCTTTTTATACTATTTTCTAATCTCTCTTTTTCTTTTCTTAGATTTTCTAGTTCTTTTTCCTTATTTTCACTACCATCATATAATATAGATATATTTTTATCTATTACTATTTCATTTAAATTATTTTTTTCTTTTATAAAATTATCATCGTTTAATTTTAACATATTTTTTATTATATCTATATTATCTAACTCTTTATAGTATATATAATATTCTTTTATATTATTTTCTAGTTTTGCTTTTCTTATCTTAGTAATGAGTGTTAAAGTACTTTCTAAATTTACATTATAACTTAAATCTTTATCATATTTTGGATAAGAACTTATCATAATTGATTCTGATTCTTTTATAGGTAGCATATTATAAATTTCTTCTGTGACAAAAGGCATAAATGGATGTAGTAATTTTATTATACAAGTAAGTACTTTTAGAAGTACACTTTTTGTTGTGTTGTTGATATTGTGTTTAGCAAGTTCTATATACCAATCACAAAAGTCATTCCAGATAAATGAATAAAGTTCTGATCCAACTACATTAAACTCATATTTTTCCATATGTTTTCTAGTTATTTTTATTACATTATTTAATTTATTTAATATCCATTTATCACATATATTTAAATTGTCTAATGTATAATTTTTTTCATTTATATCTTCTATATTCATGAGTACAAATCTTGAAGCATTCCAAAGTTTATTAATAAAATTCCAAGTACTTTTAACTTTTTCTTCATCATATCTAAGATCCATTCCAGGTGAAGAAGAAGTAGCAAGAAAATATCTAAGTGCATCACATCCATACTCATCTATTACGTCCATAGGATCTACTCCATTACCAAGTGACTTGCTCATTTTTCTTCCTTGTTTATCTCTTATAAGTCCATGAATTAAGCAATCTTTAAATGGTCTTTGATCAGTAAATTTTAAACCTTGGAAAGTCATTCTGTTTACCCAAAATGGTATTATATCATACGGCAGACGCTGTCCGCAACCTAATTTCTAATTTAGACCCCAAAAAAAGCAAACCTCACTTGAAAT
>CANRPA010000025.1 GCA_947632395.1 uncultured Bacilli bacterium | reverse complement strand
CTAAATATAATATATAAGGCAAATAAGTATTTAAACTACTTTAAAAAATTAGTTATAAAAAAACTAATTTTTTTTATAAAATATAGATTTTAATTTAATAATTTGATACAATTATAATAGGTGGAGTATATGAGTAGCGAGACAAATAAATTAGATGAAAATAAATTAGATAAAAAAGAAGTTTCAAAAATATATGGTATAAATTTAGAAAATATAGAACAAATTCAAACAAAAAATAAAGAGTTTTTTAAATTTACAGATAATTCAGGTAATATAAAAATTATAGAAAATATACAAAATGATTTCAATTTAAGTGAACAATTTAAAAGTGCTCAAGCAAATTATTCATTTGCTCAAAGTAGCGATGAATTAAATAATGCTGAAAATTTATTCAATTTTGAGCAAAAATATAATAGAAGAGAATTAAAACTTGTAGACGTATCAGAATTGTGCTACGAAAAAGAAGGTAAAATAGTTCTCACTTATGCTTTTGAAAAATTATCTGCGAATCTAAATGAAATACAAAAATTTGAAATAAAGCAATTATTGAAAGTATCAAAAATAATTAATTTAAAATATGTAAACATAGAAAATGGAATAGGCGTAGATAATCAAAACAGGGTAATAAGTTCTACATATAATGCACTTAAAAAGAATTGTGATATAGATTTAGCTCGTGTATTAAAATTTGAAAATGATGTTAAAAATGTAGATAGTAATTCTAAAGAGATAGATTTAAATAGTATAGATTATGAAAGTATAGTTACACAATTAGAAGTAGCAAATGATACTCCAATAGAAGTTTTAGGAGAAAGTATAAGTAAAGGTGAAGTTGATAATTATTATAATTATCCTGAATTACTTGATCAAAATGATAAGATATCTAAAACTAAGAAATCTATTATTACTAGATTACTTGAAGTATTAAGAATAAGAAAAGAAAAAACTAATACAAATGATAAACAAAAACAAAAAGTGTATACTAATACTAAAAATACTATGCAAAATTTATTATTTATCATATCATTAACAGCATTTATAAGCGGTGCGATATATATTTTTGTTATATAAGTTAAAAAAAAGTATATAAAAATTGTTGATATATTTTAAATTTGTGGTAAAATTAATATGAAGACTAGAAAACTAGGAGGATTTAGTATGAATAAATTTAAAAAATTCAAAAATTTATTTAGTTTAGTATTTGTTGTAGTAATAATGTTTGCATGTTGTGAAAAGGCAAGTGCTAAAATTACACTTAAGCAATTAGGTGATTCAATTTCAAGGAGTGCAGGAGGTTTTGAATATCTAGTTCCAAAACAAGTAATAAGTGATACAAATGAAAAAGTTTATTGTATGGATAGAACAAAAAACTTGAATCTTGGTCAATCTTGTTATGAATCAACTGATGTTTTAAGTTCTACAGAAAGTTTAGCAATAGGTGAACTTATCAACAAAGTTAAAGATGGAAGCGATGATGAGTACTTTGCAGCTACGATGGCAATAAATTGTTATGCTGGACAAAATTTATATGATGAGTCGCTTGGTATAAGTGGAGAAAAAAGTCGTTTTTGTACTAATGATATCATTAATTTTCAATGCAATAATTCTATTTGCCAATTATCGCAAAGATATTATAACGAATTAATGAATTATACAGATACATATGACGCAAATTTTACTGTAACTTCACCAAGTAATAAAAAATTAACTTTTACTAAAGATGGTAATTATTATGTAGCTACTTTTGAACTTTCTTCTTCAACTGATGTAACAATTAATCCTTCCAAAGGTGAGTATACGAAAAGTGGGACAACATATACAATAAAAGTACCTGTTAGTTCTGTTAGTGTTGGAGATACAATTATTGTAACAGCAACAAAATCAGTTAATCGTAATTATGCTAAAAAATATACTTGCGGTATTTTTCAACCAGTAGCAATACTAGAATCTGAACCATTTCGTTATAATGTTAGCTTATCTGGAACAATACCAGAAGGATCAATAAAACTAAAAAAGGTAGACTCAAAGACATCACAAGAATTATCAGGAGCACAATTTGAATTATATGATAGTGCTAACTGTGAGGGAAATACAGTAAGTGGTAAAAGTCCTTTTGAAATAAATGGAACAATTACAATTAATGGTTTAGATTTATCTAAAACTTATTCAGTTAAAGAAATAAAAGCACCACAAGGACATGTTTTACCTACTGATACATGTGTAGTAAAATCAGCAACACCTGCAATGAGTAATCCATCAGTTATGACTATACAAAACTCTGAAATTCCAAAGGGATCAATAAAACTAAAGAAAGTAGACTCAAAAACTAAAGAAGAATTATCAGGAGCAAAATTTGAATTATATGATAGTGCTAACTGTGAGGGAAATACAGTAAGTGGTAAAAGTCCTTTTGAAATAAATAGAACAATTACAATTGATGGTTTAGATATATCTAAAACTTATTCAGTTAAAGAAATAAAAGCACCAGCAGGACATAAATTACCTACTGATACATGCGTAGTAAAATCAGTAACACCTAAAGTAGATAATCCAGGAGTCATAACTATAGAAAATTTTGAAATTTCAAAAGTTGGTGTTCAAAAGGTTGATAGTATCACTGGTAAAGGCCTTGCAGGAGCAAAATTTCATATAGAAAATAGTGAGGGAAGAACAGTTGTTAGTCAATGGGTATCTACTACAGAAATGAAGTGGATTGACCTTGATTATGGAACATATTATTTAGTAGAAGATGAAGCACCAGCAGGATATATCAAAGACACTACAAAAAAAGAATTTACATTGACAGCATCAAATCCTACTGCTGTTGTTTCAATGAAAAATACTCCTCAACCATCTTTGAAGATATTAAAAGTTGATGATGATGGTGCTCCATTAGCAGGAGCAAAATTACAATTGTTAGCTGCAGATAAAAAAACAGTTGTAGATGAATGGGTATCAA
Source organism: uncultured Bacilli bacterium (assembly GCA_947632395.1). Lineage (GTDB taxonomy): Bacteria > Bacillota_I > Bacilli_A > RF39 > UBA660 > UMGS1613. Next base: position 15,458 of record CANRPA010000025.1, on the reverse strand, counting down.
CTACAGCTGCACACGTAATATCAAACGGAAAAGTAGAAGCTGGCAAGACATATTATTTAAAAGAGGAAACTGCACCAGCAGGATATTTGCTAAATGAAAATTTGATAGAAGTAGTATTAGAAAAAGGTGAAACGAAACAAATTTCATTCCAAAATACTAAAAATAGTATATTAATAAGAAAAGTAGATGCAGACGATGAAACAAAGACAGTCGTAGGAGCAACATTACACATAGAAGATAGTAATGGTAAAAAGATTGGTGAAAGTTGGGTAACAGATAATAATGCGCATTCAATTGAAAAACTTGAACCAGGAGTATATTATGTAGTAGAAGATAAGGCTCCAGATGGATATATAAGAAATAAATCAAAGGTTAAATTTGAAGTAAAAGGTAATGAAAATAAAGTTATTGAAGTAAAAATGACTAATGAGAAATCAGAAATAGAAATAAGTAAACAGGATGCAACTACTGGAAAGGAATTACCTGGTGCAACATTAAAATTAACTGATGAAAAAGGTGAAATAGTTGATGAATGGGTATCAACAGATAAACCTTATATAATTAAAGGATTAAAAGATGGAAAATACAAATTAACAGAAACTATAGCACCAGAAGGATATACACTAAGTACAAAAACAATAGAATTTGAGGTAAAAGAGGGTAAAGTAGATAAACCAGTAGTAATGGAGAATGAATTAACACCTGTTCCATCAACAGGAGGAACAAGATCCACTTTATTACTCTTTGTAGCAATGCTCGATATCGCACTTGGTATAGGTATCATAAATTATGTAAGAAAAACTAGATTGCAACGTTAAAAAATGTAAAGTTGACAATATAGTTTACAAAATATATCAATTTTTCGTTGATATATTTTTTTTTGCATGCTACAATTGTTTATAGAAAAGTAGGTGTAGTATATGTTTAAAATATTTTATATAAATCCTATTTTCTATACACTAAAAAATCTTTCTTTGAAAGGTAATATATGCTAAAAAAACTAAACAAAAATAGTGTTATTATCATGACAGGAATTATATTGATTACTTTAGGAATAGTGGTAGGAACTTATGAATATTTCTTAGAGAAAAAAAATGAGACTTTTTCAAAAATGAATTTAAAACTATTTGAAAATGAAATGCCTGAAACTATAGATTCTGAAGAGGAATATCAGAATAAAATAAGTGATGATGATATAGAACCTGAAGAACCAGTACAAGATCCAACACCAGATAACACACAAGGAGAAACACAAAATAATACACAAAATTATTCAAATTATTTAGGTGTCCTTGAAATACCAAAAATAAATATAAAAAGAGGATTTTATAGTGTAGACTCAAAATATAATAATGTAGATTATAACGTAACAGTAATACAAAATTCAACATTACCTGATGAAAAAAACAATAATTTAATTTTAGCCGCTCATTCTGGTGATTGTAGTATTTGTTATTTCCATAATTTGTATAAAATAGCAAATGGAGATGAAGCATATATATATTATAAAGGTATAAAATATATATATAAAGTAACAAATATATATGAAGTAGAAAAAACAGGTAGAGTCGCTATATATAGGGATTTTAATAAAAATGTATTGACTTTGATAACTTGTACTAGAAATAGTAATACTAAACAAACTGTTTATATACTTGAATTAGTAGGTGAAGAAAGATATTAAGGAGGGATTTTATGAATGACTATAACTTCTTTGATAAAATACGCATAGTTGTAGATATTATATCAAAAAAGCCAATGTTGTTATTAAGTGCAATATTGGGAATAGCTTTAATAATTTGTTCTATACTTTATGTTAAAAAAAATATAAAGATGAATAAATGGATATTAATATCTATATGGGCAATAGCTTTAATACTATTTATAATAAATTATAATACATTAATATTAAGTTTATTAAATAGTATATTAAATAATGTATTTATGTCATTATACTTTCCAAATATCAGCACTTATGCATTTATAATTATTGTGTCTAATTTCTTCTTTATATATTCATTAATAAGTAAAAAAATTAAAGTCGCACATAAATTAGTTAATATATCAACAGCTCTTGTATTAAACATATTTTTAGTATTTATAATAGAAACAATTAAGAGTTTAGGTATAACAGATTATAGCTCTATAACTTTTTATACCAATTCAAACTTATTAGTATTACTTGAATTTTCCACAGCTATATTTGCATCATGGATACTTGTTAATTTGTTTATTACAATTTATTATAAATTACAAAAATATGACGTAGTTGAGGAAGAATTACCAGAAATAATTTTTGATAATTAAGTAGATTTTTCTACTTTTTTTTCATATTATTTGACTATTTTGGTTATAATGTATATAATAAATACAGTTGTGGTGATTTAATGAACATAGAAAATTTAAGTGATTTTGTTGGTGGTGGAGATAAATTTTTAGAAAAACATGGTAATATTTATATATCTTTAGAACAGATAAATATATTGAAAAAATATGATATAGATATAAATAAATATAGTAATATAAATGAACTTATATATGATATTGAAACTATTTTAAATGAATATGACTATGATGATTTAGAATGGGTTTCTAGTAGTTTATCAGAATATAATTACTACAATAATACTAATAAATAGTTTATAAATGGGGGGATTTGTTTATGGACGATATAGCAATATATTTTCAAAAATTTGATTTAAATAATGGTAAATACATATTTAAACCTGTCGATGTTATCACAGGTAGATATGATCCTGTGGATGATTTTTTCATATCTGTTGCAGGAATTTATTATGAACCTATATTTAAAGGTAGTGTAGATGCTGAAGAATTATTTGGATATCCAACAACACTTGAAAAATTAAGAAAAAAATATGGTAATAATCTAAAAAAAGATATTATTTTATCTGAATATGTAAAAGAAAATTTTGATTACATATATTTTGGATATTATGATTTGGAGATAAATGGATTATCTTTTATTAGAGTACCATTTGATAAAATAGAAAATTTTGATGAAGAATTAAAAAAATCATTAGCAATTAAATATGAAAATATTGATTTAATGTCAGAAATTCCTGAATCTAAATTCACTTTTCCTAAAAGTTTTTTAATTGATTTACGAAATTCTTTATCACTTGAATCTGTTAGAGATAAAATAGATGAAATATTAGATATAGAAAACTGTTTAGTTAATGAGAAAGATATTAAAAATACTTCACCAAAAAAAGCACAAAATAAAATAATAAGTTTAAAAGAACTTAGGGAAGAAGTTTTAGCTAAAATAATTGGACAAGATGTTGCCGTAGATGATATTACACGTGCGGTTATGATTAATCAAACATCAAAAAATCCTAAAAATAAATCACATATTTTAGTTACAGGACCAACAGGTACTGGAAAAACAGAAATAGTTAAAACTATATGTGAAACATTAGATTTACCATATTTTGAAGCAGATGCTACCGCATATACTAAAGAAGGATATGTTGGTAAAAGTGTTTATTCTATGCTAAATGGGTTATTAAGTGCTGCAGACAATAACATTGAAAGAGCCCAAAATGGTATATTAGTAATTGATGAAATAGATAAAAAAATATATGGTGGAAATAATGATAGTGAATTTAGTAAAGATATGTTGTATTGTCTTCTTAAAATAATGGATAGAGGAAATATTGAACTTAAAGATGGTTCATACTTTGATACATCTAATTTAACTATAATATTAATGGGTGCATTTGAAAGAACTTATCAGGCTAAATTAAAAGAAAATAACAATACAATTGGATTTAAAGAAATTAAACCTACATTAGAAAAAAGAAAAATAATTCTTACTAAAGATGATATTATAAAGGATGGTATGCCATCTGAATTTATAGGTAGAATAGGTGATATCACTGCTACCGTTGCATTTACAACAGAAGATTTAATTAATATTTTAAATAAATCTAAAATAAGTGCATTAAAATTGCAAAGAGAATACTTTAAAGATGCATTTGGTGTTAAACTTATAAATACAAAAGATTATGTAGAGGAAGTAGCAAAACAAGCAATAAAATCTAAAACAAATGCAAGAGAACTTAAGCCAATAGTTAGAGAAAGTTTAAAATATGCTACAGATGAATTTTTAATGGGTAAAACAGCAAAAACTTTAAAAATTACTAGAGAAACAGTATTAAACCCTAAAAATTATTTTATAAAGTAAACTAAGAAAAATCTTAGTTTTTTTGTTTTACAGAATTTAAATTATTAAAAGAAGAATTTAATTAAAATCATTAAAATTATATTTAATAATTAAATTTTTGCTTTTTTTGTAAGACAAAAATAAAAAAAACTTGTTTGATTTAAAAAGTTAATATGTGCTAAACTTAAACAAATTAAGCAATAAACAAATTTGAGGTGATAATATCGAATATATAGATAATAAAACAAGAAAATATAATAGAATTAAAACAAATATATTAAATAAAAAATATATCAAACAAGAATTAATAAGTAGCGATAAAATACTTTCAAATATTAATGGTTATTCACTAGATAAAGAACAAAGAATTGCTGTTATAACGGATGAATGTGCTTCTTTAATCGTAGCAGGTGCAGGAAGTGGTAAAAGTTTAACAATGATAGGTAAAATAAGGTACTTAATAGAAAGAAAAAAAATTAAAGAAGATGAAATATTATGTATTTCATTTACACGTGATGCTAGTGTTAATTTAGAAAAAAATATTAAAAAAAATTATAATTATAATATAAAAGTTTATACATTTCATAAACTTGCTTTAGAAATATTAAAAAATGAAAATTATAAAATCTCACCACCTGATACATTAGAAATAGTAGTAGATGAGTATTTTAATAATACTATTTTTAATAACAAAGATATGATAAGAAAAGTAAAAAAAATAATGAATAAAATAGATACACCATATATAAATATATTAAATAGTGTTGAATTAATAAATTTAAAAAAACTTATAATAACATTTATAAATTTATTTAAAACTAATAATTATAAATTAGATTATTTTCTTAAAATAAAAAAAGATAAGGATATAATAAGTATTATAATAGATATCTATATAATGTATGAACAAGAATTAAAAAGTGATTCTAGTATAGATTTTAATGATATGATTTCACTTGCTACTACTTATGTAAAAGAACACAAAATTAAAGATTATAAATATATTATAGTAGATGAATATCAGGATACATCATATGTAAGATTTTTATTTTTAAAAGAAATAATAAATAAAAGTAATGCTAAAATAATATGTGTGGGAGATGATTATCAATCTATATATCGTTTTAATGGATGTGATTTAAATATGTTTTTAAATTTTAAAAAGTATTTTGGATATACAAAAGTACTTAAAATAAATAATACATATAGAAATAGTCAAGAATTAATAAATGTTGCTGGTGACTTTATCATGAAAAATAAAAGACAATTATATAAAAAACTTAGAAGTAGTAAAAGACTTGATAAACCTATTAAAATTATGTATGGAGATAATTTAAAAAAATTAATTAGTATCATTAAATTAAAATATAAAAATATTCTTATATTGGGGAGGAATAATTTTGACATAAATAAATATTTTAAAATAAATAGTGAAGGAATAATAGATGATAATGAGGCTAATATCAAATATTTAACTATTCATGCATCAAAAGGACTTGAAGAAGATGTAGTTATAATAATAAATCTAAAAAATGATACTTTAGGTATGCCAAGTAAAATAAAAGATGACAAAATTTTAAAATATGTAAGTACGGGTGTAGACAAGTATCCTTATGAAGAAGAAAGAAGATTATTTTATGTCGCACTTACTCGTACTAAAAATGAAGTATATCTTTTAGTAGATAGAAAAAATCCTTCAATATTTGTTCGTGAATTAATTAAAAATTATCCAAAATATATAGAATACATTTAGTTTACAATATTTTCCAAAAGTGCTGATTTTATTAAAATATTACTTATACAATATATTTTATATAGTTTTTTGCTTTTAGTATTATGGTTGACAATTGGTTACAAAATATGATATTATTAATATGCTTTTCCAAAAAAAAGAAGAGGTGTTAATGTGAAAGCAAAAGATAGCTGGCTGGAATGGATCACAATAGCAATCGTTATGGTACTTGATGTATATTTACTTAATGGATTTATTGGAGTAAATAAATATTCTTCTAGTAAAAGTAATGATTCTACTGCTAATTATATGGAAGTAGAAACTAAAGAGGATGACAGCAGTGAAATTATAAGCAGTGGTAATGAAGATAATTCAAACCTAGAAACATTAGAAATAGATAATCAATCATTATTAAATAAAGAAGAAATTATTAAAACAGAATCAATTGAAGAAGTAGAGCCTGTTGTATATGAAGGTAAGACTTTAAGTGAGTTAGTGGAAATGTTAGAAAAATCACTTAATTCTATTTTATCTGGTAAAGGTAATTTAATTGCAAGTTATTCTCTTGAAAAAGGAGTAGATCCAGTTATGGCAACTGCAATTATGTTACACGAAACTGGTTGTAAATGGAATTGTAGTTATATATCTACAAATTGTAATAACGTCGGAGGCCAAAAAGGTACAGGATGCGGAAGTTACAGGTATTTTAATACACTTGATGAGGGAATAATGGGATTTATAGATAATTTAAGTAACAATTATATAAACTATGGGTTAACTACTCCAGATTTAATAAATCCAAAGTATGCAGAAGATCCAGCATGGTCAGCAAAGGTTAATAAATATATAGCTGATATAAAAGCACAGTAATGTGCTTTTTTTATGTACAAATTATGAAATATTCTATATTTTTTTGTAACATTTTGACATTCATAAATTTATACTTGTCCCATATATTTAACTGGGAGGTATTATGAACGGACTAACTAATGTAGAAGTAGAAGAATCAAGAAAAAAATATGGTAGTAATGAACTAGTTAAAACTAAAAAAGATAGTTTTTTTAAACTATTATTAACCACACTAGGAGATCCAATAATTAAAATATTACTTATCGCACTTGCAGTTAAAACTGTCTTTTTATTTAAAAACTTTGATTGGTATGAAACTATCGGAATAGTGATATCTATATTACTTGCTTCATTTATATCAAGTATATCTGAATATGGAAGCGAAAAATCATTTGAAAAATTAGAAGAAGAAGTATCTAAAGTAAAATGTAGGGTAATAAGAAATGGTAAAGAACAAGAAATAGGAATAACTGAAGTAGTGGTAGGAGATGTAGTATCACTCGCACATGGCGATAAAATACCAGCAGATGGAGTAATAATAAAAGGTAATATTAGTGTAGATGAATCAAGTTTAAATGGAGAAACTAAAGAATCATATAAAGAAGCAGTATTATCAATGAATAAAATATTAGATAAAAATCGTGTATATAAAGGAAGTGTTGTATATTCAAATACAGCACTTATGAAAGTAACAGAGGTAGGTTCTAATACATTTTATGGTAAAATTGCTTTAGAACTTCAAGAAAAACAACCAGAAACACCTCTTAAATTAAGACTTAGAAAACTTGCAAACTTTATAAGTAAAATAGGGTATGTAGGGGCAATTTTAGTATTTTTTTCATATTTATTTAAGGTAATTGTAATAAATAATAATTTTAATATTGATGAAATAGTAAATATGGTAACAAATTTTCCAGTTATTACAGGACATATCCTTTATGCTTTAACACTCACTGTTACAATAATAATAGTAGCCGTTCCAGAGGGGCTTCCTATGATGATTACACTGGTACTTTCATCAAATATGAAAAGAATGATAAAGGATAATGTACTTGTTAGAAAACTTGTTGGAATAGAAACATCTGGAAGTATAAATGTATTATTTACAGATAAAACGGGAACACTAACTAAAGGTAAACTAGAGGTAACAAATATAATAAGTGGTGATTTAAAAGAATATAAAAAGGAACAAGATTTAATAAAAAATAAAAAATATTATGATATAGTAAAATTATCATGTATAGGTAATAATGAAAGTAGTTATAGCGAAGATAAAATAATAGGAGGTAATATAACAGATAGGGCATTACTATCGTATTTTGAAAATGATAATAAAAAAATAAAAAAAGATAAAGTTATATCATTTAATAGTAAAAATAAATATTCAATAACTAAAGTAAATAATTTAAATTTAATAAAAGGTGCTCCAGAAGTAATACTTAAACATTGTACAACTTATTATGATAGTAATGGAGAAAAAAAATTACTTGTAAATGTAGATAAAATAAAAAATACAATAAATAAATATACTAAAAGTGGTATTAGAGTAATAATTACTGCGACAAGTACAAGTATAAATATAGAAAATTTTGAAAACTTAACTTTAGTTTCAATAATTCTTATAAAGGATGAAATAAGAAAAGAAGCAATTAAGGGTGTACAAATGTGTAATGAGGCACATATTAAAACAATAATGATTACAGGAGATAATAAAGATACTGCTGTAGCTATCGCAAAAGAAGTAGGCATATATAAAGAAGGCGATTTGGTACTTACAAGTGATGAATTAAATAAATTAACAGATGAAGAAGTAAAACAAAGATTACTTAATATATCTATAGTAGCAAGAAGTTTACCTACGGATAAAAGCCGATTAGTTAGAATTAGTCAGGAAATGGATCTTGTAGTTGGTATGACAGGAGATGGAGTAAATGATGCACCAGCATTAAAAAAAGCAGATGTAGGATTTAGTATGGGAAGTGGAACTGAAGTAGCAAAAGAAGCAAGTGATATAGTTATACTTGACGATAATTTTTTATCTATTTCAAAAGCAATTTTATTTGGAAGAACAATATTTAAAAGTATAAGAAAATTTATAATACTTCAACTTACAATAAATATGTGTGCCCTTACACTTTCAATAATAGGCCCATTTATAAATATAGAAATGCCTATTACAGTAATTCAAATGCTTTGGATAAATATGGTAATGGATACTCTTGCTGGACTTGCATTTTCTTTCGAACCACCTCTTAAAGAATATATGAAAGAACAACCAAAAAAGAAGGATGAACAAATAATAAATAAATATATGCTAAATGAAATATTTTTTACAGGGCTTTATTCATCATTATTATGCATACTATTTTTAAAATTACCATTTATAAAAAATTTTTATAGATTTGATATTAATGATAAATATCTTTATACAGCATTTTTTGGATTATTTATATTTATAGATATATTTAATAGTTTTAATGCTAGAACACATCGTTTAAATATACTTTCTAATATATTAAAAAATAAAGTATTTATATTAATTATGTTATTTATAGTAATTGTACAAGTAATACTTATATATTACGGAGGTACAGTATTTAGAACATCAGGTCTTACAAGTCGTGAATTTATAATAATGATTTTATTTGCGTTTTCAGTAATACCATTTGATTGGATAAGAAAGATTATTTTAAAGAAAAAAGGTTTAAAAACTGGCGTTTAATAAAAAAATAATGTATAAGAAATATTTTCTATACCATACTATAAATGGAGGGAAAATATGAAAAAAATAATAGGACTTTTATCACTCGTTTTAATACTTGCAGGATGCTCTACAATAAATGAAATGGGTAATACACCAACAAAAAGAGTTGAAGAATATTTAAATAATTATCAAACTTTAAATTCAGATGTTTTATCAAGTTTAGATGAAATAGTAGAAAGAGAAACTACATTTTCAAATGAACAAAAAGACACATACAGAGAACTTTTGAAAAAACATTATCAAAATTTAACATATAATATAAAAGAAGAAACAATAAATGGAGATAAAGCAACTGTAGAAGTAGAAATTGAGGTAAACGATTACACAGGCGCTCTTAAATCTGCTGAGGCTTATAGAACAGATAATGAGGATTTGTTAACTAATGAAAAAGGTGTATTTGATGATATTGCATTTAATGATTATAAATTGAATTTACTTAAAAATGCTACAGATAAAGTTAAATATACAATATATTTATCAGCAACTAAAGTAAATGATGAGTGGCAACTTGATGCATTAACAAATTCAGAAGAAGAAAAATTGCTTGGAATATATGAATACTAGATATCTAGTATTTTTTTTAAAATTATTATATAATATTAAAGGTGAATAATATGGGTAAAAAAACATTTAAAACTTTAGATGAACAGGTGCAAATATTAAAGTCAAGAGGACTAGTTATAACTGATATAGAAAAAACTAAAAATATTTTACTTAGAGAAAATTACTTTTTTATAAATGGTTATAGACATCTTTTTATGAAATCATTTAAGGATACAAATTTTATACCAGGAACAACATTTGAAGAATTATATGCTATGTTTGTCTTTGATAGAAGAGTAAGAAATATATTTTTTAAAAATTTATTAATAGTAGAAAACAACATTAAATCACTTATAAGTTATGAGTTATCTAGAAATTTTGGTTATAAAGAAAAAGATTATTTAAATCCTAGTAATTATTCAAAAAATCCAATGAAAATAAGACAAGTACATGATGTACTTAATAAAGTAAAAAGACAAATAAGAGTAAATGGTAAACAACATTCAGCAACTCTACACTATATAACAAATTATGGATATATACCACTTTGGATACTTGTAAAGGTATTATCGTTTGGAATAGTAGCAGAGCTTTATAATATATTAGACATTGAAAATCAAAAATCTATTGCTTCTATTTATAATTTAGATACTGAGACACTCGGAATATATTTATCAATACTTGCTAATTATAGAAATTTATGTGCTCATGAGGACATATTATATGATCATAAAACTCAAAAGGAGATACCAGATTCAAAATATCACCATATACTTAATATAGATATGACTGATGGTGAATATATATATGGAAAAGATGATTTATTTGCTGTTGTAATAATAATGAAACAATTGTTAACAGAAAATGAATTTAGAGAATTTATAAATGAAGTAGGTTATGAAATAGATATATTAGAAGGAAAAACAAATATACTTCCTATAAATAATTTTTTAAATAAGATAGGTTTTCCAGAAAATTGGAGAGATATTTTAGAAATAGAATAATGAAAAAAATAATAAATATATGTGTAATTATAATATCTTTTCTTTTAGGTATTATAGTTACAGTTTTTTACTTAAATGAAAAAGTAAACATGGAAGTATTAAAAGAATCTCTAGTATATATAGAAAGTTTTAATGATGAATATATAAGTAATGGAACTGGTTTTGTTTATAAAAAAGAAAATGGATATGATTACATTTTAACTAATAATCATATAATAGAAGATTATAATGAAATATATCTTTACAATAAAAATAAAGATAAAGTAAAAGGAAAAGTAGTTTTTTCTGATGAGAATAAAGACATTGCTGTAATAAAAGTACAAGATAAATTAAACTTAAAAAAATTAAAAATAGGTAATAGTGATAAATTAAAGGTAGCAGATGAAATATACACACTAGGATCTCCAATAGATTTTAGTTATTTTGGAACACTAAGTAAAGGAATTATTTCTAGTTTAAATAGAAAAATAGTAGTAAGTGGTAATACTTACAATACAATACAAATAGATGCAAATATAAATGAAGGAAATAGTGGAGGTCCTTTAATTAATAAAAAAGGTGAAGTAATTGGAATAATATTTATAAAAGAAGAAGATGTAACCGGAATAAGTTTTGCTATTCCAATAAATGAAGTAATGAAAATAATAGAAAAAATTTAGTAAGATACTTTTAAGTAAGGTATCTTTTTTATTTAAATTTTCTTTACTTTAAAATAAAACTATAATATAATAATAAATCAGGTGATTGATATGAGTTCTATAATTAAAATTAAAGATTTAACAGTAGATAAAATACTAAATAATGTAACTTTTTCTATTGAAGAAGGAACATTTAATGTATTAATAGGAAATAAAGGTAAAACAACACTTGCAAAAGCAATTATGGGGCTTATAAGATATAGTGGAACTATTGAATTTAATGAAGAATTAATGACACCTGATAATAAAAAAGAAATAATTAAAAAAATCGGTTATTTTAGAGATAATATGTTAAAAAAAGGAACAGTAATGGATAATATTATATATCCTTTATTAAATCTTAAAATAGATGAAATAGAAGCGAAAAAAATAGTATACGACATATGTGATAAATTTAAAATAAACGATTTTATATTAAAAAATGTAGAAAACTTAACTAACACTGAAAAAAAACTAGTATCATTTATAATATCAATAGTTTATAATCCTAAATTAATTATAATGGATGATACATTAGATGATCTTGATGAAATAAACAAAAATAAAATATTAAATTATATAAAAAAATATAAAATTACATGTTTGTATTTAACAAACAATGAAGAAGATATATTACTTTCAGATAATTTAATAGTAATGAAGAATGGAAAAATATTAGAAAGTGGTAAAACTATAGACTTATTAAGCAATGAAAAATTATTCAACACTATAGGTGCTCCATTTTTAGTAGATTTATCAAATAAATTAAAAGTTTATGATATAGTTGATAAAGTTTATTTGGATGTATGTGAGATGATAGATGATATATGGTAGTAGAATTAAATAATATAAAAAATGAAATATTAAATGATATTAGTTTTAACTTAAAGGAAAATGAAATAACCTCAATAATAGGTAAAAATAATAGTGGTAAAACTTTAATATTAGATATGATTTATTGTCTAAATTTTGATTATAGTGGAAATATAACTATAAATGAAAAAAAACTTGATAAAGAAAGTAAATTAAATGTTAGAAATGATATATTTTATTTAATGAATGATCTAGACAAATTATTATTTAATATAAATATACGTGAAGATATAAAATATGTAGTAGACAAATTAGATGAAAAAAAATTAGAAGAATTATTTAAATTATTTGATTTAGATATTACTATTTTAGATAAAAGTTATTTAGAAATTAGTAATACAGAAAAGAAAAAGGTTTTATTAGTTATAGCTTTCCTATCCAACAAAAAAATTTTACTTTTAGATAATCCAACTTTATATTTAGATTATAAATCAAAACAAAGTTTAATTAAATTATTGAAAAGAAATAAAAAAGAAAAAATTATTTTAATAGTTTCTATGGATACTAATTTTTTACTTAATGTATCTAATAGAGTAATAGTAATAAATGATAAAAAAATAGTATTAGATGATAACAAATATAAAGTGTTTGAAAATAAAAGTTTATTAGATAAAATATGTGTAAAACAACCTGAAATATGTAATTTCAAAAACAAAGTAAAAGTAGAAAAAAATATAAATTTATCTAATAGTGATAATATAAATGATTTATTAAAGGATGTGTACAGAAATGCAAAATAATAAAATTACTTCTTTTACTAAGTTTATGATATTGTTATTTTTAATACTAACTTTGATGATTGCTAAATCTGTAAATTTAATTATCTTTTTTACAATATTTACTTTAATAGTTTTAATTTTAGTAAATTATAGTGTAAAAAAGTATAAAGAACTATTAAAAAATATCATTATTTGGTTGTTATTTATAGGAATTATTTATATAATCATATATGGAGTAGGTTTAAATTTATTGATTGTTTTATATAAGACTATTTTAATATTAATATTAATCGATGTATTTTTTTCAATAACTACTTTTGATCAACTTAATAGTGCACTTTATACAATACTTAGTCCAATAAAAATATTAAACAAAGATGTTGAAAGTATGTCATTTAATTTGACACTAGATATTATATTTGTTAAAGAGTTGTTAACTTTTGATAATAAAATTTTTGAAATTCAAACCTTAAAAAATAAATATAAGTTAAATATTAAAAATTATTTAATTCCAAGATTAATGTATATAGTTAGTTATGTAAAACAAATAAAGGAAAATTTAATACTGAATTTTTATGTTATAAAAAAGGAAAGAATGAATGTTAAATCAATTTTAATTTTAAATTTATTTTTTATGCTTTTTTTACTAGCATTCTTTAAGGAAGTGATTATGTGAGATATTTTATAACATTCTCTTATGATGGTTCAAAATACAACGGATATCAAAAACAACCTAGAGTTAAAACAATACAAGGAGAGTTAGAAAAGGCATTAAAGCAAATTAATTCTGGTAAAGCGGTATCGTTATCAGCATCCGGTAGAACTGATGCAGGAGTTCATGCATATAATCAACATGCTCATTTTGATATGGAAGATAAAATGCCTTGTAGTAAACTCAGAAGCGCAATTAACAGTTTAATTCCAGACGATATATATGTAAAAAGTATATGTGAAGTACCAGAAGATTTTCATGCTAGATTTAATGTAAAAGCGAAAGAATATATATATAAAATAAATATGGGAGTTTATAATCCTATAGAAAAAGATTATGTATATCAATATAACAAAAAACTTGATATTGCTGAAATGGAGAGGGCTTTAAAGTATTTAGAAGGTACTCATGATTTTAAATCTTTTACTAAAATAGATGAAGAAAAGGATAATTATGAAAGAACTATAATACAAACATCACTTATAAGGGATATAAAAGATGTTAATAAAATAATAATATCAATTTTAGGTACTGGATTTATGCGTTATATGGTAAGAAACATAGTAGGCACTCTTATAGAAGTAGGGGAAGGAAAATATAAGAGTGAAGATATAATTGATATATTAAAGGCTAAAGATAGAAAAAGTGCAGGATTATGTGCTCCTGCATGTGGGTTATATTTAAAAGATGCTTATTATTAACATCTTTTATATTGATTTTTTTTGTCATTTAGATTATAATTATTTTAGAATAAAAGGGTGATAATATGGATTTATTGAATATAACATTGGAAGATGGAACACAAAGACAAGTACATGGTCTATTTTATTTATATAATTCTAAGTATTATTTTATTTATACAGAAAATGAGGTAGATGAAAAAGGATATGTAGTTTTACATTTATCTCAAGTAGGTAAGGAAGTTGTAAATACACCATCTGGACGCGTTGAAACAGGTAATATGATAGGTGTAGAAATATCAGACCCAGAAGAGTGGAAAATGGTACAAGCATCAATTACTAAAATAGTAGATGATAAAAAGAATAATAGACAAAGTCCAGAAATAACTTATTTTAATGCCAGTATGGTAAATGGTATAAAGATTCTTAGTAAAAAAACGTTTAGATTATTAAAGACATTAATAGCTGATTGTTTCAATTTAAATATAGAAGAAACAGCATATAATCAAAATGATAATCAAGTAGATAATGGAGATGAAATTATCGATTACAGAAGTAGTTATTTTGAAGAACAATCTAGAAATAAAATGTTACAATCAAAAGTTGATGATTTAAGTGATAAAATAGCAAGAATAAAGGAAATAATTGAATAGTAAACTATTCTTTTTTTTATTTAAGTGCATAAAATTAATTTGAGGATAGATATGAAAAATTTAATT
>CANRPA010000024.1 GCA_947632395.1 uncultured Bacilli bacterium | reverse complement strand
GGATTAGTATTAATATCACATCCATCATAACTGTCATTTGGTAACAATGCCGAATTTGTAGGCAAATCTACATATCCCATCATACCACCACAATTTTTTTTATATATACCTGTATATGAATCCATTACAAAATAACCTTGTCCACATTCGTGTTGTGAAATTGAAACTAAAATATCTTTAGGTACTCCAAATTGTTCAGAAGCTGAATCAAATAATTCATTTAATGTGTAAACACCATTTTTAAACTTTTCAGGTATTGTATAATTATTATATCCTTGATATTTCGCATTTCCCCACATCTTACCAGTTAAATTTTCAGACACATATTTGTCTATTTTTTTATTTAATTCTGATGTAATTTGTGGATTATCCATCATAGTTGCATATTTATCATAAACATCACCAGAATAATAATCACAATTATTTGCAATTTGCTCTGAAGTTGTTTTACTATCAGTAAATTCTATTTCACTATATTCTAAATTATTATTATCTGTATTTTCAGTATAATTTGTTTCTGAAATATTTATATTATCTTCTAAAATATTAGCATTTTCAGAAATATCAGAATTGTTTTCTATATCAGAAACATCTTTAAATGATTCATAAACAAAATTTTGTGTTAAAAACTTATCTGTATTAAATGTTTGCATTTCTAAAGCACTATTTTCAGTAGGTACATCATCTACAATATATACGCTTTCTACAACTTGATTCTTATTATTGAGTTCACTATTTTCATTTATTTTTAATTTTCCAATATTTATATTTATTGCTTCTGTTGACATAATTATTGTAGCACCTAAAATTAATGGTATTATTTTTGAATGAATATCTTTGCATAAAACAAATTTTGCGTTTTTGGTAATTTTTTTTAATTTATATTTAATTTTTAATACTTCAAATTCTGTATATAATTCTTTAAAAATTTTATTTTTCAATAAAGACTTATCACTAAATACTAACATTATTCCATCATTTAACATAATGTATACTTTTTTGGATACAATTGCTTTAATAATCTTTTGATTTGGATTCATTTTAAAATTTTGTGATATAAATTTTTTTGCTTGTTTTGATATTTTTTGTGAGTCAAATTTACATTTTATTCTGCCATTAACTTTATCAAAATACATTACATTGTCTACATAATTCACAAAATCACCCCTTTTTCACGAACTAATTAACGATTTTATCACAAAATAAAAATAAATACAAGAAAAAAATTGACTTTTTGTCAATTTTGTTAATTTTTTGTATCTATTGGCTGTCCAAATATATCAGTTTCATTATTTTGCATATTATTAGATGGTGGAAAACTATATGTACCATTAAAATCATTCGTAAAATTTGGTGATTCCATTGACTGATTATCAAACAAGAGTTCAGTTGTATTCATGCTTGGAATTGTTGTTGATTCTTGTGGTACAACATTGCTCACAGGGTCAATTATTGGTTGATTGTAATTTGGTGTTAAATTTGATTGATCTGGAATTTCAGGCATTACTGGTCCTTGTGGTACAACATTGCTAATAGGATCAATTATTGGTTGATTGTAATCTGGTGTTAAATTTGATTGATCTGGAATTTCAGGCATTACTGGTCCTTGTGGTACAACATTGCTAATAGGATCAATTATTGGTTGATTGTAATTTGGTGTTAAATTTGATTGATCCGGAATTTCAGGCATTACTGGTTCTTGTGGTACAACATTGCTAATAGGATCAACTATTGGTTGATTGTAATTTGGTGTTAAATTTGATTGATCTGGAATTTCAGGCATTACTGGTTCTTGTGGTACAACATTGCTAATAGGGTCAATTATTGGTTGATTGTAATTTGGTGTTAAATTTGATTGATCTGGAATTTCAGGCATTACTGATCCTTGTGGTACAACATTGCTAATAGGATCAATTATTGGTTGATTGTAATTTAGTGATAAATTTGATTGATCTAGAACTTCAGGCATTACTCCACTAATGTCATTTTCACTCATTAAATCTGTTTGAGATGAAAATGCAGGAATTTCACTAGAATTTTCAGTTTGTGCATTAATCATATTTTTTTGAGAAATAGCAGTATTATCAACTTTTTCTTTTGAGTTGATATTGCATAAAAAAGTCATAATAAGAGTCAATAACGAACCTATAATTAAGCAATAATATCCTATACCTACACTTGAAAAAAGACCTAAATTCATAATTTCAATAGTTCTCATAGCAGAATAAAATATCATTGCACCAGATGTTGCATAAGCTAATTCTATTTTTTTATTTAATAAAAATACAACTAGACCTATAACTCCAAACACGATCATCAATATAGGTAAAAATATAAAGTTTCCACTATAACCTTCCCATATACTTTGAGTTCGTCCATAATATGAAAAAAATGGTACAAAAATAGAAACTAATATCATCAAAGATGATATTGCCCCTATTATTCTATACATAAACTTGTTATTCATAAATAACCCCTACCTTCTACTCTAATAATAATTATAACAATTAATTAACAAAAATTCAACTATAAAGGCCAACTAAAACTAAATTATTAAACAGTTTATCTAAATAACCTGTTTTATTGCTATATAAAATTATTTAAAATCAATTTGTTTTTATTAACTGTTATAACTTTTTTGCATGTAATACTACCCTATGATTATTATCCTTATAGCAAGTAGATAATGTTAAAATCTTATCATCACTTGTAACTTCAACATTAAAATCTTTGATACTTCTAGATTTTATTAAATCAATAAATTTTAAAAATGAATCATCACTATAAAAATCAGTTGTTATGTAATCAGTTGTTGTTTCAATTGAATAAATACTAAATACTTGCCATTTAATATCTTCGTTCTTAATGCTAAAACTAATAGTTAAATTCTTTGAATTATTATACCAATTAGGTTGTAAAATATTTTTTAATGTACTAAACATTAATCCACCACTAACAGAACTATGACCATATATAATAGTATTTTTACTTATATTTTCCATATCATTTCTATAATCAGCAAATAACCAACCTATATTATTTTTACTATTATCAAAAGCATGATTTAAGTAATAATCATTATCTGTATACTGCACAACAGGATAATTAATACTAGTATTATTTACAGTTAACCAACCAATAGTATCATTATTTAATTGCAACAAATCATCATAAATTTTACTATAATTCTTATAATAAGAACTAACATATATAGGTTTTTCTTCTTGCTGTTGTTCTTGTTGTTGTTCTTGTTGTTGTTCTACTTTTGTTTCTTCATCTACAGCATCATTTAAATCTTCTCCATCATAAACTATATTATTTATTGCATCTAAATTTTTTTCAATACCTTTATTATTTTTATTTTTATTATATGAATATACTATAAAAAATACTAGTGAAAATACTGAACAAGTAACCAATATTAATTTAAAAAATGATAAATTAAATTCCTTAAATAAATTTTTTTCTTTATAAGATTTTGAATACTTTATTTTTATTTCAACATTAAATTGTTTATTTAACTTGTCAAAAAACGAAATATCATTTAGTATGTCTTGTTCAGTATCATCCTCTTCATATATTATAATATTAATTTTCCTATTATTATTTTTATTTATAAGTTTTGATATTGTTTTAAGATTTATACTATTATATGGTTTAAATTCTACATATTTTAAATTTCTATTAGTTTCAAAAAAATATACTAAATCTTCTATATCCTTTGAATCAAATAATTTTGATATTAAAATTGTTTTTTTGTTATAAATATCTGAATATGTTTTTATGTTGTTGTATTTAAAAAAGGCACTTGGTTCTGATAATAAACATCTTGTATGAATGATATCATTACTAAATCTTTTTAACATTATTTCTGGTAAATTATAACATTCAACAAACTCTAAATTATTATTTTGTAACAATAAAAATGAAACTGAATAACTTAAATCTTTATCTTCACTAAAGTAAACATATTTAATTAATTTCAAAGAATTTATAAGCTGTAAAACTACTTCAGCAATATCATTGTTTTTTATAAGTGCTTTATCAATCTTAAATTTTAATAATATCAAATTTAAAAATGTGGACATTAATTCAAGATTTTCTTTTATATAATCTTCAGTAAACTTTAAATTTTTTGTATCTATAACGTTTGTATTATTTAAATTTTCCTGGCTTATTTCTCTATAATATTTTGAAAAACATATAGTATCATCATTTATCTTAACTAAAATCTTATTTATGATATCACCACCATAACTATCCAACTAATATAAAAGATCAAATATTTGATCTTTTATTTATTAATTGTTTTCGGAAATTTAGTATTCTTTCTAAATATAATATATATAATTAAGAATATTGAGAAAGTAAATAGTAAAATTCCATATTTACCAAAATTACCTGTTTCTGGATTTGTAACTACCTCATCTTCAGATATTGCATATACACTTAAATGGTCAGTTACAAAAGTTATATATTTTTTAGAATCAATAGTTTCTATTTCATAGTCAAATTTTTGTTCTTTTTTACCTTGAGAATTTATGTAATAAATAGACTTACCTTTAGGATTAAAATTATTTTCAACAGGAATCATAAGTTTTATTCCATCCTTAGCATTTTTAATATATCCTTTTGCATAACTTGAGTATAAATCAATATTATACGCTTTGATAACACCAGTATAATTATTAGTAACATCTTTTATTTGTAACGTTGCATCCATTGGAACATCATGACTTGAAGTTGTCATTTTTACACCTGTTTTACTCTCTATTGATTTTACTTCTAATTTTTTTATATATGAAGAATCTACTGGAACTATAAGCATAGTGCTAGTTATTTTATCTCCAATTTTTAGTTCATATACTGATGATGAATATTTCTTTGTATCATTAAATTCACTATTCATAACATGATTAAGATAATAATCATAACTATTTTCACTACTAGTGTATGAAGATGTAACATCTTTAATTTCAACAGATATACTTGGATCATTTATATATTCTTCAATTCTTTTTTTAGCAGCAGCTATCAAGTCTTTACTATTTTTATCTACAAGTATAATATTGTTAACTTCAAAAGTTATATAAGTAAGACCATACACAGTATTGTCATACATTGATATATATTCTCCATATTTTCTAGTATATAGTTTGTCAAATTCTTCGCCACCTAATCCAGCTCCTAATCCACGATTAGCATAAACAAATTTTAAAGATGGGAAATTCTCATACATTTCCTTTATTTCTGGAAAGAACATTTCAGCATTTGAGGCATCACTTTTACCTAAAAAGCTATCATCATTATCAGCTTTGTTCATTATTTGATTGATATAAGCCATATCCAATAATCTATAAGTTTTCCTGCCCTCCTTGCTTCCTTTACTTGAGGTATGTTTTTGCACTTCTTTCATAATTTCATCATCATAGTTATCAACAACAGATATTGAAACTTTAAAGCGCTCTGCTACTCCTTCACAAAAAGGATAATCATCCATACTTTCAGAACTATCACATTCATCTTTATCATCATACTTAATACTAATTGCACAATTATTATAGTCAATACAAAAGACATGAATATTAACATCATGATCACTATGTTTTTGTTTAAAATCTTTTACACCTGGTAAATTATTAACATAGTAACTTATAATTGTATTATAAAGAGGGTCAAAGGTTTTCTCTCCATATGAAGATTGGTCTTCAATTTTTAATGTTTTAAAACTTGTTATATTTATTTTTCTATCTTTAGAAATAATATCATATAATTGATTTGCTTCACTAGACCTACTAGCAGATGCTGAAATTGGTACTATAAACATAATAAATAGCAACAAATGAAAAATTAATTTTCTTTTTTTCATAACTAACACTCCTACTTTCTCTATAATTTTAACAAAAAAGTAGATTTATGTCAATTCTATTGTAACACTAAAATATGAATTAATTTTTTTAAGATTTTATTGAATCTTTAAGTTCAATAATAGTTTCTAACATTTGATTATTTCTATAATATTTTATTTTAATTTTATCTCCTATTTTATGTTTATATAATAAATATTGAAAATGCTGTACATCTTCTACTCTTTCTTCATTTATATTTACTATTACATCACCTATTCTTAATCCCGCAATGTCTGCTGATTTTCCCTCTTCTATATGGCTTATGACAGCGCCAAATTCAACATCATCATTTATTCTTATTCCATAATGATATTGAAGCATAAATGTATTAGTTAAATCAGTAAGTTGTATTCCTAAATATGGTCTTTCTATTTTTTTACCATTTTCAATACTATCAATTATAGGTATTATTGAATTAATAGGTATTGCAAATCCAACACCTTCTACTCCATTGCCAACTAATTTAGATGATGTAATTCCAACAACTTCACCTTTTATATTACATATGGGACCTCCACTATTTCCAGAATTTATTGATGCATCAGTTTGAATAACTTCTGCTAAATACGAATTATTAGAATTACTTATTGAAATCATTCTATTTACTCCAGAAACTATCCCTTTAGTTATGGTTCCCATATATTCTTTTCCAAAAGGCGCTCCTACTGTAAATACTGTATCTCCTAATTCTAAATTAGATGAATTACCTAGAGTTGCCACCTTTTTTATCTTATCAGCACTTATTTTAAGTACTGCAATATCATAATATTCATCACCACTAATAAGTTTAGCCTCTATTTCTGTATTATCTGTAAGTGTTACTACATATTTACTTCCATCTTTTATAACATGATAATTTGTTAAAATATATCCGTTTTCATTGTCTTTTTTATATATAAAACCAGAACCACTCGATATTACTCCCCACTGTGATGAAACACTAATATATACTGTTGATTCATAAATATTATTGATAGCAAGTTTTAAATCACTTTCCTCCTCTATAGTTGTAGTCTTTATATTTTCACTTATTACATTTTGAATGTGCAATCGATTATCAGTGCTTACAAATAGTATATACATGATACTTGCACCTAGTAAAAAGGTAACAATACCAAGAAAAGTTTTTGATTTAAAAAATGATTTATTTTTTCTTCTTATTAATTCTCCATCTATAATTTCTTTATATTTTTCTTCCATAATATGCCTCCATTATTAATATTATTCCTCATTTATGAAATTTATATGAAAAAAAATACAGTAAATTTAAATCATATTTTTACTGTATTTCATTTTTTTATTATTTATCTATTTTAATTAAAAAAATGTTAATTGTTTTTCAAAAATAAACTAAATTACATTATAAATTTTTTATATTTTTAAAGTCTTAATAATTTTAAACTCTTTTGTTTTTTCAAGATTAGATTCTGGTTTATTAATAATATTACTTTTTTCTTTATTTAAAGTTTTAGTGGTATTATCAAATATTTTAATATTATTATCTCTTTCAAAATTTTCACTCATAGTTTTTATTTCTTGATTTAATTTATCTATATTTTTATTATTTACTAAATTAATCTCATTATTAAGCTTTATTTTACATTCTAGTTTTTCTATACTTGTGTTTATTTTATTTATATCATTATTTTTTAAAAATTTCTTTAATTGAGAATAATTATAAAATTTATTATAAAATACTCCAATAAACATAGGATAAAAAGAAACAAAAATAACCATTGAAAATATTAACATATAATTACTTGAAAGCCCAACTATAGCAGATAATAGAGGACCTAAAGCTGAAGCTAATATAAAGCAAAATATAGAATATAACAAACATTGCTTTTTAAGTTTATTTTTTTGATTTAAATATTTTTTTGTTTTATTTAAAATATTTTGTAATTTATTTATATTCTTTTGTATAAAATCATTTTCATTTTTTATGCGTTCATTTTCTATTTTTAAATTTATTATTCTTTGTTTTCTACTCATTAAATCTATTTTAATTTGTTGTAATTTATTTTTCATATTATCTCCTATTTTTTCTAATTATTAATTGTTTAATCTTTTGTGTTTCAAATCAAAAAAATATATTTATAACATCACAAATTTTTTCATAAAAATGCGACTTTTTAATTATACCACACATTTTTAAATAATCAATATTTTTTTAATTCTTCTATGAAATATTTAAAAATTTTATTACTACTTTCATCATAGATCATATCTTCAGGATGCCACTGAACACCAATAAAAAATTTTTTATCTTTAGCCTCTATACCTTCTATTATATTATCACTACTAATAGCACTTATATTTAATTTTGTTTTTTTTAAAGCATCATTATGTCTACTATTTACTTTTAAATAATTGTTTTTAAATATATCATAAAGTTTAGAATATTTATCTATATATACAACATGAGCATAATCTAAACTTTTTTTATGATTATTTACTTTTTTTAGTTCACCATCAAAAAGTAATCCCATTAACTGCATACCTAAACATATTCCAAGTACTGGTTTATCTTTATCATATATATATGAAAGTGCATCTAAATCATATTGTTCTATGGTATCTCCACCCTGAAATATAATACCATCACAAAAGTCTATTATTTTTTTATAATCTTCATTTAATATAATTCCAATAGGTATTGCACCATTTATATAGATAGCTTTTGCTATATTTGTATATATTATATTTGTATTATGACCTTCTTCACTTTTAGATTTTCTTGTGATTATTCCTACTATGCACATATTATCACCAATATATTATATTTAAAATAATAAAATAGTATTAACATTTAGTTAATACTATTTTGCATTTATATCATTTTTAAGTTCATATAAAATATTGAGGGCTTGCATTGGTGTAGTATTTGTTATATCTATTTCTTTTATTTTTTTCTCTACATTAGATTCTTCTTTAGGCATTAATAAATCAAGTGGAAATGATTCTTGTATTTTTATATCTCTTTTTTTCTCTTTGGATTCATAAACACTAAGTATATCACTTGCTCTTTTAATTAATGCATCTGGAAGGTTTGCAAGTTTTGCTACATGTATACCATAACTTTTATCTACACTACCCATTTTTATTTTATGTAAAAATGTTACATTACCATTTTCTTCTTTTGCACTTACATGTATATTTTTTAGATTTTTTAAATTGTTCTCTAAATCTGTAAGTTCATGGTAGTGTGTTGAAAATATTGTTTTACATCCTATATTATCATGTATATATTCTATTATTGATTGTGCGAGAGCCATTCCATCAAAAGTTGCTGTACCTCTTCCTAATTCATCAAATAGTAATAACGAATTTTTTGTTGCATTACTAATTGCGTCATTTGCTTCTTTCATTTCTACCATAAAAGTTGATTCACCACTAACAAGGTCATCACTTGCACCAATTCTAGTGTATATTGCATCAAACACTGGTAATGTAGCACTTTTTGCAGGAACAAAACATCCTATTTGAGCCATTATTACTGTAATTGCAAGTTGTCTCATATATGTACTTTTACCTGCCATATTTGGTCCTGTTATAAGTAATATATTTGTATTTTCATCCATAATTATATCATTAGATACATATTCATTAGTTAATACTTTTTCAACAACTGCATGCCTATTTTCTTTTATGTCTATCAATTTTTTATCTGTTAAAATAGGTCTTACATAATTATTCTCTTCTGCTACCGTAGAAAAAGACTGAAGTACATCTATCTCACTTATTACCTTAGCTATCTTTTGAATATTTGGAATATATTCTTTTATCTTGTCTCTTACACTTACAAATAAATCATATTCTAAATTTATTATTTTTTCTTCTGCATTAAGAATTAAAGATTCTTTTTCCTTAAGTATTGGACTTATATACCTCTCACAATTAGACAAAGTTTGTTTTCTTTCATAGCCATACTCATCTTTAACCATATTGGTCATGCCCTTAGATACTTCGATATAATATCCAAATACTTTATTATATCCTACTTTTAAAGTTTTAATGCCAGTTTTTTCTTTTTCTTCTGCTTCAAATCTAGCTATAAAATTTTTTCCATCTGATCGCAAACTTTTAAGTTCATCTAGTTCACTATTAAATCCTTCTTTTATTAAATAACCTTCTTTTATTGATACAGGTGGGTTTTCATATATAGATTTATCTATTAATTCATACAAATCACTTAGTGTTTCTATATCTGTATAATTTATATTATTCAATATATTTTTTATATCTGGCAATACTTTTAATGAGGATTTTAATTGTAATAAATCTCTAGCATTTGCATTTCCGAATGCTATTCTACCGCTGAGTCTTTCTAAATCATATACCTCATAAAGTAGATTTTTTAAATCTTCTTTAAGTATAAATTCTTCAAGTAATTTTTCTACTACGTCATATCTTTTATTTATTTCATCTTTATCTATTAATGGATTTTCTATATATGTTTTAAGTAGTCTTGAACCCATTGCGGTTTTTGTTTTATCTAATAACCAAATAAGAGAATATTGTCTTTGATTAAGTCTTAGTGTTTCAGTAAGTTCCAAATTTCTTTTTGTATGTATATTCATTTTTAAGAAATTATCATTTACTTTTACTATTGCCTTTTGCATATGTGATAGACTATTCATTTTTATTGTTATTAAATATGTTATTAAATGTTTTATTGTTTTTATTAATCTATCATCTTTTATATCTTCATATATGTATTTATATTCTTCTAATTCATTTATTTCATCTGATGTCGATACTGATATTTTAAATTGATTTTTTAATATGTTTAATATGTTTTTATCAAAATTAGAATTAACTATTACTTCACTTAAATTTATATTTACTACTTCACTTATTAGTTCAGTATCCTTATGATTTATAAGTTCTACATATATTATTCCTGTTGATATATCTGTATAACAAATTGCATAAGCAACATCAAAATTCATTATGTTACCTATATAATTAAAATCATTTTCTTTTAGTGACTCGCTATTCATAAGTGTTCCTTTACTTATGATTCCAGTAATACCACGTTCTACTATTCCTTTAGCCATTTTAGGATCTTCAAGTTGTTCACATATTCCTATTTTATAACCTTTTTCTACCATCTTTTGTATATAAATATCTACTGCATGATATGGAACTCCACACATTGGTACCTTTTCATCTAAACCAGCACTTCTACCAGTCAAGGTTAATTCTAATTCCCTTGATGTTATAATAGCATCTTCAAAAAACACTTCATAAAAGTCTCCTAATCTATAAAATATTATTACATCAGGATATTGTTTTTTTACACTTATATAGTGTTTCATCATAGGAGAAACTTTATTTAAATCTACATCACACATCTTCATCCTTATCACCTTTTATTATATCTTTTATTAAATTTATCTATTTGAGATAATGTTTTAACTTTTTCACCTTTTTTACTAAATAATACATCATAATTTAAATCAATAGTTGCAAATTCTCCAAAGCCATCTACTACAGGGTACATAGTTACTATATTACTTGTTTCTGGAATTGTTAAAACCTTTAAAATGTTACAACTATTATTAGTTAAAGAATCAAACCCAATATTTCCTATAGAGAAATAACAAGCATCTAAAGCAAAGTCTACATTACATTTTTGAATATTTTCAATGTTTTCTTTTATTGCATCATATAAATAAATAATATTAACATTGTCATAAAAATAACATCTTTTTCCTTGTTTTCCCTTATGTAAATTTAAATGTCTTATAGCCTCTGCTCTACTGTAGTTATTAAGTTGTTTTTGTATATATCCATATTTTTCTGTTTTTTTATTGATTCCCAATTTATTATATATTATTATTTTAGCTATTTCAAAATTTTTTAATTTATTTGGATCATCTATTTTATTTTCTAATTTATCTATTAACTTATATGCATCACTATACATTCTTAAATTATAATATATAAAAAACAATTCAAAACAAGATTCAATATAAAATGAAAGATTATCTTTTGTTAACACATTATATTTCAATTCTTCTATTGCTTTATCGTATTCTTTTAAAATTCTATGTGAAATTCCCTTAAAATATCTGATACGTTTATTATATGGATATTTTTCTAAAAATTTGCTTGCTTTTTTTATTACTTGATCATATTTTTTATCATAAAATAAAGTATAAATAGCTATAAATTGTAGATCTTTTTCCTTTTTCTTTCCTTCCATATTATCACCTACCTGTTTTAATTTTTACTATAGTACAACCGCTATTGTTGTAAAATAATTTATAATCTATTACATCTTTACTGAGATTTAATGTCTTATGTACTTCTTTTTTTAATATTCCACTACCAATTCCATGTATGATGCATATTATATCATTTTTCATGTATTTATTATCATTAATAAATTCTAATACCTTTACTCGTGCTGATAATTTATCATAACCATGTAAATCAATACTTGGTAAATTATCTATAAATATTATATCATTTAATTCCATATTTCACCACCAAAAGAAAAAAGGTATACACCTTTTTCCCCTTTTTATTCCTTTGTATGGCGTTAATATAATTAACTTTACGTCTTAGGTCAAGTTGGATTTCCCTAGTCTCTACTTATCGTTACCAATAAGCGGTTCCCCTTTAAAGAGGCCAATATAAAGTCACCTATTATACTACTTGATTGCCACTTAGTACGCACTGCAATCTTATATTAACAACATTCTAGAAGATTTCCTCACCATTTATCTATTATTAATTCTTTTTTGCAAACAATATTTCAAATCGCAATCTGGGAAGTTCTAGCTATAAACTTACTGGATTGTTTAATCAATTATCCCAATTATTCACTCAAGACAAGCTACGCTACCCGCAACTTTCATCACATGGTAGGTTTAATCCCATTTCGTATAAAGTCCATCAGAGTATATTGTATTCGTATAGGCTTTACACAAGAATAGGTCTCCACGAATGGTGGGTCATTTACATATGCCATTATGGATGCCCAACATTCTCATTTCCAGCACTCACCCTTATCTGGGCGATAAAAGCAAGCACCAAAAGTTTCATCGGTATGCTCTTTAACGTTTTTTTAGTTACGTCTTCATAATAAATATAATGACTAGAATAATGCGCCATCAATGAACTAATTATATCAAATTTACATTTTTTTGTCAAATTGATTAATTTTTCATATTTTTATATTTACTTTTATTCTATTATATGCTTATACATTAAAAATTATCAATTTCATTTTCTATTAATTTAATAAATTTATCTGTATTACTTTTATAGTTTTTTGGTTTAAAACTATTTATATTTTTTATTATATCTCCTAAATTATCAAAAGAATTTAGTGGTATTATATATCCCGCTTTCGCAAAATTTTCTACTATTTGAAGTTGATGGTTATTTTGATGCTCACCATATTCTTTTAATCTTGCAGCAGCAATTACCTTTTTTTTGTGTTTTAATCCAGTAATTATTGAACCTACCCCGCCATGAGTAATTAGTACATCACATTTTTTTATATATTCATCAAATTTATCCATTGGTATAAGATCAAATATTTCCATATCTTTAGATTTAAAATTGCATGTTACTCCTGCTTGCACTATTACTTTTTCTTTTATAACTTTCTTATCTATTTGTTTTTGAATTGCCTCAAGTAATCTTGTAAACTTTCTATCTTGAGTACCAAGTGTTACAAAAATCAATATATCCACCCCCCGTAAATTGCTTTAGGATATAATTTTAACATACTTTCCCATTGTACTATAAAAGTATCTGCTATAGGATAAACAAGTTTTCCAGACGCAGTTTTTGTTTCACTATTAGCAAACGTTTCTATAAATATAATTTTACTGCCTAAAAGTTTACCAATATAGCACATAGGTACTGCTGTATGTGTTCCAGTAGTAACTATTACATTTGGGTTTATTTTTATATAAAGTATTAAAGATTTAATACAATTATACATAAATTTAAATGGATATGTAAATTTATGTTCTCTTGTTCCATATACTAAATAGTTTACGTTTTTGTATTTTTCTTTTAAGTCTATTGTAGATTTAGTCTTCTCTGTTATAAGTGAATTATCATATTTATTGAATAAAGGTTTAAGTTGTAGTAATTCACTTAAATGACCTCCTGTTGATGCAATAAATAAAACTTTTTTAGGCATATTTTTATAACAATAACTAAGTGTCATACCATACATTAACATAAATAAATAATTTATTTGGGTATCATATGCTGCATTTTCAGACATTATATTAACTAACATAAAGCCCAAAGCCATAGTAAGCGCTACTACAGATACCCTAAATACTTCATTGTTACTTCTAAATGATTTAATAAATATTCTAACTGACATTAAAACTAATAAAATATATATTAAAACTACACTAATTAATCCAAATATTCCTGTCTCTGCATAAGTTAATATTACTGATGAATGTGGATGTATTTTTGCAATATCATATTCAGGATATTTTAAATCAAAATCTCTACTATTCATATAATTAATGTATGTTCCAAAACCAACACCTGTATATAAATTATCTTTAGCAATTCTTTTAGCTATCCTAGAAAAGGCTTCTCTATGTTGTAATGAATAATCGACAAATTCAGAATTTTCATCATATTCAACGTATTCATCATCTTCAATATTTATATTAATAGGTAAAAAATAAGCTATTTTATTTGCCATTTTCAATGCATCATTAAATGTTTTAGTAAATAGTGGTTTACTTCCTGGAATTATTAGACTACTTGCTATTAACAATATAATAGTTATTATTAATTTAAAATTAGGTTTAAATCTAGTAAATAGACATGCTATTGTAATAAATAACCATATAAATATTATAATTGCTGATCTTGTAAATGTTAAAATTAAATTTATAAAAAATAATACAGCCAATAAAATAAGTGGAATGTTAAATTTTTTATTTTTATTTTTATAAATTGCATATAACACGAATCCATAAGTTATATTAATAAATATTCCATAATAACATGCATTAAAAAATGTTATTTCAAGTCTTCCTTTAGCACCAGGATAATAATATATTCCTGAATTTTTAACCATTAAATCTATATTAAATATATATTGTATTAAACCAATTATTGATATAACTGCTAAACATATTATTAAATTTTTTAATAATATTTTATATTCATCATCTTCAAATTTTATTCTATATATTAAGATAAACATTACAAATGCAGACATAAATTTTATATATGTATATAAACTTGTTATAATATCTTTACTAACAATTAATGATGGTATTATTGCTAAGGTAAATATAAATAATAAAATATAAATAAGTCTAGATTTATGATTGTTAAACTTTAATTTATCTTTTTTATATTCATAAAAAATAACAAGTATTAAAAGTGCAGTAAGTAAAAGTCTAAATGGTAAACCAAATACATATGAATATGTTTTAGGTATAAATATCATTAAAATTAAATATAAATTTAGTAGCCAAAAAGTAATTGTATGTTTTTTTAATGTTTCTTTTATTTTGTTCATGTGAATTCCTTCTATCTATTATATTTTTTATATATTTTTTTAGCAATAGTCCTATTAAATAATAATAAATATATTCCTTTCATACTCTTATAAAAGTATTTGTTTTTCCTATAATTTGGAAAATATTTAGTTACATTTTCTATTGCAGCATTTACGGCTTTATTATATTCTTCTATGTTTTTATAATTTGCTGCTCTTTTTACAAAAGTAGCATATAAGTATCTTACATAGCAATATTCAAGTTCTTTTTTATATTCGTCATATAAATTTTCTTTTTTATAAAAATCTATTACTCCATTCCAGTTATATATATAATCATATAGTTTATTATTAAAAGTACTTGTTATTGCACCATCTCTTTGTACATAATTATAGTAATGTTTGTTTATATATCCTATATTTTTTATTTTAGGAAATAATCTATATAAAAACTCTACATCTTCAAACCAAATATTTTCTTTAAATTCTATATTTTGTAATAATTTTTTAGTATATATTTTATTCCAAACAGATGGGTAAATATATATATAACTTTTTCTTATTTCTTCTTTTGTGATCAAATCTTTTTTAAGATTAGAATATGCAAGTACTTCTTTTTCATCATATATATATTTTAAATCACAAGCAACGACTTCAAAATTGCCTTCTTTTGCTTTGTTATACATATCTTCATACATATTACAATCTACATAGTCATCGCTATCTACAAATGCAATATATTCCCCCGTTGCATATTTTAATCCATAATTTCTGGCACTAGATAATCCACCATTTTCTTTTATATAACTTTTTACATTACTATATTTTTTTACGTATTTATCTATTATTTCTTGACTATTATCTTTTGTCCCATCATTTACTACGATTATTTCTATATCTTTTAATGTTTGATTAACTAAACTATCTAAACATTTTGATATATATTTTTCTACATTATATACTGGAACTATTACACTAATCTTTGGCATTATTTATCACCTACTTTTTTCATTAATTTGCATACAAAAAATTTTTTCTTCGAAGCCATCTTACAAAATAATTTAAACTTAATACTTTTTTTTAAATATATTTTGTTTTTATCCCAATAAGGATAGTTTTTATTTATATAATTTGATATATAAATAC
Source organism: uncultured Bacilli bacterium (assembly GCA_947632395.1). GTDB lineage: Bacteria > Bacillota_I > Bacilli_A > RF39 > UBA660 > UMGS1613. The sequence goes on along the minus strand of CANRPA010000024.1, from coordinate 1,909 downwards.
ATTTTTCAATTCCTTTATCAAAACTTAAAAATCTTAAAAAAGCACTATATAATAAATGTTCAATATTTAAATACTCAATTACATCATTATATTTTCCATCTCTATTTTTAAATTCATTATTTAAATAATCCATAACTATAAATATATCTTCCAATTTTTCAGTATATTTTAATTGATTCATAGAAGAATTTTTTCTTATAATGTAATAATATAAACAATCATCAATATAAGATATTTTTTTTGCATAAATTCCTAGTAACGGAATAGTGGCTAAATCTTCATATATACAATTTTCTAAAAAATATATATTATTATCAACAAATAATGACTTTTTATATAATCTTCCTACAGGTCCAGAATGTGAAATCATATAATTTACAACTTCATCATCGGTATATTTATTATAATTTAAAAATTTTATTGTTTTATCCCCATATACTTTATACAAATTACAAATTGAAATATCAGAATTTGTTGCTTTCATATTATCATATAATTTTTCCAACATATATGAATCTATATAATCATCTGAATCAACAAATGTAATCAAATTACCTTTAGATTTTTTTATGCCTAAATTTCTCGCAACTGCTTGCCCACTATTTTTTATTTTAAAATAAGACATATTTTTGTTATTTTTTAAATACTCTTGTATTATTTTTTCAGAATTATCTGTTGAACCATCATTAACTATTATTATTTCAAAATTTTTAAATGTTTGATTAACTAAACTATCTAAACATTTTGATATATATTTTTCTACATTATATACTGGAACTATTACACTTACTTTAATCACACTATCACCTATTAATTTCTTCGAATAATTTAATCCATTCTTTAATTATAATATCACTTTCAAATCTTTTTGAAAACTGTTTTGAATTATCTGATAATTCTTTTAATAATTTTTTATCTGTCATAAGTAATTCCAATTTTTCTTTAAACATATTTATATCATCCATTGGAATTAAAAAACCATTATATTTATCTATTATTTGCTCTTTAGCATTCTTTCCAAAATTGAAAGACACTACAGGTAATCCACATGTAAATCCCTCTATAACACTAAGTGGATATCCTTCAAATAAAGATGTATTAAGAGTTATAGATGAACCAAGTAAAATTGGTAATGGATCATATGTGATTCCCATAAATTTTATCTGATTACTATTTTTTAATATTTCTTTTGTTTCTTCATTAAAATTACCTGTGCCATATATTTCAAAACGCCAATCTTTATATTTTTTATTTTTAAATATATCATTAACTATATTTATCATTAAATCTATTCTTTTTTCTTTGTCTATTCTACTTATAACAACTATTTTTTTATTTTTTATTACATCTGCTTGTTTTTCTGTTTTAAATCTAACAGGATTATATATACATTCGTTATTTTTAAATCCAAATTCCTCTGCTTGTTTTTTTATGGTATTCGATAGCCATATTAATCTAAGTATTTTATTTTCATATTTTTTTAATGTTTTTACATTTTTCTCGTCACTCAACATAAATTCAAATGAAGAATGCTGTATATGAACAACCTTTTTTAGATATTCTTGTGGTATACTATCTAATAATTGATAATGTGAAACTATTATAAAATCTGGATTATATTTTCTTATTTCTTCTTTACACTTTTTATAATCATTATTTAGTTTTCTTAAATCTTTTACGTAATTCATAAATGTTTTAATTACTTTAAATTTTTTTATTGAATTTATAACGTCTCTTCTATGTGTAATTTCCCATTTATCTACTGAATTTATAGTTTGAATATCAAAAGAATCATTCTTTAAGTCAATCCCTGGATGATTTTTTCTAATACCAATTAGTTTAACATTATAACCCATTTTAATAAATTGATCGCCAAGTGTTTTATCTACATACCATACGCCACCAAATG
>CANRPA010000023.1 GCA_947632395.1 uncultured Bacilli bacterium | reverse complement strand
CCAGAAATACCAAATAATAGCGGTGGTATGCAACAAATAGTAGAACAGCCAAAGAATAATACTAACAATAATTATATTTACTTAATACTTTTTGTAATAGAAAGTTTAACTCTATCTATAATTGTACTTTATCTAATAATGTCAAAATTTAATAAAAAGTGTTTGAAAGAAACATTTGCCAATAGTGATAAAATATTAATCTATATTCTAGGAGTAATTATTTTAACAAGTGTACTTACTTTTACTGAAAATTTAATTGCTAATAAGTATAAAGATAATACAACTATTAATAATCCTAATCAAGGTATTGGAAAAGGACAAAATACAAATATATCATATTCATCTATAAAAGAAATTACTAAATCAACAACTGAAAAAAATGGCGAATATCAAAGTACAAAAAAGGATGAAAATGCTATTTTAGTTAGTGGTGATATTGATGTAACTTTATCAGATATAAGTATAGATAAAAGTGGTGACTCAGATGGTGGGGATAATACTAGTTTTTATGGTACTAATTCAGGCATTGTTGCAAAAGATGGAGCAAACTTAATACTTAAAAATATAACAGTAAATACTAATGCTACTGGAGCAAATGGTGTATTTAGTTATGGAGGAAGTGCGACAACAAACAACACAAATAGTGATGGTACACAAGTAACAATTAGTGATTCTACGATAACGACAACAAAAGATAATTCTGGTGGAATTATGACAACTGGTGGAGGAACTATGATTGCTAAAAATCTTACTATCAATACTGCTGGTGTATCAAGCGCAGCCATCAGATCTGATCGTGGTGGGGGAATAGTATTTGTTGATGGTGGAACATATAAAACAACAGGTGCAGGTTCTCCTAGCATTTATTCTACTGCTGATATAACAGTAAAAAACGCATCTTTAATATCTAATGCATCAGAAGGTGTGGTAATTGAAGGAAAGAATAAAATAACTCTTGAAAATGTAACCTTAACTGATACTAATAATAAATTAAATGGACAATCTACAACTTATAAAAATATTTTTCTATATCAATCTATGAGTGGAGATGCTTCAACTGGTATGTCAGAATTTAGTGCTACAGATTCTACAATAACTACTAATAAAGGTGATACTTTCTATATTACTAATACAAGTGGTAAAATTACTTTAAATAATAATAAGTTTATAAATAATGATTCTACTGGGAACTTTTTAAGAGCTAAGAAAGATTCTTGGGGTAATGATGGTTCAAATGGAGGCATTGTAGAACTATTAATGGAAAACCAAGAAGCACAAGGAAATATTGTTATAGATTCTATTTCTACTCTTGATATGACTATGAATACAAACTCTTCTTACGAAGGAACAATTAATGGTGAAAATAGCGCTAAAGAGATAAAGTTAACATTAGATGAAACATCTAAAATTAAATTAACAGGGGATAGTTATATAACTTCTCTTGATAATGCTGATAGTAGTAATAGTAATATTGATTTTAATGGTTATAAATTATATGTAAATGGTAAGTCTATAAATTAGAAAATGAGGTGGTAAAATGAGAATTTTGGTTGTTGAAGATGAAGAAACTATAGCAGATATTATTGCAACAAAACTTCGAGTTGAGAAATATGAAGTTGATATTAGTTTAGATGGTGAAGATGGATTATATAATGCTATGACAAATATATATGATTTAATAATTCTTGATATAATGCTACCTAAAATGAATGGTTTAGAAATATTAAAAAAAATAAAAGAAAATGATATAAATGCTAAAGTAATTATGCTTACTGCTAAGTCTGAATTAGATGACAAATTAAAAGGATTTGATATAGGAGCAGATGATTATGTTACAAAACCTTTTCATATTGAGGAATTAATTGCTCGAGTAAATGTCCAGTTAAGAAATAAAGGTAATAGTAAAATTAAGGATATTTTAGAATATAGTGATTTATCACTAAACATTAGAACTTCTGTTTTAACTTGTACAACTACAAATGAGTCAATAAATATTCCTTATAGAGAGTTTTTGTTACTTGAATATTTTATTAATAATAAAGAACAAATTATATCAAAAGAACAGATTTATGATAAAGTTTGGGGAATAGATAACGATTATGAATCTAATAATTTAGAAGCATATTTATCCTTTTTAAGAAAAAAAATAAAAATTATCGGATCAAAAGTAAATATTAAAGCAGTTCGCAATTTAGGCTATAAAATGGAGGAATAAAGATATATGGAAAATCTAAAGAAAAAAACGTTTTTAACAATTTTTGTTATAATATCTTTATTTGCTGTATTTTTTACTATATTTTTCAATGTTCAAATATATCGTAGAGAATTTGCTGGAATATTAAATAATTTAACAATAATGCGAAACTTAATAATTCAAAGATATGAACTTTTTGATAAAGATATGAAACCAATAGATGATGATGATCTTCATAATAGGAAAGTTATTGATTATGAAGTTTATACATTTATTTTAAATGATAATAATGATATTGTTGATAAAATAAGCCATAGTGATAATGGTATTACTGATGAAGTAGTAAATGAAGTTAGGGATATTCTTACTAAAAATAATAAAAGTAAATTAAAAATAGATTGTTTATATTTTAATAAATATGCCTATAATTATGAAAAAGGTAATTCTTTAACAATTGTAAATACTACTGGTACTAGAAATACATTACTTACAAATTTATTTATTTCAATATTTCTAATTGTAATTGGAGAAATTGTTATTTATATAATTTCTAGAAAAATCACAGAGTGGATTACTAAACCAGTTTTTGATAGTTTTAATAGAGAAAAAGAGTTTGTTGCGAATGCATCTCATGAACTTAAAACACCATTAGCAGTTATAATGGCAAATATTGATTGTTTAGATGTGAATAAGAAAAATGAAAAATGGATTAATAATTTAAAAAGTGAATCAGATAGAATGAGTAATTTAATAACAAAATTACTTGATTTATCCAAAACAGAATATTTAAAAAAAGAAAATTTTAGTGAGAACAATCTCTCAATGATAGTTGAAAAAAGAGCATTAACATTTGAAAGTTTAGCGTACGAAAAAAATATAACTATTGAAACAAATATAATGGAAAAAATAATTTTTATTTGTCATAAAGAAAGCATAGATGAATTAGTATCTATTTTAATTGATAATGCTATAAGTCATGGAAAAGAAAATAGTAAAATTAAAGTTAATTTAGTACTTAATAAAACTGAAATAAAATTAGAAATAATTAATGAAGGTGATTCTATTCCAGAATCTGAATATGAAAAAATCTTTGAAAGATTTTATAGAAACGACAAAAGTCATAATCGTAAAAGTGGAAGATATGGTTTAGGACTATCCATTGCTAAAAATATTGTACTAGCTCATAATGGTAGTATTAGAGCTTATTCTAAAGATGGATATACTACTTTTGAAGTAAAATTTAAAAAAAATGAACATTAACAAAAAAAGTTAATGTTTTTTAATGTTTCTTTAATGTTTATGTATTATGATTATTTCATAAGGAGGTGATATATGGTAAAAGAAAAATATTAACTATTACTTTTTAGAAGGGAGATTTTAAATGAGAATACAAATTGTCGGTAAAAACTCCAGCAATAGAATAAAATTGCTGAAAAATATTGAAAAAGTATTAGAACCTAAAAAAGATACTTGTGACATTCAAATATTAGAAGATGACAAGTATAAACAAATTTATCATGTGGCAAATACTCCTGCTCTTGTAATAGATGGGAAGGTAATTAGCCAGGGAAAAATTTTGACTGAGAAAGAAATAAAAAGATTTATTCTTGCTAATAATAATTAGTTAAATTTAAAACGAGGTGATAATATATGTCTAAAGATATAAAAGAAAGTGAAGAAAAATCTCAAGAAGAAGAAACTTTATCCAATAAAAGTATAATAATAGAAGGAGAAATAAAAGAAACAAATTCCAAACCAAAGGAAAATAAAAATATTATTTTTATTGCTATTATATGTATATTGATTTTAATTATTATTGTTTTAATTATTTTATTTTTTAATACAATTTATCCAAAATTAAATTCTTATTTAGAAAATACAAAAAAAGAAAAAATAGAATTAAAATATACTGAAACTAATAACACTAGTAATGATGGTATATATATTACAGATGTATCTGAAGTTGTAGAAAATGTAATGCCTTCTATTGTTGCAATTACTAGTAAAACTTTAATTTCATCTGGAAGATTTGGTCCAAATTTTTTTGGAGAAAATCAATATTCTGAAGGTGCTGGATCTGGAATAATCATTAGTAAATCAGACGATGAAATTATGATTTTGACAAATAATCATGTAGTTCAAGGTACTAATGAATTATCAGTTCAATTTATAAATGAAAAAAGTTATGATGCTAAAGTTGTTGGCACTTCAGAAAGAAAAGATATAGCTATTATATCCGTTTCATTAAATGATATTGATAGTGATACTTTAAATCAAATTAAAATAGCAACTTTAGGGGACTCTAATAAATTAAAAGTAGGTAATGGTATTATTGCAATTGGTAATGCTTTAGGTTATGGTCAATCTGTTACTACTGGGGTAGTAAGTGCTTTAAATAGAGAAATTTCAATAGATAATTATACAAATGAAATGATTCAATTAGATGCTGCAATAAATGGCGGAAATAGTGGAGGAGCTTTACTAAATAGTAATGGTGAAGTTGTTGGAATAAATTCTGTTAAATATTCATCTAATGCTTTATCATATTCTGCCAGTATAGAAGGAATGGGATTTGCTATTCCAATATCAGATGTTAGTGAACTTATTACTACTCTTATGAATGGAGAAAATGATGAAGGTGTAACACTAGGTATAGAAGGATATATAATTAGTAATAATAATAGTGTTCATTATAGTATACCAACTGGATTTTATATTTCTAAAATTACTTCTGGAAGTAGTGCTGATAAATCAGAACTAGAAATAGGTAATATTATCACTAAAATAGAAGATAACGAGGTAGCAAGTTTAAGTGATCTACAAAAAGTTTTAAATAAATTAAATAAAGGGGATAAAGTAAAATTAACGGTTAGCTATATAAGTGGCCGTGAATATAAAGAAAAAGATATTACAGTTACTTTATCCTAAAAAAACACTCCTTACTTAAGAAAATGGTAAATTATCCATTTTCTTTTTTTATTATAAAATAGGTATATTTATATAAGAAAAGATTAGTTTGTAATAGATGAATATAAAACTATAATTTAAATAAAAAATTACTTAAATGTGTGTTATAATGTTTGTATAATTGATTTTTATGGAGGGTATTATGGGTTATAGTTTGTTAGTAGATGATTGTATTAAATCATTTCATTTCATGATAAATAAATTTTTAGAATTATATAAATATACTAAAGGTGCATCAGTAGCTGTATTAAAAGTTTTAATAGCAGATGATGAAACACATAAACAATTGTTTTATGATTTTTTTAAAAAAGTTGAATGCAATGATAAAAGTAAAATAGTATCTATATGTATGGGCGATATGTTAATGAAAACTAAATTTATAGTTAACAATTCAGATCCAAATAAAATTAATGATATAGTTAGATATATTGAAAATTATATAGAACAACAAAAATTAATATTTAATAACAATAGAATAGAAAAAAATACTGAATATATTGAAAATTTCATATTATCTATACATGATTTTTTATACAATATGAAAAGTAATATTAATGATGAATTAAAAAATAAAATAAATAATTTAAATCCATATGAAAAATTAGCGCTTGATAGTATACTGCTAAATATAATGAGTATTAATTTTAATGAAATAAAAGCTATAGCTAATATGAATACTATATATTTAGATGATATTATTAAATTATTAGATTTTTATATTCCAATATTTAAAATAACTTATTATATAAAAACAAATACAAGAATAGTAGATAATAGTGATTATGTAAAAATATATTCAATTAACCATGTATTAAAATTATTCTTGAATACCAAAAATAAAATTGCTGCTAAAATACTTAGTGAAAAAGAAATAATTTATTATTTAATATATCATTTTTTAATAAATGTTGATTTAGATAAGTCTAGTAAAGAATATATAAATAAAGTTATTTTAATGGCTAATAATATAATTGATTTAGATGAAAATACAATAGTTTATTTAATTAAATATTATAGTGATTATCATGATATACGTTCATTAGATGAACAAATTAAAGATATAGAAACTTTAAAGAAAAGTAATTTAAATCCACTTTTAAATTTATATGCTTCTTTTGATATAGCAGAATATAAAAAACTTGAAAAAAGAAAAGAAGCTTTTGGTATAAAAAAATGAAAAATTTAAAATTTAAAAAACGTATATTTTTTAAATTTTTTTTGATATAATTATAGAGGAGTTGATTTTATGAAACTGAGTAATTCTTTCTTTTATACATTGAGAGAGGATGTAAAGGATGAAGAATCTACTAGTGGTAATTTATTAGTTAAATCAGGAATGATTAAAAAAACTAGTAATGGTATATATACATTTATGCCACTTGGATTAAAAGTACTTCAAAATATAGAAAAAATAGTTAGAGAAGAAATGAATATGGCAGGTGCTCAAGAATTAAGAATGCCACAACTTTTACCACAAGATGTCTTTGAAGCAAGTGGTAGACTTAATAATTTTGGACCTAGCATGTTTAAATTAAATGATAGATATTCTAGACCTCTTGCACTCGGACCAACACATGAAGAATTATTTGCAATAGCAGCAGGACAAATGATAAGAAGTTATAAAGATATGCCTTTTAATCTATATCAAATTGGAAACAAATACAGGGATGAAGTTAGACCAAGATTGGGACTTATCCGTGTTAGAGAATTTATTATGAAAGATGCATATAGTTTTGATAAAGATTTAGAAGGATTAGATGAATCATATAATAAAATGTATGTTGCGTATAGTAATATATTTGATAGGGTAGGTTTAAAATATAAAATAGTAAAAGCAGATACTGGAGTTATGGGTGGATTTTTATCAGAAGAATTTCAAGCACTTACAGATACTGGAGAAGATATTTTAGTTTTATGTGATAAATGTGATTATTCTTCAAATATAGAAATATCTGAATGTAAAATAGTAGATAGTGTTGAAGAAGAAAAAAAACTTGAACTTGTAGAGACACTAAATTGTAAATCTATCGATGAAGTTTGTGAATATTTAAAAATTGATAAAAAACACTCTGTAAAGGCACTACTTATGAATGTTAATGAAGAACTTGTAATATTCTTTATTAGAGGAGATAGAGAATTAAATGAATCTAAGGCATGTAAATTACTTAATGTTAATGAAATAAATTTTGCTAATGATGAGTTAATTAGTTCATCAAATGCAGTTCCAGGATTTACTGGTCCAATAGATTTAAATGCTAAAGTAGTTATTGATGAAGAAATATTGCACATGAAAAATTTTTGCTGTGGGGCAAACAAAGAGAATTACCACTATATTAATGCAAATGTTAGTAATATTAAGTATGATATAGTAGGAGATATTAAACAGGTTGTAGAAGGAGATATTTGTCCTAAATGTGGTGGTACATTATATTTTAAAAAAGGAATAGAAGTTGGTAATTTATTTAAATTAGGTACAAAATATTGTGAGGCTTTAAATATAAGTTACTTAGATAAAAACAATAAATTAAATTATCCATATATGGGTTGTTATGGTATAGGAATTCCAAGAATAATGGCTAGTGTTGTAGAACAATCTAATGATGAAAAAGGTATTATATGGCCTATGTCAATCGCACCATTTAAAGTGTCAATAGTAGTAGTTTCAACTAATGATGAGAAACAAATGGAAGTAGCAAATGATTTATATAAAAAACTTAATGAACTTAATATTGATGTTATTTTGGATGATAGAGATGAAAGAGTTGGAGTTAAGTTTAATGATATGGATTTAATTGGTATTCCAATAAGGATTACAATTGGTAAAAAATTAATTGATAATCAAGTTGAATTAAAATTAAGAAATGAAAAAGAAAGTGAAATTATTGAAGTAGATAATATCATAGATAAAATAGTAAATTTAATAAATAATTAAGTGGAGGAAGATAAAATGGAAAATATATTAATGCAAGCAGAAATAAATATGAAAACTGCTATAGAAAATATGGAAAAAAGATTTATTAATATTCGTGCTGGTCGTGCAAATCCTGCAATGTTAGATGGAATTATGATTGATTATTATGGTTCACCAACACCAATAAAAAGTTTAGCAACTATTTCAGTGCCTGAAGCAAGACAATTATGTATTAAACCTTTTGACAAAAGTAGTATAAGTTCTATAGAAAAAGCTATATATGAATCAAATATAGGAATTACTCCTAATAATAATGGGGAAATGATTATATTAAACATTCCAGCACTCACAGAAGAAACAAGAAAAAATTATGTTAAACAAGCCAAAGAATATGCTGAAGATTGTAAAATTGTTTTAAGAAATATTAGACAAGATGCTAACAATGATATTAAAAAACTTGAGATATCTGAAGATGATATAAAAAATGGTCAAGATGATGTTCAAGAATTAATAAATAAATATAATAAAATAGTAGAAGATAAACTAAAAATTAAAGAAACTGAATTGATGTCTATATAAAAAATTCTATCGTATGATAGTTTTTTTGTTTAATTCATATTGTTCTAAAATGTATTTTATTTTTAAATTGGTTATGATATAATAACTTTGGTGATAAAAATGCAAAGAAAAAGAGATAGAGATAATTTAAATGATTTGATAAATATTTCTAAAAAAATCTTAAAAATACTATATGTAATATTAATAGTTGTAGGAGCATATTTGTTATTAAAAATATTTAAAGAACTAGGAATACTTAATATAATATTAGGTATACTTAAAATATTAACGCCTTTATTTATAGGAATAGTAGTAGCATGGTTACTTAACCCATTAATAACAAGGTTTGAAAAGAAAAAAATAAGGAGAGGAATTGGAGTTGCTTTTGCATATATCATTCTAATAGGATGCATAGTCCTTTTAGTAAAAGCAATAATACCACTCATTTATAATCAGACTATAGATCTTGTGGCTAATTTCCCTGATATATTTTCAAGCATTAAAGATTGGCTTTTTGGACTATTTGATAAATTAGATTCAAGTGTAATAAATCTTGAAACGATAGAAAAAACATTATCTACTAGAATAGATAGTTTTGCAGGCGATTTATCTACATCTTTACCATCCATTATAATAAATTCTTTATCAATTATAGTATCATCTATTGGCACATTTATAATAGGTCTTGTAATTGGATTCTTCTTGCTACTTAGTTGTAAGAATTTAAGTAATACTTTACTTGAAATGGTACCAAAAAAATTTAGATCAGGTGTAAATGATTTAGCGCAAAGAATAGATCATTCATTAAGAGGATATGTTAACGGTGCTTTGTTTGATGCTTTTATAGTATTTGTAATTTCATCAACGGTATTTGCCATTATGGGTTTAAAAGCCCCACTTCTATTTGGACTTTTCTGTGGACTTACTAATGTAATACCTTATGCTGGGCCATATATAGGTGGTGCGCCTGCTGTAATAGTTGCTTTCTCACAAAATACTGGACTTGGTATAGCAATATTAATAGCAATTTTTATAATTCAAGCAATTGAAGGAAATGTACTTCAAACATTAATAATTAGTAAAACAACAAAACTAAATCCAGTAACAATAATAATAGGATTATTAATATTTGGTCATTTCTTTGGGATAGTTGGTATGTTACTTTCAACTCCTATAATAGGAGTATGTAAAGTTATATTTAAATATTTTGACGAAAAATATAACTTAACTAAGTTTGAGTAGGTATAATATGGAATTTATAAAGAAAAATAGTAAAATATTCATACTATCAGGTCAAGCTAGAAGTGGTAAAAATACAGTAGCTAAATTCATTGAAGAATACTATAGTGATAAAAAATGCATAACCATTTCATTTGGTTATTATATAAAAGATTATGCTAAAAGAATAAGTGATTGGGATGGTAATGAAGAAACAAAGCCAAGAGAGTTGTTACAACAATTAGGTATAGAACTTATAAAAAATAAGATAAATGATAAATTATTTATCAATAGAATAATTGATGATATAGAAGTATTTTCATATTTTTATGACATCATTATAATAAGTGATGCACGACTTAAAGATGAAGTTGAAACGCTAAAAAATAAATATAATAATTCTTTAAGTATTCGAATTATTAGAACAAATGATAATGGACTTACTGAGCAACAAAAAAATCATCTAACGGAGACAGATTTAAATGAATACGATAAATTTGATAAAAAAATAATTAATACAAGTTATGAAAATTTAAAAAAGGATATAGAAAGTATATTGGATGAGGTGAATTTATGATAGTTGCAATCGATGGCCCTGCTGGAAGTGGAAAGGGAACAGTTTCAAAGATAATTGCAAAAGAATGTAATTTAGTATATATAGATACTGGTGCCATGTATAGAGCAGTTGCTTATTTGACTATTAAGAATAATATAGATATTACTGAAGAAGAAAAAATAGTGGAACTTGCTAAAAATTCTATTATAAAATTTGACGAAGATAATGTTTATATAAATGATATAGATGTCACTAAAGAAATTAGGACAATGGAAGTAACTAAAGTAGTTTCACCAATATCTAGTATAATTCCTTTAAGAGAAATACTTGTTAATATGCAACGAGTTATGGCTAAAGATTATAATGTAATTATGGAAGGTAGAGATATAACTACTGTAGTATTTCCAAATGCTGATTATAAATTCTATTTGGATGCTACTAAAGAAACTAGAGCAAAAAGAAGATATGAAGAAAATATAAAAAAAGGAATAACTTCTGATTATGAAGAAATTTTAGAGAACATAGAAAAAAGAGATTATAATGATATGCATAAAGAGGTAGGTTCTCTTATGCGTACTGAAGATCAAATATATATAGATTCTACTAATTTAACTATAAAAGAAGTAGTAGATATAATTAGAAAAGAGATTGGTTTATGAATTTAAAAGATTTATATATAGATTATTTTGTAAGTTTAGGACACAAACAGATACCAAGTGCACCTGTAGTACCAGAAAACGATCCAAGTGTACTTTTCAATACTGCTGGTATGCAGCCATTAATACCTTATTTAATGGGACAACCTCATCCATATGGTACTAGACTTTGTGATTATCAAAAATGTATTAGAACTAATGATTTAGATTCAGTTGGCGATACCACACATCACACATTTTTTGAAATGTTAGGTAATTGGAGTTTAGGAGATTATTTCAAAGATGAAAGTATTACTTGGAGTTTTGAATTTTTAACTAAAAAATTAAACATTCCTGTAGAAAAATTAGCAGTTACAGTTTTTGCTGGTAATGATTTAATACCATTCGATGAAGTTAGTTATAATAAATGGCTAAGTTTAGGTATAAGTAAGGAAAAAATTGCAAGAACAGTGAAAGATAACTTTTGGATAGCTGGCTCAACTGGACCATGTGGATCTGATACAGAAATTTTTTATTTTAGAAGTAACGGTGAAATACCAGAAAAATTTGATCCTGAAGATGATAGATGGGTAGAAATATGGAATAATGTGTTTATGGAATTTTATAAGCACGAAGATGGAAGTATTACAGAACTTCCTAAAAAAAATGTAGATACAGGTATGGGATTAGAAAGAGTAGTTGCTGTTTTAGAAGGTGAATGTGATAATTATAAATCAAGTGTTTGGAAAGATATAATTAAAGTTATTGAAGAAGTATCAAATAAACCATATGATGGTAATGAAAAAAGCATGAGAATAATTGCAGACCATATCAGAACTGCAGTATTTATATCTGCGGATTCATCAGGTATAAAGCCATCAAATACAGATCAAGGTTATATACTTAGAAGACTAATTAGAAGAGCAATTAGACATGCTAAAAAACTTGAAATAGATATAAATAGCAATTGGGAAGAAAAAATTGCTATGGCAATAATAAATCAATATAAAAAATATTATAGTGAACTTGATGAAAATCAAAATGTAGTAATTGAAGTATTAAAAAACGAAAAAATAAAATTTAATAAAACACTTGAAAAAGGGTTGAGAGAATTTGAAAAAATAACAAATAATTTAACAGATAATATTTTAAATAAAGATTTAGCATTCAAATTATATGATACATATGGATTTCCTATAGAACTAACAGAGGAACTTGCAAGCGAAAAAAATATAAAAGTAGATACTCAAGGATTTAAAGAAAAATTTAAGGCACATCAAGAATTATCAAGAACTGCATCTCAAGGTAAATTTAAAGGAGGACTTGCAGGAAATAGCGAAATAGAGACAAAATATCATACTGCTACTCATTTACTAAATGCAGCATTAAAACAAGTTATTGGACCTGATGTACATCAAAAAGGTAGTAATATAACAGACGAAAGAATGCGATTTGATTTTTCATGTGATCATAAACTAACAGATGAAGAGAAAACTAAAACAGAAAATCTTGTAAATCAATGGATAAATGAAAAACTAGATGTTAATGTTTGTGAAATGTCTAAACAAGAAGCAATAAATAGTGGAGCAGAATGTATGTTTATTGAAAAGTATCCTGATGTTGTAACAGTATATTCTATTGGCACAATTTCAAAAGAATTATGTGGAGGTCCACATGTTAAAAATACTGGTGAAATAGGAAAATTTAAGATTATTAAAGAGGAAGCAAGTAGCGCAGGTGTAAGAAGAATTAAGGCAATTATAGAATAATCGCCTTTTTTGTGATACAATTATTGTGGTGACATTATGGATAGATTTTTTGATTTAATAATAAATTTATACGAAAATAATTTAATAGTAAGAACTTACAAATTATGTAAATTACATAAATATCTTGAAACAGTTGGTTTAGATAGAATTATAAATTTCAAACCAAAATACAATTTTAAACCTAAAATGTTAAAAGAAAATTCTAGGTTTAAAAATGAAATTGAAAATTTTGAAAATGTACTTAAAAATAATTTTAATACAACTGATATGGTTAATTATTATTACAATATAGAATGGGTTAAAATTACTTATAAAAATATAAGTAAAGAAAACTACAGGGGAGTATATAATGTAGAAAAAAATAAATTAGTTATATATAAAAACAAATCAAATGTAACAATATATCACGAATTATTCCATTTAGCTAGTACAAATACAACACATAAAGATTATTCAACTGGTTTTTCGTTTTTATCAAAGGATATGGCGTTAGGAGATACTTTAAATGAAGGATACACTGAACTTTTAGCAACCCGTTATTTTAATAAAGAATGCTACGAAAAATTAAACTTTGGAGACCATAATTTTGAATCTAAAGTTGCATTAAACTTAGAAAAAATAGTTGGTATGGAGAAAATGCAATCATTATATATGAATTCTAATTTAAAAGGTTTGATAAAAGAATTAGAACAATATTATACAACTAATGAAATAGAACAATTTCTTACAAATTTAGATGTAATTACACTATATACAAATAATTTAATATTACCTGATATTATAAATGATGAATTAAACTTTGTCATGGAAAATGTTATATGTTTTCTAGTAAAAGGATATTGTAAAAAACTATTAAAAGAAAATAATAGTGAAGAAGAAAATATTAAATTGTTAGAGGAATATTTAAATATATTAAATATGGATTGGAATGGAATAACTTCTGATTATGAATATAATATTGATAGAATTAATTTAGAAATAAGTCAAGTACTAAATATAAAATTAGATTTAGATGTTTTAAAAAAAGATAAAACATGCTATAATAAATAAGGTGATGTGAAGTGTTAAAACAAAAAAAATTATTAATAATGGTAGCACCTATTTTACTTGTTGTACTTATAGGTTTAGCATTTATAAAAATAAGCATAAGTTTAAAGGATGTTACTGAAGATTCAATTAAATTTAAAGAAGAATATGAAAAATTTAATAATAAAAAAGCTGATAATGATAAATTATATTTAAATGTTGATATAGACATAAAAAATAATGTAAAATATTCTACTTTTGATGAAATAATAGATGTAATAGAAAATAAAACTGGAGTTATATATTTAGGATTTCCTGAATGTCCTTGGTGTAGAAATTTAGTACCTGTTTTACTTGAAGCAGCCAAAAATACAGATGTAGAAGAAATTTATTATATAAATATAAAAGAGGAAAGAGATTCCTATGTAGTAGTAGATAATAAACTTTCATACCAATTAGATGAAAACAATAATGAAATAAAAGGAAGTGCTGGGTATTTAAAACTATTGAAAGTTTTAGATGAATATTTAGATGATTATGTAATAGAAATAAACGGAGAAAAATATGAAACAGGGGAGAAAAGAATATATGCACCTACAGTAATATTTGTTCGTGATGGTGAAATATTAGATTTTCATGTATCTACAGTTCCACAACAAAGTGACCCATATATAAAACTTACTGATGAGGAACACAAAGAGTTATTAGAAATATTTGAGGAATCAATGAATAGTCTAAAAAGTGGTACTTGTGCAATTGATTCAGCATGCTAAAGCATATACAAATGCTGCTTTTTTGTATATTAAAAATTTATTAGTATAATATTTAAAATTAAGGAAGGAGGAGTTTTAAGTTGTTTAAATTTTGATATTTAATTAACTATAAAAAACTTTTGTTAGTAAAAAAATAATAGTTAAATTCAAAATTTATTTAGACTTATTTTGTATTGTTTATGAATTATCAAAAAATACTTGATGAAATAATAGAACAATTGCAATTTCAAGATACAAAACCAACCCTTTTGTTACATGCTTGTTGCGCACCTTGTTCTTCATATGTGTTAGAATATCTACATAAATATTTCGATATAACAATTTATTATTATAATCCAAATATTTATCCGGAAAACGAATATATGAGAAGAATGAATGAATTAAAAAAATTTTTAAATGAGACTAAATATAATATAAAACTAATAGAAGAAAAATATATACCAGATGAATACTACAATGCAGTAAAAGGTTTAGAAAAATTAGGTGAAAAAAGCGAAAGATGTTATAGATGCTACGAATTTAGAATGAAAAAATCTTGTATATATGCTAAAAATAATAATTTCGATTATTTTACAACCACGTTATCAATTAGCCCATATAAAAACTCTATTTGGATAAATGAAATAGGTAAAAAATTAAGTGACGAATATGGTATTAAATATTTATATTCAGATTTTAAGAAGAAAAATGGATATAAAAGGTCATTAGAACTATCTAGAAAATATAATTTATATAGACAGGATTATTGTGGTTGTGTATATTCAAAAGAACAAAGAAATCTGGTGAATAGTAAAAGTGTTTGAAAGATTAGAATTACTTATAGGAGATAAAATAAATCTAATTAAACAAAAAAGTGTTCTAGTATTAGGTCTTGGTGGCGTTGGTAGTTACGCTGTTGAAGCTTTAGTTCGTAGTGGTATAGAAAATATAACTATAGTAGACAATGATGTAATAACTATATCGAACTTAAATAGACAACTTATGACTAATAAAAAAAATATTGGTAATAAAAAAACTAATGAAATAGAAAATAGGATACTTGATATAAATCCAAACGTAAAAGTTACTAAAATAGATGAATTTATAAATTTAGATAATATAAATTATTTATTTGAAAATGATATAGATTATGTAATAGATGCATGTGATACAATAACAGTTAAATTAGAATTAATTAGAATATGTAAAAGAAAGAATATAAAACTTATATCATCAATGGGTACAGGCAATAAAATGGATCCATCTAAATTAAAAATAATGGATATTAGAAAAACTAATTATGATCCTATTGCAAAAATAATAAGAAAAATGGTAAGAGATGAAAAGATTAATGGTAAAGTAATGGTAGTTTGTAGTGATGAAGTTCCATATACTAAAGTAGAGAATATAATACCATCTAATTCTTTTGTACCAGCCACTGCAGGATTACTTTGTGCAAGTTACGTAATAAATGACATAGTAGGTGAAAAAAATGTTTAAAAATCTAGAAGAAATAATAAAAAATATTAAAGGAAATGTTTTAATATTAGAGTTAGATAACGATTTAATAGATAAATTTGATAAAAACAATCAAGTCAATTTATTTAGTATATCTTCAGGATTAAGTAATGGTCAAAAAAAAATAAATTCCAAAAAAAAATTTACAAATAAAGGCAAAAATATTAATATTAAAAAGCTTCGAAAATATATAAATAAAAAATCAATAAATGTTATTATTTGCAATATGAATTTAATGTTTAAATACTATAAGTACTTTATAAAGGATAGCATATATCTAAGTAATAATTTAATTTATATATATGCTAATAATGATATAGATAAAGATTTTATAATAAAAAAATATAAAAGGTATAATGTTAAAATAAAGGTATCAGATTATAAAAATGGATATATTTTAGTTATAGATAATACAAATGGTAAAAATAACTACTTAAAAGATAAAATCTATTTTATTAGAGATACATTTTATGATTTGGCAGAACTTATTGGAAATATTTTAATAAGTTAAAAGGTATGATTATTTTCTCATACCTTTTTTTATTACATAACTTATTGCAGTTATTATTTGAATTATAAATGTAATTATTATACAAATATTTGTTATTGATTTTATAGTTTTACTTATTGGTGTTAAAAATCCGAATCCTAAAGTTATAAATAATGGAAATTGTTTAATTTTACCAATTATTGTACTATTTATATGTATTTTAGGATTCTTGATTTTGTAATATATATTTATAACAGCAATAATAATTTCTCCAATTAATAATATTGAAAAATTAGGATAGAAAAGTGCTAAATTAATACTAATCATAATAGAAAAAATTTTATCAGTAATTTGATCTAATAACTTTCCATATTCACTTACAGCATTGTATTTTCTCGCACTTCTACCATCAAAAAAGTCAGTGAGAGCACCCAGTACAGTTACAATAGCTGCTACTAAAAACATAATTGGAATATGAAAAATTACAGAAATGCTAGAACATATTACAGATATAAAAGAAGATATCAATCTAGAAAATGTCCACATATTAGCTCTTTGTTTTTTATTAGTTTCTTTATTAAAGAACTCTTTAAACATTTTTTTTGTATCTATGTTAAATTCCTTAATATAATGTTTTATTTCTTCTAACATACTTTTTTACTCCTGTCTTAATTAATTTTATCATAATTACTTTAAAAGTCAATAAATATGAATATATTTAATTTAAAAAAATATAATATAGTGTATCATAATTGATACTTAGAAATGATAGTGGATGCAAAAAAATTGCTTATCATTTCTTTTTTTGACAAAAAAAATAGTATAAATAATATATAGTTATATTGGTGATATAGAATGAAAAAAAAGTTTAAAGTAAAGCGAAGATTTAAATTTAAAAAATTAATATTATTAGTAATCGCAATTTATTTGATATACGTAATAAGAAACTATACCTTAAATATTAAATTAATTAACTCAAATGAGAAATTTATATATACAACGCTAGATAGTTCAAATAATTATTCTTATGAAAATAATAATAATAACAATATTATTAGCAAACTATCAAAGTATGTAGAAGATAATATATTTAATAATCCAATATTCTTCTTAAAATCACAAATTAATTATAATAATAAAAAAGAAGAAATTGATAACGTAAGTTTTTTGTATGAACAAAATGTTTTGCCACTGGTATATATATATAATTCTCATCAGGGAGAAAATTATGGAATGAAATATTTAGAAGAATATAATATAACACCAAATGTTTTAATGGCTGCAAATATGTTAAAAGAAAAATTAGAGAGTAAAAACATAAAAACTTTAGTAGAAGAAGCAAATATATTGCAATATATGCAAGAAAATGGATTGGGTTTTGCAAATAGTTATCAGGCAAGCAGAGTATTTTTAGAAAAGGCTATAAATAAATATAAATCAGTTAAATTATTTATAGATTTGCATAGAGATTCTGTATCTAATATATCTACTACAGTAAATATAAATGGTAAAGATTATGCTAAAGTATTATTTGTAGTTGGTTTAGAAAATGAAAACTATGAAAAGAATCTTGAAGTAGTTACCAAATTAAATAATATTATTTTAAGTAAATATCCAAATTTAACACGAGGAATTATGAAGAAACAAGGTAGTGGTGTTAATGGAATATATAATCAAGATTTAAACGAAAATGTAATATTAATTGAATTAGGTAGTAATGAAAATAATATAGATGAAATAAATAATACACTTGATATATTAAAAGATGTAATAGGAGAGTATTTAAATGAAAAAAAATAAGAAAAATAAAATATTTAAGTTTATATTTATGATATTTTTAATGAGTTTTATTGTTATATATTTTTCTGAACTTACAGGATATTATGAATATGAAAATCATAAAAAAGCAACATTCACAGAAGAACAAATAAAAAAATTTGAACAAGATGTTAAAGATGGTAAAGAAATAGATATAAATAACTATTTAGAGATAGAAGACAAAAAGTACAACAATAAATTGTCTAATTTTTCAAATAAATTTTCAAATACTATTAGTGATATAGTACAAAGTGGAGTAGATAATACTTTCAAATTCTTATCTAAATTTGTTGAAAATTAAAAAGATGATTTCTCATCTTTTTTTAATAATTTTTTTTATGTTAAATTTTATCTTTTTTTCTTGTGGATTATTACTATCTTCAACTGGGTTATCTTCATTTGTATTTTCCTGATGTTTTCCATATTGTTCAATAAATTTAATAGCTTCTTCTCTTTCTATTCTTTTAGCTCTATATCTATTCATTTCATCTTTAAGTGCAGAGCAAATGTCATCATCATGTGGTTTATCCATAAACATAGATAAAAGTACTAAAATATTAAATTTATTTACGTTTTCATCAGTTTTTAGTGTAGTAGTATAATCTAATTTTTCACGATCTGATATATTTTCCAAATCTATGTGCCCAATTTGATATTGAAGTTTTTGTAATACTATTGAAAAATCCTCAAACTTCTTTAAATTATTTTTTATTTCGTTTAATATTTTTTCTTTCATTTCATCATAATTCATAAAAAATTCCCCCTTAAACGACATATATATTATCATTAAAATTAGTAATTGTCAAATTATATCTTTTTTTAAACTTTTATGATAAAAT
>CANRPA010000022.1 GCA_947632395.1 uncultured Bacilli bacterium | reverse complement strand
ATAATCCACAAACATACTGGAGAGTGCTTAAAAAGAGACTTAAAGATGAAGGAAATGAAACCGTTACAAATTGTAACACTTTGAAACTTAAAGCTAAAGATGGTAAATATCGTTTAACTGATGTTGTTGATATAGAAGGAATGTTTAGAATTATTGAGTCGATTCCTAGTAAGAATGCTGAACCAATTAAACAATGGTTAGCAAAATTAGGTAGTGAAAGAATAGATGAAACATTTGACCCTTCACTAGCAGCACAAAGAGCGATAGACTTATATAGATCCAAAGGTTATGATGAAAAATGGATTGCAAAAAGAATTAAAGGTATTCAAGATAGAAAACAACTTACTGATGTATGGAAAGATGGTGGGATAACTGAATCAAAAGAATATGCAATTCTAACAAATGAAATTTATAAAGAATGGTCTGGCATGACTGCAAAAGAGTATAAATCGTTTAAAGGACTTAGGAAAGAATCACTCCGAGATAATATGTCTGATGTTGAAGTTGCACTTGCAGATTTAGGAGAAATAGCAACTAGAGAAATTGCCAAAAAGAAAAATCCACAGGGTTTAAATGAAAATATAGTAGTAGCAAGGCGTGGTGGCAAAATTGCTGGCAATGCAAGAAAAGATTTAGAACAAGAAATAGGTGAGAGTGTTGTTAGTAGTAATAATGCATTAAACTACGAATATGTAGATAAAAAAGAAATTGAAATGAAAAATTAATTACTCTCTAGCGTAATAATTCTTAAAAAAATAAAGTTATTACGCCTAACCGTAATAACTTTAAAATCGGAATTAGTTACACATTGACTATCGGCAGGTGGTGATGGTGCTGAGGTAATTTATGCTTTAAGAAACAAAGATACACTTTCTAACTTAATTTTAAATGAATTAGAAAGTGAAGGCCAAAATGTAAGAAAAGCATATCAACGTAGACTTCCATCAAATACAGCAAAAGATTATTATTTTATGCATAGAGATACTGGTGATACGGAGGCAATAATAGTAGAATATGGTTTTTTAGATAGTAAAGGTGATGATGTAAACCAACTAAAAAGCAATTGGAAAAATTATGCAGAAGCAGTTGTAAGGGCACTTCTAGAATATTTAAATATGAATTATGTTCCTGTTCCAGGAGGTAATTATTATACAGTTCAAAGAGGTGATAGTCTTTGGAGTATAGCAAAAAAATTAGGTGTAACAGTAGATGAATTAAAAGAAGCAAATAACCTAACGAGTTCATTATTAAGTGTAGGTCAAGTACTTAAAATCCCATCTAAACAAATAATAGATGAGAGTGTGTATATAGTTCAAAAAGGTGATAGTTTATATAAAATAGCAAATATGTACAATATTTCAGTAGATGAATTAAAAAATATGAATAATCTATCATCTAATACACTTAGTATAGGCCAGGTATTAAAAGTACCTAAAAAGACAATTACTGAAGAAAATTCTTATATAGTAAAAAGTGGCGATAGTTTATATAAGATAGCCCAAGAAAATAATACAACAGTTAGTGAATTAATGAGTTTAAATAACCTATCAACTACTACATTAAGTATAGGTCAAGTATTAAAATTACCTAACAAATCAAGTAGTGGCACAAATACTTCATCTAATCTATATACGGTAAAAAGTCGTGATAGTTTATATAAAATAGCTCAAGAAAATAATACAACAGTAAGTGAATTGATGCGTTTAAACAACTTAAATAGTACATTATTGAGTATAGGTCAAGTGTTAAAACTAAAATAAAACCCTTTAGAATTTAATTTCTAAAGAGTTTTTTGTAAATATGGAAATAAGAATATTATAGATACAAGTATTATAACAAATATGATTGCTACAAAAACATAATTTACTTTAGGTGTATCATCTTTTTTTTCTGCTTTAACATTTGATTGAGTATTATTTATAAATGTTTCCATAGGTTGATCAATAGTAGCAATATTTTGCATTTGATTCACAATGTTTTGGTTGCCATTAGTTTGATTCATAATATTTTGATTATTATTGGTTTGATTAGCATTTGCATTTTGCATATTAATATTTGTCGTATTTGTCGTATTTGTCGTATTTATAGTTGGCATATTAGGTAATCCATAAGTATTTTGAATATTATTTGTTTCCCCATTCATATTATTTTGGGTTTGTATAGGCTGTCCAGTTATAGGATCGATTATTTTGTTATTATTCATTTATATCTTCCTTTCTATTCTTCTTTAAAAAGTGCGCCAGCAGCTGTTTTAAGGCCTAATTGTTTGCTTTGTGATTTTGTTGAGAACATATTATTATCATTATTGTTTATTATAGTATCTTTGATTTCTTCAAAGTCTGCGGCATTTAAACGATTACCAAAGTGCATTAACACAATCTCTAAATTACAAAATTTTTTAAAAGAGCCAAAATCTATGGCATAAATATTTTCATTAGTCTTAGCAATTTCTTCAAATTTTTTTGCGACTACCATTTTTTCAAGTTTAGCACTATAAGTATCTTGATTAAGCATTATGAAATCACCTACCATATATTATCATTATATCAAAAAAATTATAAAAAAAAAACAAAAAGTATAAAAATAATTTTTTATATCAAAATTTTGCGTAATAAATTAATCATTTATTAGTTTTTTTAATACTTTTTTATTCAATTTGTAAATGATTAAGATGTAAAGATGAATATATAAACTTTAATAAATTTTTTTATTGAAATAAATACATGTAAATATAATTTTATTCCTTTTTTAAAATGATTACGGTAATATGTTACCAATAATCATTGTAGTTTCACGTATACTGATTTTGATATTTTTTGTTTCTTTTTTTAAATATTTTCATTTTACAAGAATATTTTAAATTTTTTTATATAAATAGTTATATGTTTTCCTTTAAATTTAGAAGTGTTACACATTCTACATGATAAGTATTAGGAAACATATCAAATGGTGTTATTTCTAATATATCGTAATTATCATTTAAAATATTTAAATCCCTTGTAAGTGTCATAGGATCACATGATACATAAATAATTTTTTTAGGTTTTAATTTAAGTATATTTTTTATAGTAAAATTGTCAAGTCCAGCGCGTGGTGGATCTACAATAACTACATCAGGTTTAAAATTAATATTATATATTTTTTCTCCACTATCACCGCATATAAAATCTATATTGTTAATATTGTTAATTTCTTTATTTTTAATTGCATCTTTAATTGCATTTTTATTAATTTCAATTCCTAGCACTTTATTTTTATCACTCACAAATATACTAATACTACCAGTGCCACAATATAAATCTAGTACATTTTTATTATTTCCTACATATTCTTTAACTTTGTTATATAATTTTTCACATATATCTAAATTGATTTGAAAGAATGAATCCGGTGAAACTAAATATTTGAATCCTTTAATATTTTCTGTTATATATTCATCACCATATATTAATTTGTATTTATCATTAATTTTTAAATAAATAGAACTTGCTATATTTTTAATACAATCTACATTTAATTTGTCATTATTAGTTTCTATTATAACCATTAAGTCATTACCATTAGTCCTACATATTATCTTATTTATACTATTTAAATCTAACATTTTTAAGTAGTAGATAGCATTATTTATTTTATCATTACTAATAATACATTCATTAATTTCTACTATATCATATGAATTTTTACTATAAAAGCCTAATTTTTCTTTTACTTGAAAAGTAACTTTATTTCTATAATTAAAATTATTACTAGAACTTATAATATTGTTAACTTTTATTTTTTTATTTAAATATTTATTTACAATATTGCATATTTTGTTATATTTAAATTTAAGTTGATTTTCATAAGATAAATTTAATAAGTCACAACCACCGCATTTGTCAAAATATGGGCATTTACTTTTTATTCTTAAATCTGATGCACGGACAATTTTATTTATTTTAGCTTCAATATAGTTCTTTTTTTCTTTAATGATATTAATTTCAACTATATCTTTAGGTATAGCCTTATCGACAAATACAATTTTGTTATTTAATTTTCCTATACCTTTCGCATCGTGACTTAAATCAGTAATTTCTATCATACAACCACCAATATAATTATATCTTATTTTTACTATTTTGTGTTAATTTTAAAATATTGTATAAATTTTTATATGCTTTACTTGTTTTTGATATTTTATTAATATCTTTAATAATTACATTTTTATTATTTTCATGTTTATCAAAACATTCAAAATAAATATATTTTAATCTTTCTATGTCAGTATTATTAAGTTCTTTTTCAATAAATTTTTCATCTATTAATTCTTTTCTAGTTTTAAATATGCAATTTTCTTTTTTTAAAATATTAAAGTCTATACATTTTTCTTTATATTTATTTACAATTTCAAGTATTTCTAGTTCTTCATCAATTTGCAAATATGATTTTTTGATACTATTACCTTTACTATCAAATTCAACTGCGATTATATTTTCTTCATCACAAAATAATACACAATAATCAAGTTTTTCATTTGTACTCCATAATTCTGTTTTATTATATATGTCACTTAAAAATTTTTCATTTACACATGTAGAATAAGAATTAAATTTTATAAAATCTTCATGGTGTAATTTTATTATAGGAATTTTTTTTATATGTATCAATTTATCACATTTATTCCACTCAAAAAAGTCAATAAGTACATTATTTAAATTCAAATAAATATCATATATATAATTCATGTTTTCCTCCTAAAGTAACAGATAAAATCATAAGTAAAATACCTATTATAGCATTTAAACATTCAATTCTTCTAATAATAAAATTAACATATTCAAAAAAATTATACCCAATTGTAAATAAATTTAAGTAACAAATAATATAAACAAATCCAATAGTAGTAAGTCCA
Organism: uncultured Bacilli bacterium; assembly: GCA_947632395.1. Taxonomy (GTDB): domain Bacteria; phylum Bacillota_I; class Bacilli_A; order RF39; family UBA660; genus UMGS1613. The sequence continues at coordinate 14,595 of CANRPA010000022.1, read as the reverse complement.
AAACCAATTAAAAATAAAAATATACGTAGTAACATAATACCACCTACTTAAATTTTATTAAATTTAAAAATTTATATTTATTATTTTTTAAAACTAGTATATAATTAGATAGGTGGTAGAAATGAATATTATAGAATTATTTAAATACATATTTTTAGGACTTATACAAGGTTTTACAGAACCAATACCAGTTTCATCAAGTGGACATTTGTTGATTTTTCAAAGATTAATGACTGATTTAAAAGAAATAGATTTTGAGATGCTTGCAACATTAACTAATTTTGGTTCATTAATTGCGATAATAATTTTATTTAGAAAAGATATAGTTAATTTATTTAAAGGATTTTTTGGCTTTTTAAGTACTAAAAAAACTGAATACAAAAATGATTATAAATATGCACTTATGATAATACTTGCGACTATTCCAGCAGGAATTATGGGACTTGTAGTTACAAAATTAGAATTATTTGATAAATTAGAAGAAAATATAAAATTTGTTGGAGTAACTTTACTCGTAACAGCACTTTTCTTGTTCTTTATTAGAAATTTAAAGGGTAAGAAAAATAAAGATGAAATAACATTTAAAGATGCAATAATTGTGGGATTATGGCAAGTAGTTGCACTACTTCCTGGTATTAGTAGAAGTGGCGCTACAATAGTGGGTGGTATGACAAGAAAATTTAAAAGAGAAACTGCGTTTAATTTTTCATTTATATTGTATATACCAATATCTATAGCAACAGCACTCCTAGGAATTAAAGATTTAATAACTAGTGATTTTACCATGACAATGTGGATTTATTATTTAAGTGCGACAGTAGTAGCAGGAATATTTACTTATTTTGCTACAAAATGGTTTAGAAATATTGTACAAAAAGGAAAATTAATTTATTTTTCAATATATTGCTTAATAGCAGGATTAATTGTAATATTATTTTTAAAGTAAAATATCTCAAAAATGATATTTTCTTTTTTTGCACTAATTATAAAAAGATTAGCGTAAAATATTTACAAAAAATATTGCACAATAGGACTTATAAGTGTGATTAATTGTTTACTTTTTTTTAATATATCTATATTTATTTTACAATTTATGGTATTATAATTACATTGAGGAGTGATAAATTTGAGAACACTAACTGATCAAGAGATAGTAAGAAGAGAAAAAGCAGAAAATATTAAAAAGATGGGATTAGATCCATTTGGAGAAAGATTTGAAAGAACACATCTTGCAAAAGATATAAAAGAAAAATATAAAGATATTGAACATGATAAGTTTGAATCTATGAATGACACTGCAACTGTAGCAGGTAGAATCATGTTTATAAGAAAAATGGGTAAAGCATCATTTTTTTCAATACAAGATAGAACTGATAAAATACAAATATATATATCTATAAATGATGTAGGTGAAGAAGCATACTCCTTATTTAAAACTGCTGATATAGGTGATATAGTTGGAGTATATGGAAAAATTATGAAAACTCAAACTGGTGAGGTAACTATTAAATGTTTGAAATATACTCATTTAGTTAAAGCACTTCGTCCTCTTCCAGAAAAATTTCATGGACTTACTGATATTGAAGAGAGATATAGAAGACGTTATGTAGATTTAATTATGAATGAAGAATCTCGTAAAGTAGCATTCATGAGACCTAAAATAATTAGATGTATACAAAATTTCTTAGATAAAAAAGGTTTTGTTGAAGTAGAAACACCAATACTTACAACTATATTATCAGGCGCAGCGGCTAGACCTTTTACTACTCATCATAATACACAAGATCTTGATATGTATTTACGTATTGCACTTGAACTTAATTTAAAGAGATTACTTGTAGGTGGTATGGAAAAAGTTTATGAAATAGGTAGAACATTTAGGAACGAAGGAATGGATCCACAACACAATCCTGAGTTTACTATGATGGAAGTATATGAAGCATATTCCAATTTAGAGGGTATGATGGATTTAACGGAAGAAATGTATCAGACAATAGCGCGTGAAGTATGTGGTAAAATGACATTTAATTATTTAGGACATGAAGTTAATTTAGCAGGTAAATGGAAAAGAATTAGTATGGTGGATGCAATAAAAGAAAAAACGGGAATAGATTTTAACAAACAATACACTATTGATGAAGCATTAGAACTTGCAAAAGAACATCAAATAGAAGTTCAAGAACATGAAAAAACAGTAGGACATATTATCAATTTGTTCTTTGAAAAGTATGTAGAAGAAACTTTAATAGAGCCAACATTTCTTTATGGTCATCCTGTAGAAATAAGTCCACTTACTAAGAAAAATCCAAAGGACCCAAGATTTGTTGATAGATTTGAATTATTTATTTCAGGACACGAATGTGCGAATGCATATACAGAGTTAAATGATCCAATAGATCAACTTGAAAGGTTTGAAGAACAATTAAAAGAAAAAGACTTAGGAAATGATGAAGCAAATGATATAGATATGGACTTCGTAGAAGCACTTGAATATGGTATGCCTCCAGCAGGTGGTATAGGATATGGAATAGATAGATTATGTATGTTATTTACTGAATCAGAATCAATTCGTGATGTAATATTATTCCCTACAATGAAAGAGAAAAAATAATGAATCTATATGTAGTAAGACATGGTAAAACAATTTGGAATGATCAAGGAAGAGTTCAAGGAATTACTGATATTCCACTCACAGATGAAGGAAGAGAAGAAGCAAAAAAACTTCAAGATTTAGTAAAAACGCTAAATATTGATGTAGTTATTTCGAGTCCACTTTCAAGAGCAAAAGAAACTGCTAAAATACTTGTTGGTTCAAGTTTACCAATAAATGTAGATGACAGAATAAAAGAAAGAGATTGGGGTATGAATGAAGGTGCAGATATAAATTCAGTAGATAAATGGGATTGCTGGGATGTAGTATTAAATACCAAAGTTCAAAATATTGAGTGTATACAGGATTTTATGTACAGAGTATCAGACTTTATAGAAGAAATAAAGGAAAAATATAAAGATAAAAATGTACTTGTAGTAACTCATAGTGCAGTTAGTCGTGTGATTCATTATTTACTTGAAACTATTCCTGAAGATGGTAATCTATCAAGAATAAGTATTCCTAATTTAAGAATAATAGAATATAGAATATAGAATATAGAGGTGCTTTTCATGAATAAAAAATCAATAGTATTAATAATTTTAATAATTATAGTTGCTGTTGTAGTAAATATTTTAGTGTTTAATATGACTAAACCTAAAAAAAATGAAGTAAGTGATACAATTCCAGAAGGTTATATTTCTGTATTTCATGGAGGTAGTGAAGAACAAATTTATGAAACTTATATCTATAAATTACATAATAATAAACCTAATTATGGATACAATTATATAAATGTAAATAAGACTACAAAACAAGATGGAAGTAGTGAATATGATATAGAAATTACTGGTCGTGGTACGTTAGAATGGTCAGATGAAGTATTTGATATTGCATCTAAAAATAATGCATATTCTTATGTAACACTACCAGATAGTGATGATAAATATAGCATAGAGGAATATATTAAAATGTTTTTAACAAATTAAAGGAGGAGAAAAAAATTATGAAAATATTATGTGTAAATGCAGGTAGTTCATCATTAAAATTTCAAGTATATGAAATGCCTGATGAAAAAGTTTTAATTAATGGTTATATAGAAAAAATAGGACAAAAGGATTGCTTTTGGAATGTAAAAGTTAATGGAGAAAAAATTAGAAGTGAAAAATATTTAAAAAATCATAGTGAGGCAGCAGAAGTTTTAATAGAAGAATTACTAAAAAATAAAATAGTTGAAAATTTATCTGAAATAAAAGCAGTAGGACATAGAGTGCTTCATGGTGGAGAAAAGTATTCAGATTCAGTATTGATAACAGATGAAGTAATTAAAGATATAGAGAGTTTAACTAAGTTAGGTCCACTTCATCATCCTGGTAATTTAGCGGGAATACGTGCTATGCAAAAAGCATTCCCTAATGTACCACAAGTAGCAGTTTTTGATACAGCATTCCATCAAACAATGCCAAAAGAAAACTTTATTTATCCAGTACCACTTGAATGGTATGAAAAATATGGAGTACGTAAATATGGATTCCATGGTACAAGTCATAAATATATAACTACTGAAATGAAGAAAAGATTAAATAAAGAAGATGTAAATTTAATAATTTGTCACGTAGGTAGTGGAGCTAGTATAGCATGTATTAAAGATGGAAAATGTTTTGATACAACTATGGGATTAACACCTTTAGATGGTCTTATGATGGGAACAAGATGTGGCTCAATAGATCCATCAATAATAGAATATGTAATGCAAGAGTCTGGAAAATCTATAGAAGAAGTAAATAATTCTTTAAATAAAGAAAGTGGATTTTTGGGAATTGCTGGTGTATCAGATTGCCGTGATGTAGAAAAACTTGCACTTGAAGGAAATGAAAATGCTATTCTTGCTATGAATTTATATGTAGATAGAATTGTTAAATATATATCAGAATATTACATGAAATTACAAGGTAAAGTAGATAGCATAGTGTTTACTGCAGGAATACTTGAAAATGGTTCATATATGAGAAAACTTGTTATGGATCGTCTTGCACCTTTAGGTGTAACATTAAACGAAGAAATGAATGATAAAATAGCAAGTTTCAAAGAAATACATGAAGGTATTATAAGTGATCCATATTCAAAAATTAATGTTATGGTACTTCCAACAGATGAAGAAGTAATGATAGTAAAGGATACATTTAATATAGCAGTTAATCAATAAAAGAGAAGACAGACTTCTCTTTTTGCATTCTTTCATTGAAAAAATATATAAAGTGTGATACAATTATTTAGTCGAGAAGGTGTTTAAATATGCTTAAAAAGATACAAAATGCATTGAAAAAAGCATTTAAGAAAACAAAAGAATATCTTAAAACAAACATACTTATGAGTACATTTATTGTAACTACTATAATTAATGAATGTATTATAAGAGGGTTTACTGTACAAAATTTAAGTAATATAAAACCTGTATTAGCAGATATTACAGTATTACTTATAATAACATCATTTGGTTATTTTATAAAACCTAAAAATCAGTTTAAATATTTTATATCATGGAGTGTACTATTTACTGCTTTATGTATAATAAATTCAATATATTACAGCAATTATCTATCATTTGTTTCAGTATCACTATTAAAAACAGCAGGTGAACTTGGTGGATATACAAATGCAGTAATAGAAAATATATTCGAAATGAAAGATTTGATATATTTATGGCAAATTTTCGCGCTAATATTTATACATATACAATTAAAAAGAAAAAAATATTATGATAAAGTTAAAGAAATAGAAAATGGTAAAATTAGATTTTTAAATACTATAGTAGTTGCTTTAATTTCACTTGGATTTTTCATTTCAACATTAAGTTCAACAGATGTTGGAAGGCTTAATAAACAATGGAATAGAAATTATGTAGTAATGGAATTTGGTCTTTATACATACCATTTTAATGATTTATTTGTTTCTATAAGAACAACAGTAAATGAAATGTTTGGATATGATGAAGCATATAAAAGTTTCAGAGAATATTATGAATCAAAGGAATTAGAAGATTATACAAATAAATATACAAATCTTTTTAAAGGAAAAAATGTAATAGTAATACATGGTGAAAGTCTTCAAAGTTTTACTATGAATCTTAGATTTAATGGTGAAGAACTTACACCAAATTTAAATAGACTTGCTAAAGAAGGAATAAATTTTTCAAACTTTTATGCACAAGAAAGTGTAGGAAATAGTAGTGATAGTGAATTTACATCATTAACATCATTATTACCATCTAGTAGTGGTACTGTATTTATGAACTATTTCAACAGAGATTATGAAACAATTTTAAAATTACTTAAAGAACAAGGCTATTATACATTTAGTATGCATGGAAATATAGGAAGTGCTTGGAATAGAAGTATAACTTATAAATATTTAGGATATGATAATTTCTATTATTATACTAAAGATTATGAAATAGATGAAACAATAGGATTAGGGTTATCAGATAAGTCATTTTTTAGGCAATCTGTAGAGATAATGAAAAACATTAATTCTGAAAACAAAAATTGGTATGGAACACTTGTAATGCTTACAAATCATACACCTTTTAGTGATATTACAGACCATTCAGATTATTTAGTTGATTATGTAACAGATGAAGTTGATCTTGAATCAGAAGATGCTAATTCTGAAGCAGAAGAAACTGAGAAAATTGTAAAATCTTGGCTTGAAGGTACTAAAATTGGAAATTATTTAAAAAGTGTACATTATGCTGATGAGGCAATAGGAGAATTAATATATGAACTTGATGAGGCAGGATTACTTGAGAATACTGTAATAGTTTTATATGGAGATCATGATTGTAAATTAAAAAAATCTGAGTTTAGAAAACTATATAATAGTGAATATTATCCAGAGGTACTAATAGATCCAACAGATACAGTTGGAACAATAGATGAATATACTTATGAAATAAATAGATCAGTTCCATTTATTATATGGTCTAAAGATATAGCAAATTCAGAATATACAACTGATGTAGATGAAGTCATGGGTATGATTGATGTAATGCCAACTCTTTCTAATATGCTAGGTGTAAAACCAAAATATGCATTAGGTAATGATATTTTTAATGTTACAGATAATGTAGTAGTATTCCCTAGTGGTAACTGGTTAACAAATAAACTATATTATAATAGTTCTAAAGGTGAATTTAGACAATTAGACCTTGATACATCAATAGATATGGACTATATAAACTATTATAATGAATATGCAGATAAATTAATAAGTATCTCAAATGGAATAATAACATATGATCTTATAAAAGCATATGAAACAGGAGAAGAAACTTTATCCGAGGAAGTAAACATAAACGAATAAAGAATTTATAATCTAGTATAATGTCAAAAATATACTAGATTTTTAATTTTTATATTGTTATAATAATTTTGGGAGTGGTGAATATGGTTAAAAAACAAAGTAATGAAAAAAAAGTAAATAATGTTGAAGAAAATAATATAGATAAAAAATTATTAGTAAGTGATATAAAAAAAGAAGTTTTAAATTCACTAGATGAAGAAATTACTAAAAGAGTGGAATTTGAAACTAAAAATAAATTAGAAAAAATGGAAAAAAGAATATATAAATATAAAAATGCTAAAATAGTAAGAAAAAATATTTTTATTATTTTATTACTTGCTCTTATAGTATTTGAAACAAAGATATTATATGATAATGATTTATTATTAAATAAGAAAAAAACTGTTGATAAGAACATAGTAGATAAAGAAAATAATACTGATAAAGAAATAACAAAAAATGAAGATAATGATAATAAAGAAGAAGTAAAAAAAGACCTTAAATGGTATATAGATAATTATAGTTATTTACTTGATAACATAAAAACAAATTTGACAGATAGTTATTATCTATATAAAGATAATTATAGTGAAGATACTATAGATATTATGGTAAGATTAAATATGGCTTATCAATTATTAAGCAAAGATAAAATAAATATTAGTAATAGTGTTATAACTATAAATGAAAATGATATAAAAGATGCATATAAAAAAATATTTGGTAGTTTAGATAAATATAGTGCTAAAAATTTTAATGAAGATTGTATACAATTTATATATAATGAAAATAGTAAAACATATTTAGCTATAGATACAGAATGTCAAAATAAAGTTACTGAAAAAGTAGAAAAAATAGAAAATATATATGAAGAAGATAATAATATAGTAATTGAAACTATTGTAGGAGTATATGATAAAGAAAATAATAGTTTAACAAATATAAATGGTGATATTGTAAGTGATAATTTCTCAAATAATATAGATGAATATAAAGAATCACTTGATAGTTATAAGTATACTTTTATAAAAGAAGATGAAAATTATTATTTAGAAAAAATAGAAAAAATAATAGAAGAGTAAGGTTTTATATAATTTTATATCAATCTTATTCATTACAAATGAGAAAAAATAATAAATAATAACTAGAAAAGTGAATATACTATTAATGTATACTATTTGACATTTTCATAAAAATATAGTATATTTATGTTGCACTTGAGAAAGTGTGAAAATGTTTCTCGCTTCCGGGTGGTTAGCGAGTAATAAATAATCCCGGTCGACAATGTTTCTCGCTTCCGGGTGGCTAGCGAGTAAAAAATGATCCCGGTTGAAAATGTAGAAAAACTCTATCGTTTGATGGAGTTTTCTTATTTTTTATGGTATACTTTTCATGGAGTTGATGACAATGGAAATAAAAACAGGTTACTTATATCACATCAAAGATGAATATTTTGATGTCGTTAATGATGAAAATTTAATGCAAAACCACGAAAAGGGAAAGAAGAGACCTACTTATTTTACAATTAAAGATAAAGATATTTTATGGTTTATTCCAATTAGTTCTAAAGTGGATAAATATAAAAAAATAGTTAATAAAAAGAAAGAAAAATATGGCTTTTGTAATACAATATTAATTGATAAAATTTTTGAGAATGATTCAGCTATTTTATTACAAAACGCCTTTCCAACTCTAGAAAAATATATAGATCATGTACATACAGTAAATGGTGAACCAGCTAGGGTTTCAGAAAAATTAGAGAAAATTATTCTGAAAAATTTTCAAAACTTAATAGAGTTGCATATCAGAGGTATTAGGGTATTTTTTGCTGATATAGATAAAATAAAAGAAAAAATGTTAGAAGAAATAAAATAAATAAATTTAGCTAAATTATGCATATTAGACTAAGATAATTTATTAAGTTAAATTTTTTATCCTTTTTCATTTAAGTTATTATATAAAAGTTTCATAAAGTATATATAAACTTTAAATTTTGTGGTAAAATGTAAGAGGTGATACAATGAAAAAAAGTATTAGAGATTTTGATTTAAATAATAAAAAAGTAATAATAAGAGTAGATTTTAATGTACCAATTAAAGATGGTAAAATACTAGATGACAATAGAATAGTAAGTAGTTTAGATACCATTAAATATGCAATAGAAAAAGGCGCTAAAGTAATACTTATGAGTCATTTAGGTAGAATTAAAGAAGAAAGTGATTTAAAACTAAATACGTTAAAACCTATTTTAACTAGATTAAGTGAACTTTTAAATCAAGATGTAATATTTTCAAGTACTACCAGGGGAAAAGAATTAGAATCAAAAATAAACTCTTTAAAGAGTGGTGAAGTTCTTTTGATGGAAAACACTAGATTTGAAGATTTAGAAGATAAAAAAGAATCTAGCAATGATTTAGAACTTGGTAAATATTGGGCATCTTTAGGTGATATATTTATTAATGATGCTTTTGGAACTAGTCATAGATCTCATGCATCAAATGTAGGTATAGCAAGTTATTTACCAAGTGGTGTAGGTTTTTTAATAGAAAAAGAATTAAATAGTTTTGAAGTCCTTAATAAACCAAAAAGACCTTATACATTAATACTTGGTGGCGCTAAAGTAAAAGATAAGATAGGTGTTATAGAAAATTTTGTTAAAGTTAGTGATTATATCTTAATAGGTGGAGGAATGGCTTATACATTTTTAAAGGCTATGGGATATAATATAGGTTCCTCTATACTTGATGATTCATCAATAGATTTTTGTAAAAAAATATTAGAGCAATATAAAGATAAAATAATACTACCAGTTGATTCTATAGTATCAAAAGAACTTGATGGTGAAACACAATTAAAAAACAATGATGAATTTGATATTGACGATATAGGCTTAGATATAGGAAATAAAACAATAGAAAATTTTAAAAATATAATAGAAAAATCAAATACTATAGTATGGAATGGTCCTTTAGGTTATTTTGAAATTGATAAATATAGTAAAGGTACAAAAGAAATATTAAAATCACTTGATAGTGATAAAATAGTAATAATTGGTGGTGGAGACACTGCAAGTGCAGCAATAAATTTCGGATATAAAGATAAATTTACTCACATTTCAACAGGAGGAGGAGCATCTTTAGAACTTCTTGAAGGAAAAAAATTACCAGGAATAGAAGTAATAGAAGACAAATAATATGAAGAAAAAATTAAATATTATAATACTCATACTTATAACTATAATTGTTTTGTATTTTTCTTTGAAAGATGATTTCTTTAATATAATTAATCAAATAATAAAAATGAATATATGGTATCTTTTGATAGCCTTTGTTTTAATAATATTATTTTGGGTATTTAGAAGTTATCCAATGTATACATTTTGTAAGAAAATAAAAAATGATTTTAAATACAGAGAGTCATTTCAATTAACACTTAGAACACAATTTTTTAATGCTGTAACTCCTTTTTCAACTGGAGGACAACCTTATCAAATTTATTACTTAAAAAAGACAGGAATAGATTATGCTAGTAGTACAGGAATAGTACTTGAGAACTTTATAGTATATCAAATTGCTCTTGTAATATTAGGGTTAGTTTCTTTATTTGCTAATCATATGTTTTCAATATTTAATAAAGTTCCATTACTAAGTAAATTAATTGCAATTGGATTTATTATGAATACACTTGTTATAGTAGTTATGTTTGTTTTGGCTTTTACAACTAAATTAAATAAATTTTTAATAAGTTTAGCAATCAAATTTTTAACTAAAATTCATATTGTAAAAGATAGAGAAAAAAAGATTAAGAATTGGGAAGAAAAAATAGATAGATTTCACAATAGTGCATCATCATTACTTAAAGATAAAAAAATGTTTATATCAAATATATTGTATAACTTTCTTGCACTTTGTTGTATTTATTTAGTTCCTTTATTTATACTATATTCTATGGGTGATTTTTCATCATTTACACCAGGTATAGCAATTGTTACAAGTGCTTATGTATTGATTATAGGTTCATTTGTACCAATACCAGGTGGTAGTGGAGGCCTTGAATTCGGATTTTTACAATTTTATGGTAATTTTGTTACAGGAAGTAAACTTAAAGCACTCATGCTTGTATGGAGATTTATTACGTATTATTTTGGAATGGTAGTTGGTGCGATTTCACTTAATATGAGGAGGGTTAGAAAATGAGGATAGGAATATTTACAGATACATATCCTCCATTTATAAATGGAGTATCAACAAGTATAAAGATGCTTGAAAATGCATTAAGAAAAATGGGACATAAAGTGTTTATAGTAACGGTAAATCCAGATTCTATGACATATCAAGTTGAAAAGAATGGTAGAGTTATAAGAATGCCAGGAATACCTATTGGAATATATGATTATAGACTTACATCATTTTATTCTATTAGAGCAATGAAAAAAATAAAAAAATGGAACTTAGATGTTATCCACACTCATACAGAATTTGGAGTAGGGACATTTGCTAGAGTTATAGGAAAACAATTTAAAATACCAGTTGTTCATACATATCATACAATGTATGAGGATTATGTACATTATATAACTAAAGGATATTTTATGGAAGCAGGTAAAACTATAGTAAAATATTTGACAAAATTTTATTGTGATAAAACAATACAAGAATTAATAGTTCCTACTAAAAAAACATATGATTTATTCAAATTAAAATATAAATATGATAGAAATGTCCATATTATACCAACAGGAATAGAAATAGAAAGATTTTATAGAGAAAAAATAAACAAAAATAAATTAATTGAAATCAAAAACAAATTAAATTTAAAAGATGATGATATTGTAGTTTTATTTGTAGGTAGAATTGCAAGAGAGAAAGATGTGGCTTTCTTAATTAACAATCATAAAGAATTAGTTAAGAAAAACAAAAATTGTAAATTATTAATAGTAGGAGATGGACCAGATTTAGAGGAATATAAAAAATTAGTTATTAAAAATAAAATAGAAAAAAATGTTATATTTACAGGGAAAGTACCTTGGGAAGAAGTACCATTTTACTATGCTTTAGCAGATATTTTTACTACTGCTTCACATACAGAAACACAAGGACTTACTGTAGTAGAAGCAATGGCTGCTAATTTGCCAGTAGTCGCACTTGATGATGAAAGTTTTAGAAATACAGTAATATCTGATTTAACTGGATATTTATTTAAGAAAAAATCTGATTATTTAAAGCAAATGACAAAACTTATACAAGATAAATCTTTGCGAGAAACAATGGGTAATCAAGGAAGAATAAATTCAGAAACTTATTCATCAAAATATTTTGCTGAAAGAGTACTTTCTGTATATAAACTTTCTATAAATAATTATGGGGATAAAAATAAGAATAAAAGTTATATTTCTAGAGTTAAAGGCACTATAAAAGATGGTTTTTTTGGTAAATAAAGTGTAAAGTAAAAGAATAGATACAAAATTCGTTGAATTTCGACAAATTATGACAAAACTAGATAAAATAATCTCTAGAAGCTTTAAGTAGTATGTAGTATAATCAAATAGGATAGAAAAAGGAGATAATTATGGACAAGATAAAAGTTCTAATGATAGATGATAACATACAATTAATTGAAGCAGTAAAGGAGTATTTTAATAGTAGTAAAAAAATAGAAATTATTTCAGAAGCACATGATGGTGTGGAGGGAATAAATAAAATAGAAAATGAAATATATGATGTAATAGTTTTAGATTTGATAATGCCTAAAAAAGATGGATTATATGTTTTAGAAGAAATGAAAAAGAAAAATTTAAATAAAAAAGTTATAGTTGCAACTAGTTATAATACACAAGAAGTTATAAAAGAAGTTTCAGATTATGGAGTAAATTATTATGTTTTAAAACCTTTTGACTTTGACGATTTAGAAAAAAGAATATTAGAATTATGTAATAAAAAAGTTTCAGGTAAAAGTATAGATTTACACTATAATAATCTTCAAATCGCTATCACTAAAGTATTACACGAATTAGGCATTCCGTCACATATAAAAGGTTATCAGTATATAAGAGATGGAGTAAGTTTAATTTTTGATAATCCAGACATGATAGGTGGTATAACAAAAGAATTATATCCAGAACTTGCTTCAAGATTTGATACAACTGTATCTAGAGTTGAAAGAGCAATAAGACATGCTATAGAAGTTAGTTGGAATAGAGGTAACTGGGATTTAATGACAGAAATATTTGGAAATAGTGTTGATATAGATAGGGCGAAACCTACTAATTCTGAATTTATTGTGACAGTAGCAGATAAACTTAGATTAGATTATCATAAAGTATAAAAATATAACTAAAAAATATTATATTTGGCAGTTTTTGAAATTAAAAAACTCTTAAAAACTTATTCTATAAGAATTTAAGAGATTTTTTTTGACTAAAAAAGGTTTAATGTGATTCTATTTTATTTGATTATAGCTGTGTACAATATGATTGTGGCATATAACAATACATTAAACAAATACAAAGTGATAAAGAAACAAGATTTTTTAATATTAAAAAAATTTTTATGTTTAAACTATCAAACTAGGAAAAACGGATAAAAAGGAAATATTTGTAAATTAAGTTAAATTTTAATTAATAAATTTTAATTTGTTTTGTAAATTTATGCTATTTTTTGTATATTTATGGTAAAATATATATAGATTGTAGGAGGCGTAATATGAATTTTGATCCTAAAGAATTCACATTACTTGATGAAAACCAATTTTTTGGTAGTGATAAAATTGATTTAATAAGCAATATTGGTGCAAGATGTGCAATAACAGATTTTGCTATATTGCTTGGAGGTTATGTTTCTGATGATTATTGTGTAATTTATGATAATTCTTTAAAAGATCGTACAGGATGGTATTGTTTATTATCCCATGGCCATGGGCATATCCGTATTGTTACTGAAGATGGTGATAGTTACTTTGATTATGCTTATGGTAAGAGGTCAGGTGGAGTTCGCCCAGCTTTACCGTTTTCTACTATCTCTGATATCTCCACAAATAGTGTGTTGGGAAGTAATGGATTTCTTGAAGTAGAGTATGGAGAATATCCACAATATGTTGTTAGTACATCTATGGAATCTGAATTGGAACAAGCATATTGTTTTGGTACATATCGTTTTGGTAATATAAGAAAAACTGGAAAAACATATACAACGGATTCTAGAGATTCTGACGATGAAGATTCTCCATTTGAAGCTGTAGAACATGAAGAATATGAATATAATGGAAGAAAATATATAAGAGCATATTATAAAAATATATATGCCTGTACACTTTCAAATGGAAAACAATATAAATATGGAGATAGTGTTTGGATAGAGGTATCTCCTCTTAAATGGTATGTTGATAAAGATACTGGAATTATGTTAAGTAAAAATTTAATTGTATCTGGGTTAAGATTTTGTGATAGTAGTTATGATGGCAATTTTAAAAATACAGAGATGTACAATTTCTTAAATACATATTTTGCAAGAGATATAGTACAACGTGAAATTCTTCAAATGACACCAGAAGAAAAAAAAGCTTTTGAAGAAAAACAAAGAGGGGCTAAAAAAAGAAGAAATCCATATGGATTAAAAATTGAACAAGTTAGTGAAGAAGAAATTATTAAAGGCGCAATAGAAAGTGGA
>CANRPA010000021.1 GCA_947632395.1 uncultured Bacilli bacterium | reverse complement strand
AATTTATCTATTTATTTCAATATTTAAATATTTTTAAATTTATTTACTTTGTTTTGTCCTTTTTATAATAACCTTTTCTACAAATTAACTTGTCAGTTGCTGCAAGTACACCTGGTAATACTATTAAGATTAACATTGCTGAAGCAAAAGTACCTTGTGAAATTGTTTCGCATATTTTAGCAGCAATTGCAGAAGCAAATCCTGCTACTACAAGTGTAACAATTATTAATATTGAAGAAGAACTAATTATCGTATGAATAGATTTATTGTACGCATTAATAACAGAATCTTTTACACTCATTGTTAATCTTGATTCACGATAATATGATGTATAAACAATTGCATAATCTATAGTTGCGCCCATAAGTATTGCTTGAACAATCAATAAAGCAATAAAATATACTGATCCACCTGTAATTGATATAGCACTCATTGTTATATACACAGCTGTTTGAATAATCAATACTAAAACAAAAGGAATAATTAAATCTTTAAATGAAATAGCAACTACCACAAAGATAAATAGCATTGTTAATAAAGTAATTTTATTTAATTCACCATTAAATGTTTTACTTATTTCTACTGCCATTGGGGAATTACCAACTACATATATATCATCATTATTACCTATTTCATCATTAATGGAATTAATAAAATTATAGGTTTGTTTATCTTCATAAGCATATTTTGTATTCAATACAACTCTTGAATATTTATCTGATACTATTAGTTTTTTAGATTTATCAATAACTTGCTTTGCATTCGTTATAGTTGACCTTTTTTCCAAATCAATAAAATCATTAAATCTTTCATCACTTAAAATATCTGAATTTAAATAATCAACAAATTCTTCAATTGTCATTTTCCATGAATCATTATATTCTTTATTACTTCCATGATACATATAAACCAAATCAATCAAAGATTTATCTAAATTAGCACTTAAAATATCTAGTAGCGCAAAACTTTCAGAAGATGTATATTTTGTTCCATTTAAAGAATCATTCATTAAAGTATTAATTGTAGTTAATTTATTTTTATTTTCTGAATCAAAACTAGCAGAATAATCTTTATTATTCATTACATCGCTAACAATAAAATTAACATAATTTTTTAAAGAAATTTCTTGATTAGATTTAACATATTTTGAATTGTATAAACTAAATAACAATTTTATCGTACTATTATCTATACTTAATAATGAACTAATTTCGTTAGAAGTAAATTTTTTATTACTCATTGTTCCCAACATTACTTCTTTAACTAAATATAATTCATTAAAAGATGTATCAGAAACTTTTCCTACTAAAATTTCATTATCTTTACTATTTATAATTAAATTAGCAAACTCCATAGGAGTCAATGTAGTAACATCATTATTATAATCATATACACCAAAGATTTTATTTATTAAAGTTGCATTTGTTTGTGTTAAACTACTTATTTCTTTATAATCATATTTAACTGTTGTATTATTAACAATTGTATAAACTAATTGTATATTATCTGATAATGAAGTTGATGACAACATAGGATTAGATTTATTGTTGTATAAGAAATTAATTAATTCTTTGATTGATATTTTTTTTAAATTATCACTTTGTTTATCATAAATACCATATACAAAACTTACAATTGTTTTGTCTTGAGATAAAAAAGTAGCAAGTTCTTCTATACCATATGTTGTATCTATATTACTCATAATGTATTGAGCTTTTTGTAAAGATTCTATTTGTTCTTCATTTAATTGCTCTTTAATTTCCTCTTTTTGTAATAATATATTAACAAAGTTAAGTGGAGTCATCTTATATGTTCCTGTTTCATTTTGTGTAATAGCAAAATTTAACTTTTTACCTGTCTTGTCATCAATACCGAACATCTTATATAAAGACATTTCAGTAGAAGACATATTGTCTATTGGTGTATTATAAGATTCACTTAAATTAATAATAGTTTGTAATGAAGTTTTATCAAAATATACTTGATAAGAATTATCATTACTTAATTCAAGGGCAATACGTGCAAAAGCGCTTAAAGTTAGTTTTGAACTAGAATAATAACCCGTATAATAAGTATATAAAAGTGATAAAGTATTTTCATCAATATTTAGTCCTAAACTATTAAGAGCCTCCATCATGCTATCTATATTTAGTTCAGCATTAATAGAATTATCATCACTTAAAGTTTTAAGTAATATTAAAGATTTTTTAGTTTGTTCATCAAACATATCTTTATATAATTCTTGTTTAGATATTTCAAAAGCAAAACTTGCAAATTCATTTAGTGTCATTTTAGTATTACTTTCTGTTATAGTATGATAGAACAAGAATAATTCTTCTATTAAATTTTTATCTATTCCAAAAATATTAGAAAGTTCACTAGAACTCATTTTTTTGTTTATTTTATTTAAATCTGTAAAATTTTGTAATTGTTTTAATTTTGCAATTGTTTGTGAATCTAAACTACTAGAATATTTTGGATTGCTTGCTACATCATTAAGCATAAAATTAACAAATTCATTTAGAGTCATAGTTGTATTCAAATTCTTGCTATTATAATATATTAATATATTTTCTACATCTTCTTTATTCATTCCTAATATATTAGCAATTTCTGATATTGTTCTTTGTTCATTAATAAGTTGTGATGAGGTAAAATTTTCTAGTAAATCTATATTATCTCTTACATTTTGATTTAATGAACTACTAAATTTTTCATTAGTATAAATATCAGATTTAATAAATGTAACAAATTCATTTAATGTCATTTTATTATTCTCATCTTGATTATAGTAATTATAATAAATAAGTTTAATTAAATAATCATCAATTTTTGTATCTTGACCTAATTCTTCAAATTTTTTATTTAACTCATCATAAGCTAGTTTTTCATTAATTGTATTAGAATAACATAATACTTGATCTATTTTTTCGTCTTTTTCTAATTTTTTACAATAAGAAGAAATCAACTCTTCATATTTATTGTTGTATACGATTGCTATTTGGTTAGTAGCTGGGAAAATTTTTCCTACTTTATCTTGTTGTGAATCAGTATAAAGAATACTTATATTACCTTTTAAAAAATATGCTGCTACAAAAATTACAACTATAAATATTACTTGAATATATCTTGTTTTATAACTAAAATTACCCAATTTAGTTAAATTAAATTTTGGTGATTTCTTTTTTGTTTTAGTAATTAAATTATCAAACATTAAAAGTAATGCTGGCAAACAGAAGAAAATACTAATTAAACTTAATAAAACTCCTTTTGCTAGTACAAATCCCAAATCTTTACCAATTGTAAAACTCATAAATACTAGCGCAACTAAACCAACAATCGTTGTTACTGAACTACTAGAAATTGATATAAATGAATGATACAATGCCTCTGACATTGCTTCTACTTTGTTTGAATGATTTTTCTTTTCCTGCTTATATCTATTAGACAACATAATGGAATAATCCATTGATAGTGCAAGTTGTAAAATTGCAACAATTGAGTTTGTTATAGCTGATACACTAGGAAATATAATATTTGTTCCTTTATTAATAAATACCGCTATTCCAATTGAAATTAAATATAACCATGGTTCTATGTAAGAATCACTTAATATTATAAGGATTATCATAGCACACGTAATAGATAAAACTATTATCCATAGTTGCAAAATAGGTTTATTTTCATCATAAATAGAACCACTCATTCCAGAAACATTAAAATTGTTTTTAACATAATTATATACATTAGTAGATGTTTTTGAATCAGCATAGTCATCTACATTTAGTACATATAAACTATATTTATCAACATTATATTCATCAGTATTTTCATAATTAACAGAACTTACACCTTCAATGTTTTCTAATTTTTTTAAAGTATCCTCTTTTTCTTCGTCTGTTAAATTTTTAAACATAACATTAAGTGTAGAAGAATCTTGCTCATCAAATTCTTCTTCCATTATATCTTTTCCAATTTTAGTTTCTGAATTTTTTGGAAGATATTTCATTATATCATCATTAATGTTTACTTTGGTTGATAAAAATAAACTAAAACCTGTCAATATAATAAAGAGCACTAAAAAAATGTATCTTCCTTTCACAATAAAATTAGTTATTTTTCGCATATTTACGCCTCCAAGATAATATTTTAACACTATTTGTTTAATATGGTATATAAAATTATTAAAAATTATTAAAAAAATGAAAATTATGATTATGAACATTTCTTATATATATGATTTTTATATTTTATATTAATAAATGATTGTATAAATTTTACTTTTTATAAATATAAGCAAGATTATTGTATATAATACTAATTCAAATTTATATAATTCATGATTTTAATCTTATAATTTAATTTATGCTTATTTATAGGTAAAAAGTCCATAGTAATTGTTATCTAAATATTACTACTTTTAAATTCTACACTTAAAAAATACTACTTGTAGTATTTTTCATTTGTTTTTTATTTTTAATATTCTCAAAGCATTTATAATTGCTAGTACTGAAACTCCAACATCAGCAAATACTGCTGCCCACATACTAACAATACCAAATGCACTCAGTATCAATACCCCAATTTTTACTATTATTGCAAATAAAATATTTTGCCTTACAATTCTCATTGTTTTTTTTGAAATCTGAATAGAATTTGCAATCTTTGATGGTTCATCTGTCATGATAACAATATCTGCGGCTTCAATAGCTGCGTCACTTCCAAGGCCTCCCATTGCTACACCAATATCAGATAAAGCTAGAACAGGTGCATCATTAATTCCATCTCCGATAAATATAAGTTTCCCACTAGATGATTTTTGTTTCATTAATTTTTCTACCCAATAAACTTTATCTTGTGGTAATAATTCTGCATGATACTCATCCAAATTAAGTTTACTAGCCACAGATGAACTTATATTATCACAATCTCCTGTTAGCATAACAATTTTCTCAACATTATTATCTTTAAATAGTTTTATCGCTCTATATGAATCATCTTTAATTTTGTCTGCAATTAAAATTGTTCCTGCAAATTCATTATTTATTGCAACATATACAACTGTTCCCATTTCATTACTTTTTTTAAATTTAATATTGTGTTCTTTCATTAGTTTTTCATTTCCAACTAAAACCATCTTTCCATCTACTTTTGCTAAAACACCTTTGCCTGAAATCTCATGTGTTTTGGTAATAAGTTTTTTATTTATTTCTTTGTTATATGCTTGTTTTAAAGAAAAAGATATTGGATGATTTGAAAATGCCTCTGCATAAGCAGCATATCTTAGCACATCACCATCAGGGTATCCAATAGCATCAATCTTTTGAACTTTGAAAACACCCTCTGTAAGTGTTCCTGTCTTATCACATACTACAATTTCAGTTTTTGCAAGAGCCTCTAGATAATTACTTCCTTTTATTAAAACTCCCATTTTAGAAGCGGCTCCAATTCCACCAAAGAATGACAATGGAATAGAAATAACTAAAGCACATGGACAAGATACCACTAAAAATGATAATGCTCTATATAACCAATCACTAAATGATGCATCATTAATAATAATAGGTGGAATTATAGCTAATAAAATTGCTACTATAACTACAATTGGAGTGTAATATTTAGCAAATTTACTAATAAAATTTTCAGATTTTGATTTTCTATTGCTAGCATTTTCAACTAAATCTAATATTTTACTAACTGTTGATTCTCCAAATTTTTTGCTGACTTTAATTTTTAAAATTCCATGATTATTTATACAACCACTTAATACTTCATCATTTATAGCAACTTTTCTTGGAACTGATTCTCCTGTTAAAGCTTGTATATTAAGCGTAGATTCTCCTTCTACTATAACCCCATCCAAAGGAATTTTTTCACCAGGTTTTACTAATATGATTTCTCCAATACTTACATTACTAGGGTCTACTCGCTCTATTTCTTCCTTTCGATATACATTTGCATAATCTGGTCTTATATCCATAAGACTTGCGACAGACTTTCTTGACTTATCTACTGCATAATCTTGGAATAATTCTCCAACTTGATAAAAAAGCATTACTGCAACTGCTTCTGGAAACTTACTTATACAAAATGCTCCGATTGTAGCAATAGCCATCAAAAAATTTTCATCAAAGATTTTACCTTTAAAAATATTTCTTATTGCCTTTAATATAATGTCATATCCTGCAATTATATAAGCAATTACATATAAAATATTATTATATAATTTAACATCAAATTTTAGTGTTAAAGAAAGTATAAATATTAAAAGAGAAATAATTATCTTGATTAATTGACTGTTCTTTTTTAGAATCATGATAACTATGCCTCCTCTAACTTTACATCTGGTTCTTCTTTTTTTATAATTTTAATAATTTTTTCCAATACTTGCTTTTTATTTTCTTCAGAACATTCAAAAATTAATTTTTGTGTAATAAAATTAACACTAACATTATTGATAATGTCAATTTTTTTTAATTTTCTTTCCAATTCATTTGCACAGTTTACACAATCTAAATTTTTTATTTTAAATTTATATATACTCACTTTATTCCTTCTTTCTTATTTTAATCTTTATGATTAATATGTTCTAAGCCAATTTCAAATAATTTAACAATATGTTCATCATCTAATGTGTAATAAACTTCTTTACCATTCTTTCTACATTTAACAACTCCACTTCTTCTAAGAACTGCTAGTTGGTGTGAGATAGATGATTTTGTCATATTTAAAACGTTTGCTAGATCACAAACACACATTTCATCCTGATCTAGTGCAAATAAAATTCTACACCTTGTTGTATCTCCTATAAGTTTAAATAAATCTGCTAGATGATTAAATATATTTTCATTTGGCATCTTTCGCAATACTTTATCAACAGCCTCTTGATGAATAATATTGCAGTCACAAGAAAACTCGTTTCTAGACATAAATTCCCTCCAATAATAATATATGATTTTAGTTGAATTATTCTTCAACTATTTTAATTATAGTTGAATATGTATTCATTTGTCAATATATTTTCAAAAAAAAATTAACTATAATAAATAATACAAGTAAATAGATTGTATCAAATCTTAAAATAATAATTAAATATTTTATTTTTAATAAAAATTTGTTATAATTATCACGGTAGATATAATATAAATAGCAATAAAAATATTATTCAAATGGATATTTAGGAGGTAAATTATGGTTAAAGGAATATTTGTGATAATTGTCTCACTTTGGTTTTTCTTTGGTACTTCTTTATATTTTATGTTTATTGATAATAATTTGTTTCTTGGTATCTTCATTTTAATCTTTTTCATTTGTGGAATTGGTCTTTTACTTATATTATCACGAACAAATTTTATAGAAATTTTTTCTTATTATAAAGCTCAAAAAAAGGGTAAAAGATACTTTGGATACATTTATGAAGTTACAGAGCCTAATAAAAAAAATAATGTAATTTCTGATCTTTCAGATGCTGGAAAGGATTTACTACTTAATAATAAGCAAAAAGATTTTTTTTACATATTACATGATATTTCGGGTGCTTCAATATTAAAAATTATAATATATGATGACATAAAAATGGAAACAGTTGTAATTGAAAAGAAAATATCAGGCTTTAGGATAAAAGAGAATCAATATCTTTGCGTGTATAAATATAAAAATAATTATTATATAGAATTTAGCACTAGCTGTGTAATACCAAAGTTTGTTGTACCTAAAAATCAACGATTAGAAATAAAAAGAAAATTAAATGAAATGATGTAGGAGGTAAAAGAATGAAAAAATATGAAAAATCATGGATACTTTGGACTATATTTTTATCAATTATTAATTTATTTTTAATATTCATATTTATCATAACTAAAACTGAAGCAAAAATTTCATTACTATTTTTCCATGTTAATACATGTATCATTATTTTTTTGATATATAGTATTGTTTCATCGCGAAAAGTAAGGATTATGGAAGATTTATGGCAAAAAAAAGGTAAAGAATGTTTTTGTTATGTATATCATCATACACAAGGAGATAATGGTTCTATAGTTTACGATGTGGTTGTACATTTAGAAATGGAAAATATAAATAAATTAGAAAAATATCAAAGTTTTACTAATATTAAACTTAGAAATAATCAAGTTGTAAAAGGATATTACTACGAAAATAAAGTTGTTTTAGATAATAAAAATATTGATGTAAAAGATTTACCACAAAATATTATTGAAACTTTTGAACTTAATGATGAAAATATTATATAAATTAATTGGATTTTATTAACAATTAATTTTTTTATTTATGCTCATTTCTTATAATTATAATTTATTATATAGAAATAGTAAAAAAGGATATCAAATTGAGATATCCTTTTAATTGTGTCTTCTATTATAAACTATTGTTATAAGAAGACCTATTATTATAATTAATACTATAGGTATTATATAATACCATACACTAAATGATGACTCGTTGCTATTTGAATTAGTTTCTTCTATTGTAGAATCATTCTTTTCTTCATTAGTACTTGGCTTTTTGTCATCAACTGGTTTTGTAGTTACATCATCGCTTTCTTCATTTTTATCATCTGATACAGTATTATTTGTGTTGTCTGTATTTGATGATGTATTATTACCTGTATTTGTATTTGGTTTATTTATATTTGTATCTTTAGATGTATTATTTTCTTGTGTACTACCTGATGTATTTCCACCTGGATTTGTTGGTTTTACTTCTCCACCTGGATTTGTTGGTTGTTCTGTCTCTATTCCACATGCCTTTTCATATGTTGATTTATCTACTACATTACCATTATTATCATAATATTTATCATTTACTTCTTTGCAAATATATTTTTCTGGTTTTTTTTCATTTATCCAAGTTACATTAGCGGTTTTAGTACTAGTATTTCCAGCACTATCCTTAAATGTGAATGTAAATTCACCATTTTCTGTAAATGTATAGGATTTACTTCCACCATTATTTGTAATTGTTATATATTCACTTTCTTCAACTAAAGTTGCTACTACAGGTTCATCAGTATTTTCCAATGTACTATAAGTAATCATTGCTGTAGGATCTTCTCTATCTATATTTTTTACAGTTGCTGTAGTTTTTCCTATATTTCCCGCTTTATCCATATACTCAAATGTAAATGTTCCATTTTCTGTAAATAAATATTTAAATGGATTTGTATTACCTGAAATATTTTTACATTCAACTGCACCTTCAACTTTTACACCTTCAGGTAAATCTTCTTTACAAATTTTACCATTATTTAATATTATTACGTCTTCACTTGGTTTAATGGTTGCTACTACATCTTGATTTGTTGGAGATGTTGTATTATAACTTATAGTTGCAGTTGGAACTTTTTTATCTATCCAATCAACTGTTGCTGGAATTGTATAAGTACCTTCTAATCCTTCATATTTTACTTCAAAATTAAATGTTCCATTTTCTGTAAATGTATAAGTATCTTTTCCATCATTGTTAATTACTTTTTCTATTTTTATACTTGGGTTTGTAATTCTTGCTACTACATCTTGATTTGTTGGTAAAAGTGTACTATATGCTACATTTGCAGTTGGAATTAATGTAGTAATATTTGATGCATCTTCATATATATTAAACATTCTAGCGACAAAGAAATTTGCACCATTACTTGTTGTTTCTGCATGTATTTTAATATATTGAACTTGTTTTGAACTATCAATTTCAAAAGTTTTAATATTTTTAAATCCATGATCTGCAGCATTAACATCACCAGTATAAGTTAAACCGCTAATATTAGCTAATACTTCCCAATTTTCTCCATCAATACTTCCATAAATAGTACCATCTTTTATTTTACCATTACCTCCACCACCTGGTATGTATTCAATTGCTGATAAAACAATTGGTCTATCTACTTTAATAGTTATATATCTTTCTGTATCTGTTCCATTCCAATTAGAATGCCAGTTAGTATTGTAGTTTCCATCTATAGCATTTGTAGCATATCTACCTTGTCCTGTTGCCTCACTAGATACATCTTCTATAGATAAATGTGAAATTGATACATATTGTCTTTTTTTATTTTCTTTATCTGCAGTAAAAGTATATTTTTCTGAACTGCTTGTAAGTGCTGTTCCTGTTGCTGCAACCCTAACTTCTACTGTTTTATCACCAGTTAAATCAGGAGATGCTGTGGCATATGATGTCCACTTATCATTATCTGAGATACGCCATTCCATATTTAATGTAGCACCTATAACTCTGTTTTCTAGATCATTTGCATATAAATTTTCTGGAAGTACTCCTTCTGTAATATCTATTTTATATATATTTTCTTCATCGTAACTTGTACCAACTATATGAATATAAATATCATTTTCAGCTGTAATGCTTTCTAGTTCTTCTTCCTTTAATTGTAGTTTATGAGGTTCATTTTCTGTAAAATTAACTTTTGTCCATTTTTCACTATCATTTAAAGTATCTTTACCAGATAAATTATAGTCCCAACGTATACCTGATCCATCAAATCTATTTGATAATACTATCTGTCCAGCATTTTCACCATCAAATGAGAATTCAGCCAATTTAGAATCAAATTCTCCAAGTAAGTAATTAGCTTCTTGATTTACTGCTTGTTTTTGAATTGTATCTTTATCTGTTGCAACACTTGCTGATTGTAATGCTTTAGTCTGATCAATAGTAAACTTAAATAAATATGAATTATTTTCACTATCTTTCTTTAACTCTTTTTCAATTTCTAGTGTTAAATGATACATTGGCAATGGATAATATGTTAAAGCATCAATTATTTCTTTTCCTAAATTATAGAATTCCTCAGTAGATTTATTTTGTAATCTATAATTTTCAATTAATCCATACCAAGCATCAATATTTAAAGGTTCTGCAGTTAATACTTCACGATATATTTTTTCTTGTTTTGTTAAATCATCTTTATATACATCTGCTAATATAATTGTTTCACGAGATGTTTGATAATTTTCAAAGTCATTAAGAGCACCTTGGGCTAAAAGTATATAAGTTGCTGGCCAACCACCATTAGCAGTTACGTATTCTTCATCTCCCCAACCTAAAGGCATTCTTAAACTTAATCTTTCAGTTTTACCTGATTGAGACCATCCATATACATCGTTGTCAATTGACCAATATGCTATACCTTCACTATTTATAGCATAATGTATTAATGCTGCGTGTCCTGGTTGTGAAATTACTGAAGTTGGTATACCATGAGATCCTCTAATATTAGAACCTGTTTTAGATATACCACCACATACAGATCCACTTTCCCAATCATTTTTATTTAAATTCATCCAAACTTTATATATACCTGGTTTATATAATACACCATATCCACTAAATATACCTTTACCATTTACAGCATATAATTGATCCCAGTAATCTTTATTATATTTAGGATCATTCTCAGTATGAAATCTCTGATCTGAATAATCTGGCCAAACATATCTTATATATGGATGAGGTGTTATGTAACTATACTTATTTGTTTTTTCGTTGTCAATATGCATTTGTGTAAATTCATTTAACCATATAATTTCTTCATCATCTATTATATTATTTAATACAAAACGCATTTCTTCTACTTCAAGTGCTTCAAACATTGGAGTATAATCATTACCTTCCCATGCTTTAAATCCACCAGTTTTATCAGTTCCTTGTACTGATTTACTTACCGCATGTAATTGTTTATATATTTGATATCTTACTATAGGGTCTGAAGTATTTTCATCTGAATATTGCATCCAAAGAGCAACTTGAGTTGAGTGTGTAAGTGATAATGTTATCATCATTTTTTTGTATAAATCACCATAAGTCATATCTTTTGGAAACCATTCAGGACGTACTGTAGAATTTTCTGGATATAACAATTTTTTATTATCTAAATCATTTCTTATTTCTTTATTTGCATATAAATCACTTAATACCATCAATGAATTTGCGTATGAACCATCAGGTTTTCCTCCAACCATATACATACGTAAATTATCTACATCATAAAATAACCAATCAAATACTTTTTGATGTTCTTCATCATTATTTAAAAATAATTTAAGTGCGAACTGTCCTACATTAGCAACAAAATCTCTTTGAAGTAATGTTAGTTCATATTGTTTATCATCTAGTGTAGAATTAGAATATTTTTCTTTTATAATTTTATCATATTCTTCTACTGACATAACTTTGTTATCATCTACTATATTTTTTACTAATTTAGCATCTGCATATACAGAATGATCGTTTCCATTTCCACCATTATCATATGCATACAATTTTAAACATTTTTTTCCCTCTATGGATATTTCAACGCGTTCTGAATCTGTTCCTGCCTTCATTACCCCTGTTTTGTATTCTTCCTTCCAATTTGTACAGTTTTCATCATCTGCTGTTGATATTGTAAATATTACACCATTACTTGTACTAGCTGCTGTAGTATTTAAACCTATATATGCTGTGAAATATTTATAATCACTAGAGTATTCACTTATATCATAAACAAGTGTAGAAGTAGCATGAGCCCACATACCTTTATCAAAAGTATAAGCACCGCCTTCAACTTTAACTGATATTTTACTTCCATCACTGGCTTGATCTTTTAAAATATCTCTCCATGCTGATGTTTTTACTTTATATTTATCATCTGGAATATCAGATAAATATAAAGATGTTGAATCTTTACTTATATTTGCTGCATATTCAATATTATTTATCACAACAGTTTTATTGCTTTTATATATTGTGACACATATGGTAAATACTATGATAAACACAGATAGTGTACATAGTATCTTTGATATTATATTAAAATTTTTTTCATTATATTTCATACAAAACAACTCACTTTCAAAGATTTGAATTATTATATACTAAAGTTTTAATAAATGCAACTTTAATATATAATAAGGTATTCATTTTACATAAATTTATACATATTTTTATAAAACCTAAGAGAAAAAAAACTAGATTAATCCAGCCTCTTTTAACACATGCCATATACAAGAATAACTTCGTTTATTATAAAATTTGGAAAATTTTCTTATTGAAGCATTACTTCTTTTATATAAATTTATTATATACTGTTTCTCTTCATCAGAAATAGTATTTATAGGTTTCCTATTAGTATTTCCATGAGTCATACTAATAGTACCTTCACTTACTTCTTTTTTTAATTTTAGTAAGTATTTTTCATGGTATCCAGTTATTTTAGCAATTTCTTTATATGTCAAGTAACTCTCACCATTCATTACTTTTATTATTAAATCTACTGCTTTACTTTTCCTTGTCATACCATCACCCACTATAAATATAGCATATAAGTAATATTTTTACAAGATACTTTTTATTTTTTTCTTATAAATGTTCTTGTTACATAGAATAAGAAAACAACCATAAGTCCAACATATATCCATACAAATATTGTAAGTAATATACCATTCATATATCTTGCAAAAAGTGCTGGAATTGATCCAGGGAATATACTTTTTACCCATGAATGAAAACCTGGTATTCCAATATTTGCAGAAATATATGTGATTAATCTTAAAAATATATCTATCATTGCTACTGCATATACCGTTTTAGAAAAACTTCTAAACCAACAAAAAGATATTATAATTAACACTAAAATTATTATTAAGTCTATATACATAACTACACCTCTACCATCTATTAAGATTATAACACATTTATAAAAAAATAAAAAGGTCATATGACCTATTATTTTAAAGCATTTAATAATTCATCTTTTTTCATAGTTGTATAACCAGCTATATTTTTATCTTTAGCTAATTTTTTCAATTCTGCAACTGTTAATTTAGATAAATCTACTTTTTCTTCTTTTTTAGTTGTTTCTGATGCTTCAGTTTTTGTTTCTTTTTTAGTTTCAGTTTTTGTTGTTTTAACTACTTTTCCTTCTAATGCATCTTTTGCTATATTAACTAAATTTGTAAATGCTTTTGCATCATCTATAGCTATCTCACTTAACATTTTTCTATTTATAGAAACTCCTGCTTTATTTAATCCTGAAATGAATTTTGAATAACTAATATCATTCATGCGACATGCTGCATTAATTCTTGTTATCCATAATTTACGCATTTCTCTTTTATTTTGTTTTCTATCTCTATATGCATATTTTAATGAATGCATAACTTGTTCTTTAGCAGTTTTATATAGTTTATGTTTACTTCCAAAATAGCCTTTAGCTAATTTTAAAACTTTTTTTCTTCTATTTTTATGTATATTACTACCTTTAACTCTTGCCATACTTATTCCTCCCTCTTAATTAAAATTGTACTTTTTTAAATCTGTTAGCATCTGCATTACTTAAAGCTGATGCTTTTCTTCCACATCTATTAGATGCAGAATTTTTCTTTCCTGTGTTATGTCTAGTTCCTGGGTGTCCTATTTTAATAGAACCACCATCTCTGACGTTTAAAACTTTTTGTGTACCTTTATGTGATTTTATTTTATTTTTTGGCATATTAATTCCTCCTATTTTTCTTTTTTTGGCATAAGAATCATTGTCATGCTTCTACCTTCCAAAACTGGTTTTTGATCTATTTCTGCTATATCACTTAATGCATCAGCAAACTTAAGTAATACATCACGACCTAATTCAGTGTGAGCCATTTCTCTTCCTTTAAAACGGATAGTAGCTTTTATTCTATGGCCTTTTTCTAAATATTTACTTGAATTTTTTACACGAGTATCAAAATCATGGACATCTATTGATACTGAAAGACGATATTCTTTCATTTCAAGATTAGCTTCTCTTTGTTTCTTGATATTTTCTTTCTGCTTTTTCTTGTTCTGATATTTAAATTTATTATAATCCATAACCTTACAAACAGGTGGATTAGCATTTGGATTAATCATTACAAGATCAAAGCCTGCATAGGTTGAAAGAGTAATAGCATCCTTAATTGATTTAATACCTAATTGTTCTCCGTTTGGACCAATAACCATGACTTCTTTAGCACGAATTTGTTCATTTATAAACAAATCTTTTTCTTTGTTTGCGATAACAAACACCTCCTAATTTCTTATACCATGAAAAAAGTGCATACACATTGTATCCACTTAAAAAACCATAAATCAAAAATTCACTGGCATTTTACCCATCACTTAAGCAATCGGGTGGATGTGGATACATCGCTTTCCTTTTTCATATGCATATATTATACTTTATAAATTATATATTTGTCAATACTTTTTTATCTCATTTAATATTATGTAACTAAAAATTAAAAATGAAAAATTTTATATTTTATTCTTATTTTTACATTTGAAATTATAAGTTTACTTTTTTCATTATCTACTCATATAGTCTATTAATAAGCATTACTATATGAAAACGTACAACAGAATTAAAATAAACTTGTTGTAGCTGTTGCTTTTAAATCATACCCAGCTCTAATTCCTTTTTTATAAGCAAAGTAACCTGCAGTAGCAATCATTGCTGCATTATCTGTACAATATTTTATATTTGGTACTGTCAAATTTACATCATTCTTTATACACAATTCAGTAAATTTATTTCTTATACCACTATTTGCTGATACCCCTCCAGCTATTATTAAATTTTTAACATTGTACTCTTTAAGTGCACGCATTGTTTTTTTTGTAAGTATTTCTACAACTCTATTTTGAAATGAACACGCCATATCAGATTTTCTTATTTTATTACCTTTTTGCTTTTCATTATGTACTAGATTTATAACGGCGCTTTTAATACCACTAAAACTGAAATTATATGAATTATCATCGAGTGGTAAAGGAAGTGGATATGTATCTTCACCTTCATATGATAATTTATCCACAAGTGGGCCACCTGGATATGGTACATCTATAACTCGGGCTACCTTATCATAGCATTCACCTACTGCATCATCAAGTGTTCCACCAATTTTTTTAAATGAATAATCATCTTCCATATATATTAAGTCAGTATGTCCACCAGAAACTACTAAAGCAATTAATGGGAATGACATTTTAGACACTAGGTTATTTGCATATATATGCCCTGCTATATGATGAACTGGGACAAGTGGTTTATTATAAATATATGAAAGAGTTACTGCTGCTTGTACACCTATGAGTAGGCACCCAATAAGACCTGGTCCGTATGTAACTGCAATGGCTGTTATATCATCCATAGTCATATTTGCTTTTTTCAAGCATTCTTCAATAACTATTGTAATATTTTCGACATGCATGCGGCTTGCTATTTCTGGTACTACACCACCATAATTAGCATGCGTATCCATTTGTGATAATACTATGGTTGCTATTTCTTCATTACCATTTTTTACAATAGACACACTTGTTTCATCACAACTACTTTCTATCCCCAATATATATACATCTTTCATTTAATCACCTAGTTTCTTCATCATTAACAAACCATCTTCACTTTTATAATAATTTTTTCTAATGGCTGCTATTTTAAATCCATGTTTTAAATATAAATTAATGGCTGCTTTGTTATTTTCATTAACTTCCAAAGTAATATTTTTAACATCATTATTTTTTATTAAATAATTTAACATTTCACTACCTATACCACTTTTTCTATAATGTTCATCAACTATTATATAATCAATTTCAATTCTATCATATATTAATTCATAAACAAGTACACCTTTAATACATCCATCTTCATAAATAAGAGTATGTAGAAAAATATTTTGTTTTAATTCATAATTAAATGGTTTAAGTAATTCATTTACCTTATTTAAATCTTTATCTTCAAACTCTCTAATCACTTTTTAATCTATTTTCCTCTGCTTCTGTTAATTTTAAATAATTAGGATTTAAATTGTGTGGATTTATGCCATTATCATTCATATGCTTTTCTATTAGTTTAGAAACATTAATTTTAGGCTTTACAACATCATCTCTTAATTTGTCATATGATACTAATTCATAATTTGAATCTTTATCATTTAATAATTCATCTATATTAATTAACAAATCATTCTTTAAACAATTTAAATTAGTATCATAAATAGCCCCAAATACATTTCCTCTTCTAGCATCTATCATAGGAATAATATATTGTTTATTAGTATCAGTTGTAGACATTAATTCCAAAGAGGATATAGGTATTATTTTTTTATTTAAACTCCAACCAATAACTTTTCCTATAGTAACGCCTATTCTAATACCTGTAAATGATCCTGGACCATTTACAACATATATTCTATCAATATCTTGTATTTTTAAATTACTATTTGTTAAACACTCATCAATAATTTTCATTATTTTTGAAGCAATATCAGAATTTATATATTCATTATATTCATTTAATACATTTAAATTATCTAATACTGATACAATTACATTAGATGTACTAGTATCAATTAGTAAACTTTTCATAAAACAGCCTCACATAATTCCTCATATTTTTTACCATAAGGTGTTATTGTTAATAATCTTTTGTTTTCATCTATAACTTTAAAGACAATTTCTAGTCTCTCTTCTGGTAAATAATCTTTAATAGTTTTAGCCCATTCTATTATCACAATTCCATTTTTATTATAATATTCTTCTATCCCAATACCTTCAACTTTGCCATCTAATCTATAAACATCCATATGATATAATGGCATTTCACCAGTTGTATATTCTTTTATAATAGTGAAAGTTGGAGAAGTAATATTTTCATCTATTCCGAGTCCATTAGCAATTCCTTTAGTAAATACAGTCTTTCCACTTCCCAAATCACCATCTAAACAAATAATCATATTTTCAAACTTTTCTGATTCAAAATTTTGCGCGAGTTCTATTGTTTCAAGTTCACTATGAGTTGTAATTTTATATTCCATTTCTAATCACCAATATTATTATATATTAAGAAAAATATTATTTCAACATAAAAATACTTTACATTGAAATAATATTTTGTGATTTTTTAAATAAATTACTTTTATAATATTATAATAAAAATAAGCAAAAAAAAATTGGCAACTCGCTATCTTCGCTGTAACACTATTTTCGCCGTAAAAGAGCTTAACTTCTGTGTTCGGGATGGGAACAGGTGTATCCTCTTTGCTATCGTCACCAATAAATATATAGAGAAATAATTCTCTGAAAACATGATAATGTGTAATCTATCAAATTAAGAATAATAATATAGGATTAAATCCTCGATCTATTAGTACTAGTCAACTCAACGTATCGCTACGCTTCCATCTCTAGCCTATCAACCTTGTAGTCTTCAAGGGATCTTACTTCTTAAAGAATGGGAAAACTCATCTTGAAGTTGGCTTCCCGCTTAGATGCTTTCAGCGGTTATCCATTCCATACATAGCTACTCTGCACTGCCACTGGCATGACAACAGATACACCAGAGGTATGTCCGTTCCGGTCCTCTCGTACTAGGAACAGCTCTCCTCAATTTTCCTACGCCCACGACGGATAGGGACCGAACTGTCTCACGACGTTCTGAACCCAGCTCGCGTGCCACTTTAATGGGCGAACAGCCCAACCCTTGGAAGCGAATCCACCTCCAGGATGTGACGAGCCGACATCGAGGTGCCAAACACCACCGTCTATGTGAACTATTGGGTGGTATCAGCCTGTTATCCCCGGGGTAACTTTTATCCGTTAAGCGACGACCATTCCATACTGAATCGCCTGATCACTAAGCCCTGCTTTCGCACCTGCTTGACTTGTAGGTCTCGCAGTCAAACTCCCTTATACCTTTACACTCTACGAATGATTTCCAACCATTCTGAGGGAATCTTTGGGCGCCTCCGTTACTTTTTAGGAGGCGACCGCCCCAGTCAAACTGTCCACCAGACACTGTCCCTGTACCGGATTCACGATACGAGGTTAGAAATCCAATTCATCAAGGGTGGTATTCCAAAGTTGACTCCACAAGAACTGGCGTCCTTGCTTCAAAGTCTCCCACCTATTCTCTACATAATAAACCGAATCTCAATATCAAGCTACAGTAAAGCTCCACGGGGTCTCTCCGTCCTGTCGCGGGTAACCTGCATTTTCACAGGTATTAAAATTTCACCGAGTCTATGGTCGAGACAGTTCCCAAATCATTACACCTTTCGTGCGGGTCAGAACTTACCTGACAAGGAATTTCGCTACCTTAGGACCGTTATAGTTACGGCCGCCGTTCACTGGGGCTTCAATTCGTACCTTCACAAAATCGACTTGCGTCATAGTTAAGCACTCCTCTTAACCTTCCAGCACTGGGCAGGCGTCAGCCCCTATACATCGTCTTTCGACTTAGCAGAGACCTGTGTTTTTGGTAAACAGTTGCTTGGGACTATTCACTGCGGATTGATTTCTCAATCACCCCTTATCCCGAAGTTACGGGGTCATTTTGCCGAGTTCCTTAACCATAGTTCTCTCGCTCACCTTAGGATACTCTCCTTGCCCACCTGTGTCGGTTCTTGGTACAGGTACCTATATAATTAACCCTAGAAACTTTTCTTGGAAGCATAGAGTCAGAAGATTTCGTAAGCATCGCTGCTTACTTCACCATAACACTTCAGCTGTAAAGTAATACGGATTTCCCAGCATACAAGCCTTTGTGCTTAGACCAAAATCCAATAATTGGCTCTTCCTATCTTTCTCCGTCATTCCATCAGTTATATAGGTAGTACAGGAATATAAACCTGTTGTCCATCGACTACGCCTTTCGGCCTCGCCTTAGGTCCTGACTTACCCTGGGAGGACGAACCTTCCCCAGGAACCCTTAGGCAAACGGTGGATGGGATTCTCACCCATCTTGCGCTACTCATACCGGCATTCTCACTTCTAAACGCTCCAGCCGTCCTCACGATCGACCTTCGCCGCTGATTAGAACGCTCCCCTACCATTTATACAAAAAGTATAAATTCGCAGCTTCGGTAATATGCTTAGCCCCGGTACATCTTCGGCGCAGTGTCACTCGACTAGTGAGCTATTACGCACTCTTTAAAGGATGGCTGCTTCTGAGCCAACCTCCTAGCTGTTTTGACAACTCCACATCCTTTCCCACTTAGCATATATTTAGGGACCTTAGCTGGCGATCTGGATTCTTTTCCTTTTGCGTACGGACGTTATCACCCGCACACTGACTGCTCTACATGCTAACCCTGGCATTCGGAGTTTGATTACACTCAGTACAGCTAGATGCCGCCATCATATATTCAGTGCTCTACCTCCAAGGCGCTAATTAGAACGCTAGGCCTAAACCTATTTCGGGGAGAACCAGCTATCTCCGAGTTCGTTTGGAATTTCACCGCTATCCACAAGTCATCCCCTCACGTTTCCTTGTAAGTGGGTTCGGACCTCCAGTTCGTGTTACCGAACCTTCATCCTGCTCATGGATAGATCACTCGGTTTCGGGTCTATTACATCATACTAAGTCGCCCTATTCAGACTCGCTTTCGCTTCGGCTCCGTCTCTTCAACTTAACCTTGCATGATACAATAACTCGCCGGTTCATTCTGCAAAAGGCACGCCAT
>CANRPA010000020.1 GCA_947632395.1 uncultured Bacilli bacterium | reverse complement strand
GTAAATGAAGATGTATTGTTCAAAATAAAAGACAAAAGTATAGTTGAACATTATATAGGATCTACTGATATAATAGAAGCTCTTAGTAAATTATAAAAGATATTAAAATATCTTTTTTTATTTCTATTTAGTTATATTCGATTTTATAAATTTCTGTATAATTAAAAATATTTTTTTTATACTAATAATGGTGATATTATGGAACTTTTTTTAATGTGTTTAAAAATATTTTTCGCACGTTTAATTGATGTATCTCTTGGTACATTTAGAACAATTAATACAGTAAAGGGTAGAGATGTAATAGCAGCCTTAATAGGAATAGTTGAAATAACTGTATGGTTTTTAGTAGTTAAGGAAGCACTTAATACAGATAATAATAGTTTATGGATAGTATTTTCATATGCGATGGGATTTTCAGTTGGAACTTATATAGGTGGTAAATTATCCAAAATATTTATAAAATCAAACTTAGAAGTTCAAGTAATACTTTCAAACAAAGATGATAGTATAGTAGATGCTATAAGACAAAGAGGATATGGAATTACTGCTATAGAAGTAAAGGGAAATAAAAATACAAAATACATGCTTTACATACAAATAAGAGATAACACTTTCGAGGATTTAAAAAAATTAATAAGAAAATTAGATAGTAAAGCATTTATAGTAGTAAACGAAACAAAGTATGTAGAAAATGGTTATTTTATGTTATTAAAATAATATAATTAACTGGTGATACTATGTTAATTATTAAAGGAATAATTATAGGTATAGGAAAAATAATTCCAGGAGTTAGTGGATCTATGTTGGCAATATCTATGGGGATATATCAAAAATTAATAGATAGTATAAACAATTTTTTTAAAGATATAAAAAATAATTCTATATTTTTAATAAAAGTAATAATAGGAACATTAATATCTATAATATTCTTTAGTAACGTAATAGTATATTTACTAAATAAATATTATTTAATAACTATGTTTTTCTTTATAGGACTTATAATAGGAAGTTTAAATGATATAAAAATAAATACTAAAAATAATTATTTAATAACTATATTAACATTTACAATAACAACAACATTAGGCTTTGTTAGTATAGATAATAATATAGTAATAGAAGATAGTATGCTAAATTTTATATATTACTTATTTGTAGGCTTTATAGATGCTATAACTATGGTAGTGCCTGGTATAAGTGGAACTGCTACTCTTATGATGATAGGTGCTTATGATACATTAATTAAAACATATTCAAGTTTGTTTAATTTTGATTTATTAATATATAATTTTGAAATATTATTTCCTTTTTTTATTGGTGTAGGTATAGGCGTTATATTGACAGCAAAATTAATAAATTATTTATTCAAAAACTATAAAAATAATACTTATAGTGCGATTTTAGGATTTAGTATATCAACAGTAGTTTTAATGTTTACTAGAAGTATTAATACAAGTTTTAAATATACAACACTTTTTTTAGCAATTATTTCATTAATAGTTGGAATTCTATTAATAAAAAAAATTAATCAACACATTAATGATTAATTTTATAAAGTATTGTAATACCTGATAGTATTATACCAATTCCTAAAAATAGACAACTAAAATTACTACTAAAAATTGTACTAACTATACTTATTAATATAAATAATGCAGCTGCAATGATTAAATACTTAATCAGATTATTTTTCACTAATAGATTCACTTCCATGTAAATTTATGTCTACAATGTGTTTAGGAACACGCTTTTCAATAGGAAGTGTTTCTACCCATTTTTTTCCATCCCATTTTTTTAAACAATTAGGTCCATAATTTTCTATGGATATTTTTTCTATATTGTTATATGAATAGTATTTTCTTCCTTCAAATTCATATAATTTAAATGGTAGTATATCTTTTTTATCGAATGCTCTTCCGTGTAAAAATTTCATCCATGGTTCAGTTATAATATTTCCCATTCTAGAACTATTTTCATATTTTCTTGAATATTTATTAGCAATCCATCTAACAAATTTTTTTAATAAATAAGGATTAATATGAATATTATCTAAAAATACAATTAAAGGCATCAATATTTTTATAGGCGCACGATAAAGTTCATCAATATATTTATTATCACTTACATTATCATATATAATAGCATCTACAAATATGCCATCACCTGATTTGCACCTATTTTTTAATAAAAAATTTGTTTCTTTTATATAAGTATTTTTCTTTCTTATCTTCATAGTAGGACCCATAATTGCATTAAATTTTTTATCATTTTCAAAGCATTGAAAGTAGAACTCATCACTTAAATCTTTATTTAGGGCATCTATAAATTTATTCCAATCTTTTCTAAGAATACAAATATCCATATCATCATCCCATGGAATAAATCCTTTGTAATTAGCAATCCCTAAAGCGCTTCCCGCAATAAGAGCATAATTAATATTATTTTTTACACATACCCTATGAATTTCGTCCATAATAGATAATAATTCCTCATGTAATTCATACATAGTAACTTCAGTATCGCCATGTTTACAAATAACATAATTTGGTTTTTCTAAAATACAATCTTTTTTAGACACACTATCACTTCCTATACTAATTTTATATTAAAAGGTGAAATTAATCAAGAAATTCGCACAATTTAGGCATTTATTTACACTCTTTTTAATATTTAGAATACATTATTATAGAAATGAAAGGGTGGATTTATATGTGTAATAACAATAATGATCAAGATAGTTGCAAATGCATAGCAGAAATTCTTACTGTCATAAACGTCCTTCAACAAAATGCAAATTGTTGTGGTGAT
The DNA here is from genome assembly GCA_947632395.1 of uncultured Bacilli bacterium. GTDB lineage: Bacteria > Bacillota_I > Bacilli_A > RF39 > UBA660 > UMGS1613. The sequence goes on along the minus strand of CANRPA010000020.1, from coordinate 18,437 downwards.
ACATGTTTAGAAACATGCGATAGAGGATTTTTAGGATGCGGAACAACTACCTTAGGATGCAATACTAGACCAGTAGTTTTATATACATGTTGTGGTAATGGAACACCTTGGAGTATGCCAACAACAAGAGAAAATGTAGTATGTGGAGAACCAGGGGCTACTTGTTCAAATGTATTTAGAGTAGAAAAAATAGATGGATGCTGTGCAACATTTAGAGTACTAGCAGATAATCCAGATACAACATCTATTTATCCTTATGTATCAACTAACTCATTCTTTACAATGAATTTAAATTGTTGTTGTGTACTTAGATGTTTACCAGATACATATGTAGAATGTTTATAAAAAGACTTAGGTCTTTTTTTTGTTAAGAAATCATGTACCAAAAGTGAAAATGGGTTGCAATTATAAAGTTGGTGTGATATTATAATTATGAATATAGGTAAGTAAATAATAACAAACATTTATTGTGATTCCATTAGAGTGAAAGAGTGATAAAATGAAAAAAAATATCAAATTTAAATCTATAAGTGGAAATATTACAAATAATATAAAGGCATTTACCATAATAGAATTGTTAATAGCAATAGTAATATTAATTGTTATATTAACTATAAATAGTTTAGTTGTAGTTCCTGCCATTAAAGGTATGATTGAAGGTACAAGAAAATCGTCAGCATTAAGAAGTGCTGAGGAGGTATTAAGTGTAGGTAAATTATATTATTCATCTGATAAATTAAGATTTAATGAGGAAACCGGATTATTAAATTTTGAATGTAAAGATAATAAGTGTATATCAACTGATTTAGATTATTATAGTACTACAGAACTAGATATGGATGGTAAAGTAGGTAATGGACATATCATAGCAAGTATGGATGGAAATTTTGCCTTTGAACTTTCTATGAATGGATATTGTACATATAAATACTTTGGTGAAGATGAAATAAAAGTAACTAAAGGTGATTGTAGTGAGATTGAAATTGTTGGTGATGTCACAAGACCAACAATAGTTGAAGGAAAGTATTCTCCATTCATTTCAAGTGATCGTATTACAATAAGTTATAATATAACTGAAAATGAATCTAAATCAATAGATGTAACATGTAGATATGGAGAAAAAGAGTCTTCTTTAGATAAAATTTCAGATGAAGCAAATGATAGTCAATGTACAATAAGAAATATAGAAAATGGTAAAACAATATATTATGAAATATGTGCTACAGATGAAGGTAAAAACGTTACTAAACCATGTTTAACAGGAAAAGCAACAACAAATGTAATAAAAATACCAACAGTCACACTTGTAAATGATCCAAGTACAATACAAAATAAATATTTTAAACAACAAGTAGCGAAAGTAAGATATTCAACAGAAGGAGTAGAACAACCACAGTATTTTGTATATACATCAAAAGATGGGTTTATTAAAGGAACAGCACAAGTATGTGAAACAATTGCAAATTCTTTAGGGAATACAGTACTAGGAAGACCAGGAACATGTAGTGGTAGAACGTCAACACTTGAAGGTGGAAAATGGTACAAAGTAAATGGTAATATAGATATAACTTACTCTGGTAATTATGGTGCTGGATATATGTATGCAGTATTATATGATGGAACAAATTATGCAAAATCAGCATCAGTTAACCTAAATAAAACAGAAGATAAAGAACCAGTATTAACGTTTGTCGATGCAACAAGTACGACAAATTCAATTACTATAGATTTTATAGCAGAGGATAATCAATCTGGATTAAATGAAGATAGTTTTGTATGTACGATAGGTGGAAAGAAAGGAATAGTAAGCAAAATATCGGGAAGTACATACAAGTGTACATCCATAGAATTAGTAACAACAAAAGAACAAAACTATAGCATATCTTTAACTGATAATTTAGGAATATCATCGGCAACTTTAACAGGAAGTGTAGAGCCTAAACCAGTATCAGCATTAACAATAACATGGCAAGGATACGACAATAATTTATCTGCGATAGAATCAATGAATGGATACGCATATGAAGATAGAGCAACAGTAACATATAATGATACAAATATAACAAGTGGAGAGGCAGTACATTACATAAAAACTACTGTTGATACTAAAACAACATCAAATGTAGTAGCAACTGTGTGTGGAACAGGAAATTTACCATCATGTTCAGGAAATTCTTCATCTATATCTGAATTTGCAGCTAATACATGGTATAAGATAAATACAAATACAATAACAGTAATATTTGAAACAGAAGGAAATGTAATAGCTTATACTTATGATGCAAGTAGTAATAATAACTATGCAAGTGGAACAACTAGAAAAATAGATAAAAAGGCTCCAGTATTAACATTAACAAATACATCAAGTACAACAAATTCAATTACAGTACAATTTACAGCAATAGATGTAGGAGCAGGATTTGATTTAAACGGATTTAATTGTACAATAGGAGAAAAAGTTGGTACAATAAGTAAAGTATCAGGAGATACATATCAGTGTGTAGTAACTGGATTTACATCAATAGAACCAAAAAAATATAGTATTATACTAAAAGATAACTTAGAAATAATATCAAATGAATTAACTGGAAGTATAGCACCTAAACCAGTATCAGTACCAAAGATTACATGGCAAGGATATAATAATGGTTTATCTGCAATAGATGCAATAAATGGATATGTATATGAAGATAGAGCAACAATAACATATAATGATACAAATATAACAAATGGAGAGGCAGAACACTACATAAAAACTACTGTTGCTACTACTACAACATCAAATGTAACAGCAACAAATTGTGGAATGGGTGCAGTACCATCATGTAAAAGTAATATAACAGGTAGTACAACATTTCTTGCAGCTAATACATGGTATAAGATAAAAGAAGAAAAAGTAACAGTAAGATTTACTTCAGAGGGAAGTGTAACAGTATATACTTACGATGCAAGTAACAATAATAACTATGCAAATGGAACAACCAGAAAAATAGATAAAACACCTCCAGTATTAGCATTGTCAAGTACATCAAGCACAACAAATTCAATTACAGTACAATTTACTGCAGAAGATGAAGCGGTAGGATTTGATTTAAGTGGATTTAGTTGTACAATAGGTGGAAAAAATGGTACTGTAAGTTTAGTATCAGATTCTAGATATCAATGCAAAGCAATAGGATTTACAGAAACCATAGCACAAAGTTATAGTATTACACTAAAGGATAAACTTGGAGTAGTATCAAGTCCTTTAACAGAAAAGGTATCGCCAAAACCAGTATTAGCTCCAACAATTAGTTGGCAAGGATATAATAACGATGGAATAGTAATAGATGCAATAAATGAATATGTATATGAAGATAGAGCAACAATAGCATATAATGATGCTAATATTACAAGTGGACAGGCTGAACATTATATAAAAACAACGGTAGCATCTACAACACCATCAAGTGTAACAGCAATTGCATGTGGAATGGGAGCAACTCCATTATGTGTAAGTGATAAAGCAATTAATACAACAAGTTTTGAAGCAAACACGTGGTATAAAATTACAACAAATTCAATAACTGTAATATTTACATCAAAAGGACAAGTACAAGTATATACGTATGATGCTAGTAATAATAAAGGATATGCATCGGGAGCAAGCAGAAAGATAGCTAGAACAGGGCCCACTTTAGAAAGCCCAAGTGTGTCAAGTACAACAAATTCAATTACAGTACAATTTACAGCAAAAGATGAAACAGTAGGGTTTGATTTAAATGGATTTAGTTGTACAATAGGTGAAAAAATAGGCACAATAAGTCTAGTAAAAGAAAATACATACCAATGTACAGCAAGTGGCTTTAAAACAACTTCAATACAAAATTATAATATTACGCTAAAAGATAAATTAGGAACAGTTTCAAATAAATTAAATGGTAATAGTTCAATAAAAGATGTATCAGTACCAAAAATTACATGGCAAGGATATAACAAAGACGGAAAAATAATAAATGAAGTAAATAATTATGTATATGAAGATAGAGCAACAGTAACGTATAATGATTCTTACATAAAAAATGGAAATGCAGCTCATTACATAAAAACTACTGTTGATACTACTACAACATCAAATGTAACAGCAACTGCCTGTGGAACAGGAGACTTACCATCATGTTCAGGAGATTCTTCATCTATATCTGAATTTGAAGCAGGTACATGGTATAAGATAAAAGAAGCAACAGTAACATTAAAATTTGCAACAGAAGGAAATGTAATCGCATATACATATAGTGCAAATAATAATAAAGGATATGCATTAGGGACAAGTAGAAATATAGATAAGGAAGCTCCAATATTAGCGCTATCAAGTGTATCTAGTGCAACAAACATAATTAGAGTACAATTTACTGCTACAGATGCGGGATCAGGATTTGATTTAAGTGGATTTAATTGTACAATAGGAGAAAAAAAGGGAACAGTAAGTAAAGTATCAGGAGATAAATATTTATGTGTAGCAGCAGGATTTAAAGGAATAACATCAAATCAAACATATAATATAACATTAAAAGATAAACTTGGTACAACATCGAATATTTTATCTGGAAGTATAACACCAAAAACTATATCAGTTCCAACAATAACATGGAAAGGTTATAGTTATGAATATAGATATAAAATTGATTCAAAAAATGGATATGTATATTCAGATGAGGCAACAATAGTATTTGATGATACAAATATAAATGAAACTTCAGAACACTATATAAGAACTACTGTACAATCTGACACTCTTTCTAAATCTGGCACAACAAGTATAAATGCAATAAATTGTGGAAAAGGAAGTTCACCATCATGTGGAGATAATAAGATAAGTAATTTTGGTTATCTCGAAGCAAATACATGGTATAAAGTTACAGCAAATTCCGTAGTAGTAATGTTGCTAAGTGAAGGAAGTATAGAAACATATACACGTGATGCAAATGGTAATGAATTATATACATCAGGTACAAGCAGAAACATGGATCATACACAACCAACACTAGTAAAATCAAATATATCAACAACAACAAATTCAATTGCATTTGATTTAACATTATCGGATTATCAATCAGATGGTATAAAAATAACAACTTGTGTGGCAGGTACATCTAGTAACAATTTAACAACAAAAATTGGAACAATAAATGGCACTACATGTACAATTAGTGACTTATTATCAGATACAACATATTATTATAATATTGTATATACTGATGCCATTGGTAATAGCAATAATTTGTCATCTTCAATATCAACTAAGAAAATTTTAGAGCCAGATATCAGTTGGAAAGCATACAATATCTTTGGTAAAGAAACTTCACCAATAAATGGATATATATATGAAGAAAGACATGTAGTAACCTATAACGATACAAATATAAGTGGAACAGCAGAACATTATATAAAGACAACGGCTGCAACGGAAGTATCGAGAGTAACTGTAACAGAATGTGGAACAGGAGTTTCTCCATCATGCTCAGGGACATCTTATAGTACGACAAATCTAGCAGCTAACACATGGTATAAGATAAACACAAATAAAATAATGGTAAAATATACAAAAAAGACAGGAACAACATATGCATATACATATGATTCAAGTAAAAATTATAATTACAAGTCCGTAGGAAGTTATAGCATCGATAGAACAGGACCAACAGTAACATTTAAAGATAAAAAAGTAGGAAGCCCAACAGGAAATACATATTCTGGTGATTGGGTAAATGAAGATGTATATATATATGTAACCGCAGCAGACAATGGAGGTAAAGTTGATTATTTAGAGTGGTCATATGATGGAATCAATTGGTATAGTAATAATGTTATAAAATCTTCAACAAGTGGCAATACAGCAACATTTTATAAAAAAATTTCAACTGAGGGAATTAACACAATATATTATCGTGCAGTAGATAAGCTTGGAAATATAGGAAATCCTATAAATTACACAGTAAAAATAGATAAAACAGCTCCAATGATTTCATTCTCGCCAAATGGAAATAGCACAGAAGCTTCTTCACAAAGTACTAAGATAATGGTATCAAATACGGAAAATGGTGCAGGATTAGACACATCTACTTATAAATATATATGGTCAACAAATCCATCAGCAATACCAACTACATCATTTACATCAGGTGGAACATATACACAATCAAGTGGAAGTGGAACATATTATTTAGTAGCAACCGCATGTGATTTATTAGGTAACTGCACAACAGCAACATCTAATGCATTTAGATTAACTAATAATTCAAAAGCACAAAATGAAACACCATCATGTCCATTACCTACATGTACATTGAACTATTTTAAAAAGAGACCTTCAGGAGATGGCTTACATGCATCATATACTTGTACAGCTTCAGGTAATACAAAAATAAAGATGGTTAAGCATATGTATTCATATAGTAAAAATTTAGATTTTAACAATTATTCATTTATTAAAACAACAGGATTAAATACAACATCATATACCAGAACTAGTGAGTGGTATGTTGGTCAAGAAGGAGAAATTCCACCAAGAAAAGGTAGGGAACATTACTTTATTTATGGCGCTATAACAGATTGTGGAAGTGAACAAATATATATAACAACTTATACAGCAAGTTATTAAAAAAAGAAAGAAGGAAAGAAAAATGAAAAAAATAATGTTAATAACTATGTCGGTGTTAGTAAGCTTAGGCTTACTAACAGGATGTGGTAAGAAGAAAAATGACACAAATAATGAAGGAAATAATCCATCACAAGAAGAAGTAAAGGTAAATACAAGTGAAGATGTAATTAAAGATCAACAAGTAGAAACTTTATTATTTGAACAAACAAGTTTAATATATGATGGAAATTCAACACTTGAAACAACAGTAACAAATACAGGATCAGAAGTAGTAAACTTTTCATCATTTAATATACATGTAATGGATGGAGATACAGAAATGGTTGTATTACACGGATTTATTGGAGATTCTATACAACCAGGAGAATCAATTATATTATCATCAACATATGGTGATGATTTAACAAAAGCTACTTCTATTACATATGAAATTGTTAGATAATTATTCATTGATTTATTGAAGAATTATTTTGAGAAACTGATAAAATTTTTATCAGTTTTTTTATAAATTTACTAAAAAATATTCAAAAAAGTTAATATTTAATATATAATGTATATGTATCTAGTAAATGGAGGAAAATAATGGATATTGAATTTAGTAATGTTAAAGAATTATATGATAGATTAAAACCAGCACTTAAAGCTAAGGTAACGGAACTTAGAAGAAATGATTTAGATTATATTAAACAAGAAGATATTTGGAATTATTTAAAAATAACTAAATGGTCTAAAGCAAATAATTTATTGTTATATCAAATGGTAGATGATATATTAAATCTTGATAATAGTACAATAGATGAATATGTAAAAAATAATATAAGAAAAAAAATAGTTAGGCCTAACTTAGAAGAAATGAGATGATGATATGAAAAAAAACAAAGATACAAAACATAAATTTTCAAGCGCATTAATTCTTTCAATATTAATATTACTTGCATCAATATCTGGTGTTTATTTAGCAATTAAAAACTTAAAATATGGACTAGATTTACAAGGTGGATTTGAAGTACTATATCGTGTAGATGGTATTGATGGAGAAAAAGTTACAACAGATATGGTAAATAGTACGTATAGAATTATTGATAAACGTATAAATTCTCTTGGAGTTAGTGAACCTGAAATATCTATTGAAGGTAATAATATACGTGTTACAATGGCTGGAATAGATAATATAGAAGATGCTAGAAAAACAATAAGTACTACAGCAGCATTAACTTTTAGAACACACGATGGTGAATTACTTATGGATAGTAGTGTTTTAAATAGTGGTCAAGCAAAATGGGATTATGATCCAAGAATGGGTGGATATTATATTTCACTTAGTGTAAAAGATATTGATAAATTCTATAATCAAACTAAGAAAGTAAGTGAAATGGATCAAAACTATATAGTAATATGGTTAGATTATGTAGAAGGTACAAAATTAGAGAGTAATAGTGTAACTTATGGATATGCAGATGATACTGGATTCCATGTATGTGGAGATTTAAAAAATTCTAATTGTTTATCATATGCAAGAGTTGAACAAGGATTTGCTAGTGATGTAACAATAACTGGTAATTTTACAAAAGAAGAGGCAAAAGGTTTAGTTGATTTAATAAATAGTGGTAGTATGCCTACAAAACTTACTGAAATTTCATCTAAAACAGTTACAGCTTCATTTGGAGAAAATTCACTTGATAAAACATTTAAAGCAGGAATAGTTGGAATAAGCGCTATAGCAATATTATTAATATTAATATATAGATTTAGTGGCTTTTTAGCAAGCATTAGTATTTTAACTTATACATTTGTAACACTTTTGATATTTAATCTTGTTGGAGGTAGATTATCACTTCAAGGTATAGCCGCTCTTGTTATAGGTATAGGTATGGCAGTTGATTCTTCAGTAATAAGTTTTTCAAGAATTAAAGAAGAATTAAAGAGAAAAGTTAGTTTAAAGACAGCTTTTAAAGAGGGTAGTAAAGAGTCATTTATATCTATATTGGATGCTAATTTAACTACTTTAATTGCAGCAATTATATTGTTTATATTTGGAGAAAGTAGCGTTAAGGGATTTGCTACAATGTTAATAATCAGTATTATAGTAACATTTATAGTAATGGTATATTTAAATAGATATATATTAAAATTATTTGTAAATACAGAAAAATTTGAAGGACATACTAAAGCTTTTATTGGATATAAAGAAAGAAATAAAGAAAGTAAATTTGATTTTGTAAAGCCTAAAAATATAATATTTATAGTAGTAGCTATTATAATAGTTTTAGGTGGAATGTTTATATATAGTGAAGGACTAAATTTAGGTGTAGATTTTAAAGGTGGTTCAACTATAGAAATTAATTCTAAAAATAAGTTAGATGAAGAAACGATTAAAGAAGATATAAAAGAACTAGAATATGATTTAGATAAAATAGAATTAATAAATGATAAATCTGCTTATTTAACTATAAGTAATGTACTTGATAATGAACAAACTAGTAGAGTAGAAGAATATTTTAATGATAAATATGAAGCAACTACTAGTGTGGGAGCAATTTCAAATCAAGTTAAAAAAGATATAACTAGAAACGCTGTAAAAGCACTTATCTATGCTTGTATAGGTATGATTATTTATATAACAATTAGATTTAAATTTAGTTATGGTGTAAGTGCGATAATAGCTTTAATACATGATAGTTTAATGGTAGTAATAATATTTAGTTTATTAAGATATGAAGTAAACAGTATGTTTATTGCAGCAATTCTATCAATAATAGGTTATTCAATAAATAATACAATAGTAGTATTTGATAGAATAAGAGAAAATAAAACTAAACTATATAAAGATAAAATAAAAAATGTAGATGAATTAAAAAATATAGTAAATGTCAGTTTAAGACAAACAGTATCTAGATGTATTATAACAACTATAACTACTTTATTACCAGTAATAAGTTTAATATTAATTGGTTCACATGAAATTTTAACTTTTAATATAGCTTTACTTATAGGTTTACTTGTCGGAACATTCTCAAGTTTATTTATATCAAGTCAAATATGGATGTCAATTGAAAAAAGAAATATTGGTAAAGATCCAAATAAACATTGGTATGATGATGATAAAAAAGAAAAAGAAGAATTAAAAGTAAAAGGAATTAATTGTTAAAATATATATAAATTAAGTAAAAAACACACTTTAATATATTTTTCATAATATATTCTAGAGGTGTTTTTTTTATGAATATAAAAATAGATTCTAGAAAAGTAACTAATGGCGATACATTTATTGCCTTAAGAGGAATAAATGATGATGGTCATAATTATATAGATGATGCAATAGAAAATGGAGCAACTACTATTATTGCTGAAGAAGGAAAATACAGTGTAAATACTATATTAGTAAGTGATACTAAAAAATATTTAAAGGAATATTTAGAAAATAATTATTATGATGAAATAAAAAAATTAAAGTTAATTGGAATGACAGGTACAAATGGAAAAACAACTACATGTTTTTTAATATATCAAGCCTTAAATAAAATAGGAATAAAGTGTGCCTATATTGGGACATTAGGGTTTTATTTAAATGATAGTTTTAAGCAACAAAATAATACTACACCTAATCTTTATGAATTATATAATATGTTATTAGAATGTGTAGAAAAAGATTATGAATATGTAGTAATGGAGGTAAGCAGCCAAGCACTTTCTCAAGGTAGAGTAGATAATCTTATATTTGATTATGTTATATTTTCTAATTTAACACAAGATCATTTAGATTATCATAAAACTATGGAAAATTATTTATTTGAAAAACAAAAATTATTCAAGATGACAAATAATTCTTTTGCAATTATAAATAATGATGATAAATATAAAGATTATTTTTTATTAGATAATAAAAATATAACTTATGGTAAAAATAATAGTGACTATAATATAGAAATATTAAATACTTCTTTAGATGGTTCAGTTTTTAAATTAAATGATGATGAGTATTTTACTAAGTTGATAGGAGAGTACAATGTATATAATGTGACTATAGTAATAATATTACTTAAAATAATAAATGTAGAAAACATTTACGATATAATAAAAGAATTAAATAGTCCAAATGGTAGAATGGATATAATTAAATATAAAGAAAATAATATAATAATAGATTATGCTCATACTCCTGATGCTGTAGAAAAAATAATAAATACAGTGTCTAATTTAAATCACAACAGGATAATAACTATAATAGGATGTGGTGGGAATAGAGATAAAACTAAAAGAAGTATAATGGGTGATATATCTACTACTTACAGTGATTATTCAATTTTTACAAGCGATAATCCAAGATATGAAAATCCAAGAAAAATACTTAAAGATATGACTTGTAAACTTGACAAAAAAAATTATAGAATAATAAAAAATAGAAAAAAAGCAATAAAAAGCGGTATACAAATGTTACAAAAAAATGATATACTATTATTACTAGGAAAAGGTCATGAGGATTATCAAATTATAAAGAATAAAAAGATACATTTTAGTGATAAGGAAATAGTTTATAAATATACAAGGAGATGAAGTAAATGTATCAACTAACTAAAGGTGTACTTGCAATAATGATTGGATTTATGTTTTCAGTAATTTTTGGTGCAATATTAGTACCACTATTAAGGAAAATAAAAGCAAAACAAACTTTAAGTACATATTTATTTAAAAAACATAAAGAAAAAGAAGGTACTCCCACTATGGGTGGATTGATATTTATTGTACCTACAGTGGTTTCAATATTAGTATTATTATTAATGAAAAAAATTGAATACTCACCAAATCTATTAATTGTTTTATTTGTATTTTTAGCTTATGCATTTTTAGGTTTTATAGATGATTTTTTGATAGTTAAAAGGAAAAATAACGAAGGACTTACCGAGTTTCAAAAACTGGCGGGTCAACTTATAATCGCACTTATATTTTTCTTTATATACATGAAAAGCGGTGCAAAAACAACACTTGAAATATACACATTAGGTATAGAAATAGATTTTAAATGGTTTTATGGAATATTTATATTGTTTATGTTAGTTGCAAGTAGTAATGCAGTTAACATAACAGATGGTCTTGATGGACTTGCTGGGGGATTATCATTTATTGCATTTCTGACTTTTGCCCTCATTAGTGCGAATGCTAGAGCAATTCCAGGAGCAGACAGTATATCAGTATTTTGCTTTATATTGGTAGGTTCACTTATAGGATTTTTGGCGTTTAATTCAAGGCCTGCTAAAGTATTTATGGGTGATACAGGTTCTCTCGCACTCGGTGGAACACTTGCAACTATTGCAATCATAACAAAACATGAACTTACATTTATATTTGTATCAGGTGTATTTATTTTTGAAACACTAGTTTGTTTAATTCAAATAATAAGCATGGTATATTTTCAAAAAAAGGTATTTCTAATGACACCATTTCATCATCACTTAGAAAAACTTGGGTGGAATGAAAGAGATATAGTTATAGTGTTTTTATGTATTGGGTTGCTTCTAAGTATGGCAGCAATCGTGTTTGGGGTATGGATTTAGGAGAAATGATATGAAGAAAAAAATTTTAATAATATTGTTAGTAGTATTAATTTTAACAACTGTTGCATTTATCGTTTTGGCGCTTAATAATAAACAAACTAAAGAAAAAACAATGATAGACTTAATTAATGATACAGAAGAAAATGAGTTTATAGTTGATAATTATTCTATATTTGGAACACATTATAATATAAATGCATGTACAGATAAAATAATTGATAATCAGTTATATTTAGTACTTAGAAACTTAGATGAAGAAATAGATATGAATGGTACTTTTTATAATGAAGAAGGTAAAACATGCTTTAAAATTTCAGATAAATATAATACAGGAATAGATTTAGATTCTTTAAAACAAGGTGAATTTGTTCTTATGGTAAAAGAAGAAATAAAAGATTCAGGTGATAAGGAATCAAATAATACAGATTTTTATAATTTTAAAAATTCAGATGATAAAGAATCAATTGATACAAATTATTATAATTTAAAAAATGGTACAGAACGTAGTGATTTGGAATATTATACAATTACTAAAAATGGAACTAATAATAAAATAAATATAACTTATAAGAATCAGGAAAAAGTATATAAAGAACAAAAAGAAGAGAAAAAACAAACCAAAAATTATTTGGAATTTACTATAAAAGAATCTAAGTTACCAGATAACGTTTATGATATAGCAATTGATCCCGGACATGGTGGTATAGATCCAGGTGCAAGTTATAATTTAAATGGAGTTACATACAAAGAATCCGATGTCACTTTAAATATATCACAATTATTAAAATCAAAATTAGAGGAAATGGGACTTAAGGTATTAATTACTAGAAATGATGATTCATATTTAGATCCTTATGGTGATGAAGGTAGAACTACTATGATTAATAGATCAAATGCTAAAATTAGTCTATCAATACATATGAATAGTGATTATGGGATCATGAGATATGGTGGTGTTGAAGTATATGTACCAAATGACATCGATTATACACTTGCAAGAAGTTTTGCAGACAATATTGCTAAAATAGTTGGTTATTCTAAAAATCCATCATTTAGGGTATCTAATGGAATATATTTTAAAGGATTTAATGCTCAGTTAATAGAGGAAGCAAGACAAGAAAATTTATCTAAGGGTATGCTTGCATATGATATAAAAGAGGGCGCACCTTATTTGTTCATGATAAGAGAAATAGGTGGAATTCATACTTATGCATATAATGATGGAAGAAATGCCAAATATCCAAAAAATGAATATTATCAATCTTATCAAACTGCTGAGCCATATTTAATAGAAACAGCATATTTAAATTATGCAAATGATTTAAATTTGCTTATAAATTCTCCAGATAGATTTGTTGATGCAATTAGTACATCTTTAAAGGATTATTTACGAATAGCTGATAATCTAATTGATGAACCACCAGCTGTTTAATATGTTTTAAGAGGTAAACATTAAGTTTGCCTTTTTTTCTAAGAAAAATGTAAATATAAAAATGTAGACAATGTGTAAAAAAAAGTATATAATTACTATGTAAAATAAAAATAAAGGAGATTATAAAATGATTTGTAAAAATTGTGGAAGTCCTATAAATGAAGGAGATAAGTTTTGTTCTTATTGTGGTACAAAAGTAGAAAATCAGATTAATATAGTTAATAATGATGAAAATGTAACACAAAAAGTGCAAGATATAAATAATAACAGTAATGAAAATCAAAAAATAAACACAACATCTAATGTTGAATCTCAAATTAATGATATTAATTTTACAAATAAATCTGATATTAATAATAATCAACAACAAAAATCACATAAACCAAATAAATTAATTAAAATTTTATCTATAATTGGTGGTGTTGTAGTAGTATTTATTATTTTATTTATTATAATATTTGCAATTAATTATGTTGGTTTAAAAAAACTTGTTTGTAAATCTAATCAAGGTAATATTACAATAATGTATAAAAAATCAGGCATAAAGAGTTATACATCAAACGAAATAATTTATGATTTAGATGCTCAAAATGAGTATGCTAAACTAATAGGAATGGATGCCTATATAATTGAATTTAATAATTGGTTTACTGCAAATACATCTGGAAGTTGTACTATTGATGGTAAATTAGTAGGAAGGTAGAAATTAAATTCTAATATCATTACTTAGTTTAATAATAAAATTTTAAGTGAAGACAAACGAATGTTTGTTTTTTTGTTGACTAACTAATTAATATTGTATATAATTGTATTGGTGGTTGTATATGGAAAATATATTTATGCACATAGATGTAAATAATGCTTTTTTATCATGGACAGCAGTAGATTTATTAAATAATGGATATAAAACAGATATTAGAAATATAGAATCAGTAATAGGTACGGAAATTAAAAGGCATGGTATAGTACTTGCAAAAAGTATGGTTGCAAAAGCAAGGGGTGTTAAGACAGCACAAACAATAATGGAAGCAAGACGAAAATGTAATGACTTAAAAGTATATCCACCAAATTTTAAATTATATCAAACTATGTCTAATAAATTATTTAAAATTATAAATAAATATACACCAGATGTAGAAAAACTTAGTATAGATGAATGTATTATCGATTATGGAAAAGTTAAAAATTTATATGGTGATCCAGTAAAATTTGCATACAATCTAAAAAAAGAAATAAAAAAAACATTGGGATTTACGGTTAATATAGGAATTGCTAATAATAGATTATGTGCTAAAATGGCATCTGATTTTTTGAAACCAGATAGAGTACATACATTATTTCAAAATGAAATAGAAGAAAAAATGTATCCACTACCGATTAGTGATTTATTTGGGGTAGGTAAAAGCACAAGTAAAAAATTAAGGGAACTCAATATAAATACTATACGAGATTTAGCTAATTCTGATTATGAAAAATTGTATCCATATTTTAAAAATCAGACAGATAGGCTAATAAAAAGTGCACAAGGAAATTATGATGGCATGTTAATGCCAAAAAAAGTAGAAACTGAAAGTATAAGCAATTCTACTACAATTAGTTATAATTTAAATTATATAGAGGAGATTTATAAATATTTATATCCTTTAGTAGAAAAAGTAAGTGCAACACTAAGAAAAAAGAATAAATTTGCTAATCAAGTTGGAGTAGTATTAAAGGATAAATATTTTAAAACTTATTCTCATCAAACAAAACTAAAAAATCCAACAAATAATACAGATGAAATATATGAAATTGCCAAACTTCTTGCACGAGAATTATGGAATGAAGAAGGTATAAGATTAGTAGGGGTAAGTGTATCAAAATTGTCTTCATCTATAAATTATCAAATATCTATGTTTGATAATATGGAAGAAATTGAAACTAATAATGAGTTGGATAAAACATTAGATAAATTAAAAGAACAATATGGTAGTAATATTATAAATAAGGCATTTAAATTTAAAAAATAATTATATTATAGGATTTTCTATATCAACTATATTATCTTTATCAGATAATTTAACTACATAAAGAGCAATTATACCAGATGCTACTACAAGTAATGAAGCAATAATTTGCAAGGTGTAAGATTTTAAACTTTCACCCTTTTTTTTACTAATGTTATATAGTTTGTAATTAACATATAAAAAAATTAATGATAAAACAAGTATAAGTTTTCTATTAAATAAAGTTAACTTATATAATTCTTTAGATTCTAACATAGTTTCTCTTTTTTCCAAATCAAGTTTTTGATTATATGTAGTAACAATGGAAATAATATCAGTTACAAGTACTATAAAAAGCGCTACTAATTGAATGTCTATAGCATTTACTTCCTCCTTATCATACATATAATCACCACTTAATTATATGGTAAAAAAATAAGAAATAATTACTTATTTCTTAATCTATATAAACTAATAGAAGGTTTATCTCCAAATCTAAATTTATATTTACTAGTTCCAATACCACTCGATATGTAAAGAGAAGTATTACCAAGTTTATAATATTCTGCATAATATTTACTTGAATATTTCTCTTTTATTATTCCACCTATGAAAGGTAGAACAATTTGCCCACCATGTGAATGACCTGCAAGTATTAAATTAAATTTAGAATAATCTATTTTTTCAATAAAATCAGGTTCATGAATCACTAAAATTTTAAATTTAGTATTATTCATAATATCACTATCAATATTACTTATAGTCTTATTTATATTATCTTCATAATAATTTGTTGAACTACCAACAAGTAATATTGGTTCTATACTATTATTAAAAATTAATTCGTATTTGTCATTTAAACTTTTAAAATCACTATTACTCATAATAGTATCAAAATTGTCAAATTTTAAATCTTCTTCTCCACTAATATAATATTTACTAATATTTGCTTTAATTGATTGTAGAAAATTAGTTAAATCATCATAATCTTCATTTTTATATTTAACACGTGCATCTAATAAATCACCACTAAATATAATTATATCAGGCTTTAATAAATTTATTTCTTTTGCTATATTAGTTAAATCAGATTTGCTAGTAGTTACTTTATAGTGAATATCACTTATTTGAACTATTTTATATCCATAAAAACTATTTGGTATATTTGAATCTATAATAGAATATTCCTTTGTTTTAAGACCTTTAGTACCTATAAATCTGCTATATAAAAAAAATAAAACAATTAGACTAACTATAAATATCGAAATTTTAATAAATCTTTTCATAGTCTCACCATATCAATTATACAATAAAAATTAGTTAAAAACAACTTGAATAAATTTAAATAATAATATATAATTAACTTAGAGTAAAGAGGCGATTTATGAAACTTAATGATAAAGGGTTTGCTATTTCATCTATTATGTATGTAGTGATGATTATGTGCATAATATTGATATTATTATCACTTTCTATTTTACAGAGTAGAAAACTTATTTTAGATAAACAAAAGAATGAAGTGTTAGATTATTTATATAATAATGAAAAAACAAATGAACCAAATGAACCATTAATATTAGATGGTTTGGTACCTGTAATATATGATAATGCTTCATGGAAAATTGCTGATATAGAAGATGATTGGTATAACTATGAAAATCAAGAATGGGCAAATGCAGTTATATTAAATGATGGTGTAGAAAAAAAAGTAAATGAAACCTTAGATATAGAAAAAGATGTAAAAGCAATGTTTGTATGGATCCCAAAATATGAATACAAAATAAATGGCAATGAAATAGAAATAAATTTTATAGATGCCTCTAAGGTACAGCCAAGTGATGGATATAATATACATCCAGCATTTAAATTTGGAGACAGAAACTTAACTGGAATATGGGTAGGAAAATTTGAAACAACAGGAAGTTTAGATAACGTAACAATTTTACCTAATAAAGTATCTATTATACCTCAAAATATAAATAATGCATTTATTTTATCTAGTAGTATAAAAATAGATGGAATTGATTCACACATGGCTAAAAGTGTTGAATGGGGAGCTATATCGTATTTAACACAAAGTAAATATGGTAATAAGAATGTTGGAATTAATAGTTGTAATGAATATAAAACAGGTATGGGAAACAGTTGTACAAATACATATGAAAATGCAAGCGCTAGTACAACAGGAAATATTACAGGAATATATGATATTAATGGAGGAAGACCTGAATATGTAATGGGCGTATTAAATATGGAAGTATCATCAAGTGGATTTGAAAATTTAAATATAGATGATTATGTTGATAATTATACATCTATTACAAATTGTAATGGCATAGATTGCCTTGGAGATGCATTAAATGAAACTAGTAGTTTTAATTCAGGTTCTAAAACATTTATAACACAAACTAATCCATGGATAATAAGAGATAGTTTATTTGGATATTTAAATGGTAATGGTACATTTACAAATGAAACTTTTAGAATTATTTTAATAAAGTCTTGAAAAAAATTTAAATATAAATTATAATATATAAAAACTTTGAACTTGAGGAGTAATATATTAAGTAATTACAAGAGATGAAAAGTATTAGCTGAGAGCTTTTCTTAATGAGAAATATATGAAGGTAGCAAGCGAGTTTTATTTCTGAGTTTAGTAGGAAATAACGTTTACTGCGTTAAAGTATTAAGGTAATGTTATTTACAAATAAAGGTGGTACCACGGCTATTCGTCCTTTTTGACGGGTAGTCTTTTTATGTATTAGGAATTTCCTTTCAAAAAAATTTTGCTTGTTTTTGATAACTGGTAATTAACAAGTAAAAAAATT
>CANRPA010000019.1 GCA_947632395.1 uncultured Bacilli bacterium | reverse complement strand
CTCGCATATTCATTATATCCTATTTTTTTAAATAATAAAAGACTGTTTTCAAATTTTTATTTGTCAACAGTCTGAAAGCTAGAATTATCTAGCTTGCCATATACTTACTACATTGATGTTACTTGAATGTGGTTCTGGATTAGGTAATGGCATCTTAATTATCATTGGAACTTTAAAAGCCCTTCCGAATGCCACACACATACCTGGTTGTAAACTTTTTTGCTTTTCCATTATTTCTGCACTCATATTAGGTAACATTTTCTTTATATATTCTAAATCTCTTGGATGTGTCATTTTAAATATTAAAAAATTACTTATTTGAGATATAACTGTTTCTGATAATTCAACTGGTCTTTGTGATACTAAATTAAGTATAAGACCAAATTTTCTTCCTTCTTTAGCAATTCTTTCAAAGATATTATAACCAAGTAAAAAATTATCTGAATCATTTTGAACATATCTGTGAGACTCTTCTAATAATATATGAAATGGCACTGAACCTCTTACTTGTAAATTTTTTGTAAATTTAAATAACATTTTTGAATATATTTTAACCATTGTTTTAGCAAGTCTATCATCTATATCTTCTAAGTTAAAGTTAACTATTTGAGATTTTTTACTATTTTTAGTTACTAAACTTGCAATATAACTTCTTAAATCTGTATATGTTGGATAATTAAAGAAATCTGCATCTTCACTTATTGCTATTGAATGTAATCTAACTTTTAGAGTTATTGCTTCATCATATAATTTATCATTTCTTAAGAATCCATCACTTATAAGAGTAAAATCAAGTGCTTTTTGAAGTGTATCAAGTGTAAATAAATGATCATTAGGTGCTTCATAATTATCAAGTGATTCATCTATAAAACTTGTTATATATTGAGTTATTAATACACTTTCAGTAAATTCTCCTGATCTATCTACTGTAAAACATTCTCTAAATTTTCTTACATATCCTATTCCTTGAACAGGTGCCTCTAAATTAAATTGTTCTGTTTGACACCCTGCTATTATTGTAAATATATCGTTTCTTTTACTTGCAGAAGTTTGATTTGTATAAAGCACATCTAATATTGCTTTAGCTATTAAATGATTTTTATAGGCAACTGCTTCTTTTGTATCCATAGATATTATTCTAGCTAATTTAATCATTTTTTCTATTATTTGTAATTGAGAATGTCTCTCAGCATTTAATAAAAGAGCAAAATCATCTATTTCTAGTAACCATAGTGGAATTCTAATTAATTCCCCATTTGTATCCGTCCTATTAGTTGTATAATATTTAAATTGATAATTAGGGTTTACTTCGCCTAATCTTTCAAAAGCATTATGATATTCTCCATATGCATCAAATATCATATAATTAGCTCTATAAGGTTGAAAATTAGGACTATAAAACATACTTTGTATAAAACTTGCAACTCCATATGATTTACCACTACCTGTATTACCAAAGATTGCTAAATGATTACTACATAATTCATTTATATCTACATATATTGGTTTGTCATTATAAAGTGGGCTAACTCCTAATTTAAACATTCCATCTCCTTCATCACCTGTTATAAGTTTTAATTCTTCATCTGTAACAAGTCTAATCTTTGCCTGTAAAGTTGGTTTTCTAAGTACTCCACCTATAAATTTATTATCTTCTATTACACCTAAAAAATGTACTTTTATAACAGTATCAGAAACATCTTCTACCTCTCCAAGTACTCGTCTTTGTCCATCTTCAAATATAATATGCATATTTAAAAGATCCATATTTACAGGCGTACCATTAGGTATTCCTATATGCGCTACACTATCACTAATATATAATATTTTTCCAAACATATTATATCAACTCCTCTATTTTTATTCTTATTTCTTCATCTATTTCTTTTATTAATTTTTCTATTTTCTTTTTATTACTGTATAGTTGTAATTTTTCCTCATAATAATCTAATTTTTTTGTTATATCTTTTATATTCTTATGAACGGCGTTTTTACTTACATTATTATTATCTGCTATTTCCTGGAGTGTTAAATTATTAAAGTAATAATCTTTAAAATATTCTTTTTGTTTATCAGTAAAAAGTTCACCATAATAATCAAAAAGTTCTACATAATGCAATCCCATTATACATACTCCAAAAATGTTGTGATAAGTACAAATAAACCTACTATTATGTATACTGGTGTCATAAATTTTTTCTTAAATATCTTTATATTGTTATATGCCATTGTAAATAAAATCATAGATAATATTATGTAAATTGTTGGCATAAACGCATTATTAAATAAATTAATAATTGAAAATATTATTAATATTTCTATTAAAACAACCTCTACAAGTATTCCTACTTTATCATTATTAAATTCTTTTACTTCAACTACTTTTGTATTCATAAATCACATATCCTTAAATAATCCATATATATACTTTTCAATATCAAATGTTCTTAAATCTTTTTCTTTTTCACCAAGTCCTACAAATTTTACTGGAATGTCTACTGCTTCTTTAATTGCAAGTACTATTCCACCTTTTGCAGTTCCATCTAGTTTTGTTAAAACTATTCCTGTAATGTTTGTTATTTCTTTAAAACTTTTTGCTTGACTAATACCATTTTGCCCAGTTGTAGCATCTATAACAAGTAATGTCTCATGAGGAGCATTAGGTATTAATTTACCTATTACTTTATTCATTTTTTCTAGTTCATTCATGAGATTTGCCTTATTTTGAAGTCTACCAGCGGTATCTATTAAAACAACATCACAATTTTCTTCTATCGCACTTTTTACTCCATCATAAACAACACTAGATGGATCTTTAGACTCCCCACAAACTATCTTAGAGTTTGTACGAATTGCCCATTCTTTTAATTGTTCTTTAGCACCTGCTCTAAATGTATCTCCAGCAACAAGCATAACTTTTTTTCCTTCATCTTTTAGTTTAGATGCAATTTTACCTATAGTAGTAGTTTTACCTACTCCATTTACCCCAACAAACAAAATAACTGTTGGTCCAGATTCAGCATAATTTATTTTATTTACCACAATCTGATTATTTACATATATTATAAACATTTCATCTATTATTACTTCTTTTAAATCTTCACTATCTGTTATATTTTCATGTTTTACACGTTTTTTTAATTTATCTATAAATTCCATGACAGTATTAACACCTATATCTGCCATTATAAGAATTTCTTCTAATTCATCAAAATATTCGTTACTTACTTTTTTATATTTACTATTTAAAAGACCTATTTTATTTACAAATTCTTTTCTTGTTTTTTCTAATCCTTTATCAAAGGCTTCCACTTCTTCTTTACTATTTTTAGTAAATAAATTTTTAAATTTATTAAATAGTCCCATATAACTCACCTTACTATTAACATTTTACTACATTTTAAATAAAAAAGAAAGAAAAAATTAAATATTATCCATTTAATTTTCCTTTCACAAGTGTTTTATTCTTAATAGTTTTACTCACATCATCTATATTTAATTTATAACCACTATCACCGAACAATTTATTTAGTGGAATTATTTTAGTTGTTGGTTTAATATCAGAAGATATTTTATGTTTATCAAACATTGAATATATAACCTTTTCCCTTAATATTAACTTTCCATCTAAAACATTTATATAATCATTTATGCAAATTATTACTTCTTTACCATTTAATTTTGTATTAGCGCACATATTTAATTTAAATAAAGCGATATACTTTTTATTTAAATGTTTTACATAATAGTAATTACTATTTTTGTTAATATGCAAATAACCTTCTGGTATTTCCTCAAATGTTTCTACTACATACTCATAAGATTTTTTCATAATACCTCCTCATATAAATATTATTATATTAAAATTTATATAAAAGTCAAATTGAACAGTTTTTCATATAGGATTATGTTATTTTTCAGAATAAGTTTTTCAATTAACTATAGTATTTACCTATATTACATAAATATTTAGTTAAAGATTTACTATCTTTTATATAATTCTTATAAAATAATAAATTATTTAGCTTGATACCAATCATCACCATATTCTATATCTACAATAAGTGGTACATCAAGTTTAACAACGTTTTCCATTACATCCTTCATAAGTTGTGTTACTACTTTAAATTCATCTTTTTTGCAGTCAACTACAAGTTCATCATGTACTGTTACAAGTATTTTACTTTTTAAATTATGTTTATTAAATTCATCAAATAATTTTACCATAGCAATTTTAATTATATCAGCACTTGTTCCTTGTATTGGCGTATTAAGTGCGATTCTTTCAGCAGAACTTCTAATCATATAATTTTTATTTTCAAGTTCTGGTATAGTTCTAATTCTACCAAACATTGTTTTTACATAACCATTTTTATGTGCATCAAGTAAAGCTTCTTCTTTATATTTTTTTATACCTGGATACGTTTCAAAATAATTATTTATAAATTTAGTAGCTTCTTTAGTATCAATATTAAGATTTTCTGAAAGTCCAAATCCACTTATACCATATATTATACCAAAATTGACTGCTTTTGCCATTCTACGCATATCCTTTGTAACACCTTCTATTGGTACATTGAATATGTCACTTGCTGTTTTAGCATGTACATCTATATTATTTTTAAATGATTCTTTTAATGCTGTTATATTTGCCATACATGAAAATAATCTAAGTTCTATTTGTGAATAATCCGCACTTACTATTATCGAATCATCACTAGGTATAAATGCTTTTCTAATAAGTCTTCCATATTCATTTCTAATAGGGATATTCTGAAGATTTGGTTCTATACTAGAAAGTCTACCCGTACGAGTTAATGTTTGTGTATATATTGTATGTATTTTTCCATCATCATGTATATATGAAATTAATCCTTCTATATAAGCAGAATATAATTTTGTAAGCATTCTATATTCAAGTATATTTTCTATTATAGGATGTTTATCTTTTAGCTTTTCAAGTACTTCAGCAGATGTTGAATATCCATTTTTACCAGATTTACCTTTATGTGGAAGATTTAATTTTTCAAATAATATTTCTCCTAATTGTTTAGGAGATGATATGTTGAATTTTTCTCCTGCATAATTATAAATAGTATTACTTATTAAATCTATTTTTATTTCTATTTCTTTACCCATTTCAATTAATTTATTTTTATCTACATTAAAGCCTGTATATTCCATATCAGCTAAAACTTTACTTAAAGGTAGTTCTATATTTAAAAATAAATTAGTTAGATTTTTATCTTTTAATTCTGATTCAAACTTATCTTTTGTTTCATATATAAATTTTGCTTTTTTAACACATATTTCTTTTATATCTAAATTATTTTTTTTGATTTCTTCAAAAAAAGGAATATTATAATTAAGTTCATTTGAAAGGTATGCTATATCATCTTTTAGATTATATTCTAATAAATATGCAGCTAATGCACTATCAAATACTACATTATCTAAATTTATATTATTTTTTTTACACATAACAAGTAATTTTTTATAATCGTATGTATATTTAACTGCACTAGTTAAAAAATTAGGATTAAGTTTTAATATTTTATCACTAATATAATAAGAATTGTCTTTAGTATATACACCCATCCCAATAATATTGGAACTATGATAATTACTATTATCTACTTCTAAATATATTGAACATTCTTTTATATTATCTAATTCTTTTATATCATTTACTTCTTTGTATTCTGTTTTTTCTTCTTTTTCTATAGTATCCTTTTTTAAATTTTTAAGTAATGAATAAAATTCTAATTCATTATAAATGTTTTCAAGTCCATCTCTTGGTCCTATATATTTTATGTCTTGTATATTTATATCGATAGGAACATCTTTATATATAGTTGCAATTTCATAACTCATATAAGCATTGTTTTTATCATTTAATAATTTTTCTTTAGTCGCACCTTTTATTTTATCTATATTTTCATATACTCCATCAAGTGTTTTATAGTCATGTAATAATTTTAAAGCAGTTTTTTCTCCTATTCCTTTTACACCTGGTATATTATCACTAGCATCTCCCATGAGCGCTTTTAAATCTATTACATTTATTGGTTTTATTCCCCATTCATCTTCAAATGATATCTCATTATATCTTATATAGTCCTTTGGCTTTAATAATTTCATTTCTACGTGTTTAGATATTAATTGTAATAAGTCCTTATCACTACTAATTATAAGGCCATCATAATTATCATCTGCTTCACAGTATTTAGCAAATGTTCCTATTATATCATCCGCTTCATAATTATCTATTTCATAATATTTAATTCCCATTAAAGTTAACAATTCTTTCGCTTTTGGAAATTGAATTTTCAATTCTTCTGGTGTTTCACTTCTACCACCTTTATAAAAATCATATTTATCATGTCTAAATGTTTTACCCTTGTCAAAAGCAACTATCATATATACTGGTTTTTCTTCATTTACTATTTTATTTATCATATTTGCAAATCCAAATAGTGCATTTGTTGGAAACCCATTACTATTTTTCATAAACTGTCCACTATATGCGGTTGCATAATAACTTCTAAAAAGTAAATTATTTCCATCAACCATTATTATTTTTTCCATTGTATCACCTACTTATATTATATCAAAAAAACATATTAATTAAAATATGTTTATATTTTCTTAATTATTATATTATTTTTTAAACATGTTTCTGTTTAATGCATTTTGTATAGGATTATTTGGATTTACTTTTACATTGGAATTATTCATGATTGAATTTCTAACTACAAAATTATCTTTATTTCCTCTTGTTTCTTCAATAACAATTGAAGCATCGTTATTTGTTGTTTGTATTTCGTTTCTTCTTTCTTCAGTTCTCATCTTAGCAAACGAATTATCAAAAGTAACATTATTTAGTTTATTCCTATCATTTGAATTATGTATATATATACTTCTTTCATTAAATCCATCTGTACTATAATTATTCATTTATCCACTTTCCTTCATATAAGCAATATTCATTATAACTACATAAACTATCTTTAAATGTATATTGATATTTTCTAAATTTATTTAATGTAGTTGCATCTAAACTTTCAAATATTTCATTTATATTTTTATCTTGAATTTCTCCACTTGTAACTAAATCAGTCATACCAGTATCACTATATATATAATAATTATTACCTACTACTAAAGCAAATCCTACATAATAGGTTGCAAGTATGTCATTGCTTTTTTCATCTGCATAATCTAAAGAAATTAACTTAGTTAAATCATAGTATGATTCAGCAGTAAAGCGAGAGCTACATAATCCATTATATATAAATTGATTAGTACTTCTATTATAAGTCCAATTACCTTTATAAGCTGAATCTAAGTCCTCTGGAACATAAAAATTTTCATAACTATAGGTTACTTTTTTACCTAATATATTTTTTATTCTAAAATCTATCCATTTAGAATCAAAAGCAAAAGAAGTATTTGTACACGTTCCACCCCTACCTAATGACTTAATCATTATATTTTCTATACTTAGAAATCCATTTAATAATATATCTGTATTAGACATATCACTTACTTTAAATGTATCTAAACTATAGTAAGTATTTTTATCATATCTACTTGTTCTCATTAAAGGATAATGTATTGTTTCTATTATATCTTGATCAATAACTCTTTTTTCTTCCTCTTCTTTTGTTTCATTGTTATTAACTTTAGGCATAGATTGATTTGTAAAATATTCATTTATTTTAGGAAAAAAGTAAATTACTACTATTGCAAATATTAGTAATATTATTATAAACAACACACTATTATTATTTTTTTTATTTGACATATAACCACCTATATTAAACTCTTTCTTTCATATACATTTACATCTTTTAATGTAAATATTTCTATTTTTTCTTTTTTTGTAAATTTTATAAAGCATAATCCTGATACTACTAAATCTATATCTTTATCTACTATAAATTCTTTTTTTATTAATTCATTATTATTTATTTTTTTATAATATCTATTTATTTTTAAATTGTTTGATGCATATATTGTTATATTATTATTACTCAAATTCATTAAAAATAAACTATCTATCGTTATTGTTTGGTTACTTTTAATCTGATATGTAACTGGTTTTATTTCAGTATTAGGTATAATATCTTTTAATTTATCGATATTTACATAATTTATTATATCTCCATCATCAAGTAATCCTGGTGTATCTATAAGTGTCAAATCATCATTTATTTTTACATTTATAGAATCTATTGTTGTAGATGGTAAATTACTTGTAGTAATTTGTGTATTAACACTAGAATAATTATATATAATTTTATTTATCATTGTACTTTTACCTGAATTTGTAAATCCAACTACATAAACGTTATTACTTGTTTTATATTTATTTATTTTATAAAATAGCAAATCAAAATTATAATTTTTTTTACTACTTATTATAATTTTATCTATAATATTTAAATTATAGTTATCAAAATATTTAAGCAATTTTTCATCATAACAAGATTTTGGTAATAAATCCCTTTTAGTTAGAACAAGTAATACATTGTTATTTATATATTTTGATATTTCATCTATATTTTTAATATTAAACAAATCAATAACTAGTATTACTAAATCATTTGGATTTATACTTTTTAATATATTTATATAATCATTATTATCTTTAACTATTAATTTATAATCATTATAATTTCTTATTCTAAAGCATCTTTCACATAATTCATTACAAATATTCTTAGTATAACCTATATCATTTTGATTACTAGTTTGTAAATTAGCACCACATCCTAGACACTTACTCATAATATCTGCCTTTTACAAATAAATCATTATCTCTTAATTTTTTTTGTACTCTGTGTTCTTTTATTCTTTTTATTCTAGCAAATGGATACTCTAATCTGCTTATTTGATCTACTAATACCGTAGTTATACCAATTTTATTGCCACATACTATATCATCCATCATAGAATCACCTATAATTGCTACTTCATCTAATCCCATTTTGTTATCAACTATTAATTCATTTACTTTATTTATATGAGGTTTTTTTGCGCTATATATATAATTAACATTTAATTCATCATGAAATGGTTTAACTCGTGTTTTAATACTATTAGAAGCAATAAATGCTTTAAAGCCCATTTTTTTTAGTTTTTTAAATAATTCTTTAATTTCTTCATTAGGTGCTTTTTCTTTTATGGATACTAAAGTATTATCTAAATCAAATATTAAATATTTAATTCCTCTACTCTTTAAAACATCATATTTTATTTTATATATGTCTTGCGCATATATATCAGGCACATATATTTCCATATCACACCTCACTCCTAAATAATTTTATCATATTATTTAATTCTAATCAATTGATTTAAAAAAATATACATAAAAAAACTGATAAAATCAGTTTTCATATTTTATAATTGATTGCCACAATTTGGGCAGAACTTAGCATCCGCGTCAACTTCGTTTCCACATTCAGTACAAAACTTTGCTTTTGGTTCTTCAGCCTTTTCTTCTGGTCTTGGTGTTCCACATTCAGTACAGAATTTATTTACTATAAGTGCTCCACAATTTGGACATGGTACACCTTCTACATTTGTTTCTTCCTTTGGCTCTTCAACTTTAGGTTCTACAATTGGTTGAATTGTATCAGTTGAAACTCCACCTCCAACAACATTCATAGAATCCATTCCAGGTTGTGATTGAGATTGAGCAGATATATTAGCACCAAACATTGCTCCACCTTGGTTTAACATACCCATACCCATAAATCCTGTCATAGCACCTGCTTCATTTCCAGCAGCTGTTTTTATTGCTTCACTAGCAGCAGCATTTGCTCTTGCACCTTGCATTGCTGGATTCATAGCATATAATCTATCTCCTTGAGCAGACTTAATTACATTTGCAGATTCCTCTGTTGGTGTAGCACTTGAAATAGATACACGAACAACATTTATACCTTGTGATCCCCATGTTGAATCCAAGCATTCTTTTACTGCCTCACTTATTTCATTTACTGCTCCTGGTAACATATCGTATGATATTTTTTGCATAGCAACTTTTGCAAGTGCTGGTTGAAGGGCTTGTAAAAAGTCACTTAAAAATTGATCTTTCAAACTATCTTCTAATCTATATTCGTCTTCTACATTTCCTCCATATGTGTGATAAAAAGCTAGTGGGTCTGTAACTTGCATTACATATTCACCATAACACCTAATATCTACAGTCATACCAAATTCACTATCTCTAAAAGGAATTGGAGTTCCTGTTCCAAACTTATTTCCTTTTATATAACGAGTATTTACAAAATATACTCTTTGATCATGATTTGCAATTCCACCTGTTGTAAATCTTTCACCAAATTTCTTGAATGAATCTATCAATCCTTTTCCAAATCCTCCATAAAACATAGAAGGTTCAGTTCCTTGATCAAAAGTATATCTTCCAGCTTCAGCTGTAAAATCAACTATTTTTCCGTCTGATACAATTATTAAGAATTGATCTTCACCTACTACTATTTTACTACCATTAGTAATAATATTTTCAGTTCCTTTTGTATTTGAACCACCTGATTTAGCGATTCCTCTCTTCATTAAAACATCGTCAGCCATACGATCACAATATATATATTCTAACCATTGATCTGCTAATGTACTTGATCCTGCAGTTAGTGCAGCTTTAATTAGTCCCATCTTATCATCCTTCCTTCGACTATACTAACTATATTATATATCAATTATATGCTAAAATCAAATGTTTTTTCATTATTTTTTTTCATAAGTGTAAATTTTATATTTTTATAATAGATTTCATATTATATAATGGTGATACATATGGAAAAAGTTATATATATATTATTATTAATTATATTAGAAAATGATTTTTATAAAGATATAAATACAATATATTATCCTATATCATACGATTTTATCGTTAATAAAAATAATAAATTAACTAAAGATTATATACCTGATGATTTAGAAATAGTTCCAAGTGCCTTTTCACTTGAAAATAGAAAACTTAGAAAAAAAGCTAAGGAAGAATTTTTAAATATGGTTGAAGATGCTAAGAAAGATGGAGTTAATATTATATTAGTTTCTGCATTTAGAGATTATGAATATCAAGAAAATTTATATAATAATTACAAACTAGAAAAAGGTGAAAATTATGCAGATATGTGTAGTGCAAGAGCTGGTCATTCTGAACATCAAACTGGTTTAGCTATAGATGTTGCGGATACTTCGTTAGATTACGATAATTTTGAAGGTACTAAGGAGTTTTACTGGATGATTAATAACTCTTATAAATACGGATTTATTTTAAGATATCCTAAAGGTAAATTTCATATTACTGGATTCAAATATGAACCATGGCATTTTAGATATGTAGGGAGTATTGCTGAATACATATATAAAAACAATCTTACTTTAGAAGAATATAAAGAAAAAGAGAATAAATCTCTTTAGTTTTCTTCATCTTTACTAGGTTCATTTTCATTAGTTTCTTGCCCTTTACTAGGCTCATTTCCATTAGTTTCTTGACCTTCACTAGGTTCATTTCCATTAGTTTCTTGACCTTCACTAGATTCATTTTCATTAGTTTCTTGATCTTGATTTGATACAGGATCATCTTTTGACTCTTCTTTTGGTTCCTCTTTAGGCTCTTCCTTTGGTTCTTCTTTAGGCTCTTCCTTTGGCTCTTCTTTAGGTTCCTCTTTTGGTTGTTCTTTTGGCTCTTCCTTTACTACTTGCTTAGCTTCTATTTTTAATTTAGTTGTTTTTTTAGTTTCATTATTACTACTATCTTTAGCGCTTATTTCAATATCATATGTACCTGCCTTTGTATATGAACCCATTTTCTCATCTGTAAAACTCAATATACATTCTTCTTCACTATCATCTTTGCAAGATTTTACAAATTTATCTAAAGAATAAGTTTGCCCTTCTTTTATCGTTAACGAAACTAGTTCAAGATTTGGTGATGAAGTATCATATTCAATTTCTTCTTTTA
Source organism: uncultured Bacilli bacterium (assembly GCA_947632395.1). GTDB lineage: Bacteria > Bacillota_I > Bacilli_A > RF39 > UBA660 > UMGS1613. Next base: position 9,718 of record CANRPA010000019.1, on the reverse strand, counting down.
TAATAACCTTATAAAGGCCATCATCATATAATTTATTTTCAAAATCAATTGGTGTTAACAATTGTTTTTTTAATGCCTCTTCTAGACTATATTCTTCATCTCCATCTAAATATTTAACATTTGTTAAGCAAGCTGTATATTGTTTTTCCATTTCTTTTTTTGTTGTATCATTATCCTCATATATTGTGTTGTATAACAAAATTGTATCTTTATAATCACTTACGTTTAACCCTTCATAATTTATTTCTTTTAAATTATTTAAATATGATACACAATCTTCATTAATTTCATATGTAATTTCAAATGTAGTATCTACTTCAGGTTCATTAGACTTTTCTTTTTGATTTTTAATTATTTCGTTTTTATAATACATTAATGTAAAGAACAAAATTAATAAAAATACTATGAAAAGCGCAATCGTTAGTATAGTTCTACTACTAAATTTTACTGATTTATTACTTTTTTTTAGCTTCATTTTATCACTCCTAAAAATTATATTAATCTATTTAAAATATAGCACATATTTTACATCATTACAATAAAATACAAAGTCATTTTTTATTTTGATTTTTAAATTTACAACTAATTTACACTAATAGAAAAAAGTAGTAAAACTACTTTTAAAAATTTTTTCCATTTAATCCAGCACAGCTACCGCAATCATTATTTATTACTACATTTTCTTCATCACAAGTATATTGTGGAGTATAAGTATGTGTATATATATGTTTATTTATTACATGTGTATGAATTGGACAACAATGTTTTACTTCGTGATAGAATTCCTTTTCTACACAATTTGTTATTGTTGGTTCCATTATAGGTTGTTCAGGTTGCATTTGTCTATTGCATCCACAACCACAATTTCTATTGAAAAACATAAATACCTCCTATCTAATTTATAATATGTAGTTTTAACTAAAATGATTGGTAATATGACTATTTTATTTAATATTAATTAACTTTGCTCATAAAGAGGTATTTGTATTGTAACTTTAGTTCCTTTTTCATATGCTGATGTGTATTCTACTTTACCACTATGTGCCTCTACAATTTCATAAATAAGAGATACACCTAACCCAGAGCCTCTATATTTAGTTGTAAAAAAAGGCTCTCTCATTTTTTGTAATGTTTCTTCACTCATTCCTTCACCATTATCCTCAAGTATTAAAACATATTTGTTCTTTTTAATTTTAGTTGATATTGTTATTGAAGCATTTTTAGTTAAAACAAGTGCCTCAACACTATTTTTTATTAAATTTATAAGTACTTGCGAAAGTCTATTATAATCACCATTTATATATATTTCATCATCTAACATATTTAAATTTAATTTAATGTGATTTTCATTTAAAAGCGGATTTAGTTTTTCTACGGTATCTTCTATTAACATATTAAAATCCATTATATCTAAATCTAAATTACTTTTATTAATAAGTAAAAAATCCTGAAGAAGTGATAATAATCTTTCGTTTTCTGATTTTATAATTGGTATGTATTTTTCTACTTGTTGTTGATTTTTTACATCTAACATATCTAAATATCCTTTACAAACCGCTATAGGATTTTTTATTTCATGTGTTATTTTAAATAAAGACAACCTTATCTGTTTTTCTTTTTGCAATTCTTTAAATGTCATATGTGTATTAAGTGCTTTTTTACCTGTTACATATATCAAATACATTATGTTTACTATGAAAAAATAACTTGCTAATGTAAATAAGATATTTTTAATATCAAAGTATGTATTATTTAATGCATATATCCATATAAAATATATTATACTTGATACTAATATATAAATTTGTATAAATAATATATCTTTTATTTTTTCTTTAAATAAATATATTATGTTTATTAATAGAGGTATAAATAATAATAAATATATTTTATTAAAATCATTAAAATAAAATAATAGTATTATAAATGGGAATATATTCCCAAGTACATATTCATCTTCTAAAAGTGACAATATAATAATAGAATTAAGCGTTAATATTGATATTATTTTTAAGTTATTATCGCCTAAATTATATAATATAAAAAAAGATGAAGAAAGTGCTAACCTAAAGTATACTTGTTTTATTTTATTATTAATATTTATATTTGTGGACAAATAAATAAAATAAATTAATATTGGAAACATTAATAATATTACATCTAAAAACACTATTTTAAATATATTCATATAACAATCACCATTATTATTATATTAATCATATTTGTCAAATTTTGTCGAATTATGAAAAAAAGTGACGAAATATCACTTTAAATCACTTATACATCTTTTTATCTGTTTAGCATCTTTTCCTAATATAATTTTTAATTGATTATCTATTTCTACTATTCCTTGTGCACCTAATTTTTGTATTCCTTCTTTATTTGCTTTTGTAACATCTTTCAAATTTACCACAAATCTAGATTTATTAAATTTATAATCAATTACATTTTCTTTTCCACCTAATAACATTATTAATTTATTAGCATCTATTTTAAAATCTTTTCTTTTAGAACGTGTAATTGCAATAGCAATTATTATTCCTATAATAATTATTATTATATACTCAATTCTCATTTCATCACCTATTTAATTATACTATATTTTTTTAAAAAAAGAAAGTTAATTTTGTTGTATAAAAATATAATATAGTGTAAGATAATAATGGTGATTATATGAAAGGTGGTTCTAAATATAAGGTAGATATTACTATATTAATCTGTTTACTTATTTTTGCTTTAATAAGTGTTGTTACTATTGGTAGTGCGGAAACTCTTTTAAGTGAAAATAATAATTTCGTAATGAAACAAATTATGTGGTATTCTATTGGATTTATTATTGCATTTATAATTATGTTTATAGGCAATGATTTCTTATTTAAGAATGCCTGGTTTTTATACATACTAGGTGTTATATCTCTTATATTAGTTTTATTTTTTGGTAAACCTATTAACGATGCAAAATGTTGGTTTGTTATAAAAGGTGTTGGTAATGTTCAACCAAGTGAATTTATGAAAATTATTCTTATAATTGTACTTGGTAGAATGATTAACGATTTCAAAGAAAAATATAATAATCCTAGTATGAAAAATGAATTTATATTTTTACTTAAAATTTTATGTGTTGTAGGTATTCCATCTATTTTAACATTTTTAGAGCCTGATACAGGTGTTGTACTTATTTATTTATTAATTACTATAATTATGCTTTTCATATCTGGAATTAGATATAGATGGTTTATTATTCTTTTTAGTATTATTGGTATTACTATAGGTTCAATATTACTAATATATTTTACAAATAATGATTTGTTTATTAAAATATTTGGATCATCATTATTCCTTAGAATTGATAGATTACTTAATTGGTCACAAGGTAGTGGTTTTCAACTTGAAAATGGTATTACATCTATTGGTAGCGGAGGATTACTTGGATATGGAATAAATAACACTCCTATTTATTTTCCAGAACCACAAACAGATTTTATATTTGCAGTTTATTCAAATAATTTTGGCTTTTTCGGGTCACTATTTTTAATAGTTTTAATTACATTTTTTGATATAAAACTTGTAAGACTTGCAGTTGAAAGCCCAAATAATATAAATAAATATGTTATAAGTGGTATTATAGGAATGCTTTTATATCAACAATTTCAAAATATAGGAATGACTATTGGTCTTATGCCAATTACAGGAATTACCCTACCCTTTATTAGTTATGGTGGATCAAGTTTACTTAGTTATATGATTATGGTAGGAATCATATTTAATATATCTAATGAAATTACAAAATATAGAAATTAAAAACAGTATATCCTACTGTTTTTCTTTACACTTATCTATAAAATATTTAATTATTTTATTTGAATCTTCATCATATTCTAACATTGCTTCTGGATGCCACTGAACACCTAATATAAATTTTTTATCTGGTACTTCTAATGCTTCTATTATTCCATCAGTTGAATATGCTGATATTTTTAAATTAGTATTTTCTATATGAAATTTATGTCTACTATTTACTTTTATTTTATCTTTATTTATTATTCTACTTAAAACTGTATCTTTAATTATTCTTACTTCATGGACATAATCCTTTTCTGCATCTGAATGGTTTATATTAGTACTGTTAGGTACTATAATATTTTTTATTTCTTCTAAATTTTCATTAGCAATTGCCATTAATTGCATTCCACCACATATACATAAAATTGGCATATCTTTTTCTTTAGCATATCTATATACAAATTTATCATACTCATATAATTTAGTAGTACCAGGTATTAAAATCCCATCACATAAATTTATTTCATTAATTAACATTTCTTTTTCACTATCTGTTAGTAAATAAACATCTTTAGGACTTAATGATTCATATTCTACATCTTGCGTTGGTAATATTAATATTGGTATACCTCCGTTTTTTATTATGCTTCTTCTAACTTTTTCAAAACAACATACTATATTATGTCCTAATTTTTCACTATTAGCTCTACCTAATACTCCAATAATTGGTCTCATATCATCACCTATTTAAAATATTAACATAATTTTCAATATATTAAAAGAACTAAAGTTATATTCTTTAGTTCCATATGTCAATTAACTATTGACATTATTATATTGAGCAATTTAATTTTATTTATACATCTTTTTTTATAATTTTTTTTAAAATTAATAAAACTAATATTGATACAACCAATAAATACAAGTTAAATATCATATAATTTTTTACTATTAAGTTAAACATAATTAATATAATTGTATTAAGTGAAATATGCATAATAATAGGTGCTTTTAAAGATTTATATTTTTCATATAAATATATTAAAATAAAATTAACACCAAATCCATATATAGCATTTATTATATCAATATGAAATATTCCAAACAATATACCTGTAATTATCATTGATTTCATAGGAGAATTAAATTCTTTTAATCTGTTATAAACTATTCCTCTAAATAAAAATTCTTCAATTATAGGTCCTAATATTCCAGATGTTAATATATTAACTATAAGTGGTAACTGAACTGGTTCAAATATATTTGTAAAGTAAAATACATTATTTAAATTAAATAGTGTTATATTATAAATAAGTGAAATGCTTATTCCAAATAATATAGGTATTATTATATCGTTTATTTTAAAATTATTTTTTACTTTATATTTTTTAAATAATCTATAAAATAATGGTATGAAAATTATTGCTACTATTAATCCTATAATTAATATTCTAGAATCAATAAAATTGTTTAATTTTAAATTATATTCATCTGTTTTAATATATTCCAAAAATGCCTCCGTAGTCATGCTTCCCTTTTCTTTGGCATTAAAAATTGCTACAAATATATATTGTATAAAAAATTGACCTAGCATAAATATGATAGGCCAAATTAATATTTTAAAAATGTTTTTTAAACTATTTTTCATCTTTTAGCATTTCTTTTATAGTTGTTCCTAATGTTGCAATATTTTGTAAATCAGATGGAACAATTATTTTTGTTGCATGACCATTTGCTACATTTGATAAAGTTTCTAAACTTTTCATTGCAATAATTTTTTGATCAGGAGCAGCATTTTTAATTATTTTTATTCCCTCTGCTTCTGCATTTTTTATCTTAAGTAAAGCTTCTGCTTCACCTTCTGCTTCTTTAATTTGTGCTTGTTTTTTTGCTTCAGCACGTAAAATAGCACTTTCTTTTTCACCTTCGGCTATTAATATAGCAGATTTCTTTTCACCTTCAGCTTTAAGAATAGATTCACGTCTTTCACGTTCAGCACGCATTTGTTTTTCCATTGCTTCTTGAATATCTCTAGGTGGGATTATATTTTTAACTTCTACTCTATTTACTTTAATTCCCCAAGGATCTGTCGCATCATCCAAAATTGATCTCATTTTTGAATTTATTAAATCACGACTTGTTAAAGTTTCATCAAGTTCAAGTTCACCTATTATATTACGAAGTGTAGTTGCAGTTAAGTTTTCAATTGCACTTATAGGATTTTCAACTCCATAAGTATATAACTTAGGATCAGTAATTTGAAAATAAACTACTGTATCTATTTGCATAGTTACATTATCTTTTGTTATAACTGGTTGTGGTGCAAAATCCTTAACTATTTCTTTTAATGTTACTTGGTTTGAAACACGATCTATAAATGGAATTTTTATATGTAATCCATTACCCCAAGTTTGAAAATAAGAACCTAACCTTTCTATTACATATGATTTTGCTTGTGGTACTATTTTAATATTTGGAATTATTAAAATAATAACTATTATTAGTAAAATTATTAAAAATTGCATTACTCATCTACCTCCTCTACTTTTATTTTTGCACCATTTATCTCAAGTACTTTTACAGCACTATCGACCTTTATTTTTTTATTAGATATTGCAGTCCAAAGTTTTCCATCTACCTTAACTTCACCAGAACTATTTTTAGTTATTTCTTTTGTTACTATACCTGTCATACCTATTATTCTATCTATATTTGTCTTTTCCTTTGTTTTTACTAAAAATTTTACTAAATAATCCCTAGTTGTTATAACAAGAATTGTACCAAGAATTACAAATACAGCAAATTGTATTAAAAAGTTATCTATAAAGAATGACAACACAAGAGAGACTAAAGCACTTGCTATATACCAAATTGAAACTAATCCCGCTGTTGAAATTTCTATAAATGTTAATGTAATTACAACACCTAACCAAATCCATACCATATAAATCACCTACCAAAATTATACTATTTTTTACACTCAAAAGCAATATTATTTATCATTTTCTATAATCAATCCTTTATAGTATTTCCATGCAAGAACTCTAAATACTAATCTATTTATTTCTTCTTCTGTTATTTCACCATTTTCTAAACCGGATTTTATTTCATTAAAACTTTCTTCATAATCAGTAGTTATTATTAAATCATTACCTGCTTTGAGTGCTTTTAAGGCTTTATTACCTATATTTTTGCTAGCGCCCATATCTAAATCATCTGTCATAATTACCCCAGTAAATCCAAGAGTATCTCTAAGTAGTTTGTGAACATCTAATGAAAGTGATGCTGGATTTAGAGGATCTATACTACTTACTATATTATGACTTACAAGTATTGCTTCTGCACCTGCATCTATGCCTGCCTCAAATGGAGGTATATCATTTTGCATTATACTTTCTAAAGTTCTTGGATCCTTTGAAGTTCCTGTATGAGTATCTGTATTATTTCCATATCCTGGAAAATGTTTTAATGTATATGATACGCCAGTTCCTTTACTCGCACTAATTACTGTTCTAGCAAAATCACTAGTTAATGCAGTATTTTGTTGTAAAGCCCTGCCATACATATAATCACTTGAACTTGTAGTGACATCCACTACTGGAGCCAAATTAAGATTAATACCTAAATTTTTTAGTACTTCACTTTTTTCTATTGTATCTTGCTTTATTAAATCAAGCCCACCAGTTTTATATAATTCACTTGGAGATTTAAAACGTGAACTAGCCAAATTTGGATTACTACTTACTCTGACAACTGTTCCTCCTTCTTCATCAACTGCAATCAAAAGAGGTATTTTAGATGTATTTTGTAAATTTTTTATCATATCTACAACTTCACTTTTTGTTTTATCTCTAAAATCTTTTTCAAAGAAAATATATCCTCCAAAATTGTATTTTTTTAAACTATCCAATATATTAGTATCTGGATATCTTACAAGTAATAATTGTCCTATTTTTTCATCAATTGTTAAAGAATTTAGTTTATCATATGCTAAAAGATAAAATGTACTAAATATCCCATTATCACTATAAACATCTGGAAGTTTATTATCATTTGTTTTTTCTTTTACAATATAACTTATTACCTCACCATCTTGAATATCCTTATCTTTATCAAGTAATCCAGAATATTCTAGTGTTATGGAATCACCTATTACAAGAGTTACTGTTTCATTTTTAAATTTATATATAACATTATCATTTGTCTTTACTGTAAGTATTCCATTTTCTAAATTTAATACAGTTGCTTCTAGTGTTATAGGATCATTTTTCTCCTTATTTTTTTTATTTGGTAACAATAAAATCAATAACATTACTAATACTGCAACCAAAATAATACACAATAATACCTTTTTTTTCATTTGAAAAACACCTCACTAAATTATATATTATTAACTAATACTTATGATTATATTATATCAGTTATGTTCAAAATATTCTACTATTTTTTCTAAATACATTTTTCTTGATCCTTTTATATATATATAACTATTATTTATATTTTCATTTTTTAAATATTCTATTAAATGTTCACTATCTTCAAAATTAATTCCATTTATATATTTAGAAAAATTCCCTACTGTATATACTATATAATTATCAAGTTCACTTATTTTTTTGTTTAACTTTTTATGAATTTTTTTAGAATATTTACCAAGTTCTAATATATCACCTATAATAAGTATTTTATGTTCATGAATATTTTTAAGTATATCAATTCCCGCACATACAGATTCATAACTAGAGTTATAGCAATCATTTATTATATAATTACTATCATATTTTAATATATTCATTCTTTTATCACTAAGTTTAAAATCTTTTATTTTTTCTATTATAGTTTTTATATCAATATTAAAATTTAAACATACTTTTATAGCAAGTAATATATCATTTATAAAGTGTTTACCTGGACTATTAAATATTATTTTATATTCTTTATCTAAATATATATTAAATGATATAAATTCAAAACTTTCATATATATTATAAGCAATTAAATCATTATTTAAATTTAAGCCACATTTATAACATTTTACATTTTTTAAATATTTACTATCCCCATTTACTATTAAATTTATTTTTTTCATACCACTTATTATGCTATATTTTTCTTTAAATATATTTTTTCTTGTTTTGAAATATTCTAAATGTGATGAGCCTATATTTGTAATAACACCTAAAGTTGGATTGCACATATTAGATAATTCGCTTATTTCTCCAATATGATTACTACCAAGTTCCATTACAATTAAATCATAATCTTTATTTAATTTAAATAGTGTATTAGATACACCATATATGTTGTTTTCACTTTTATCATTTTTAAGTACATTGTATTTACTACTTAATATATGATATATAAGTTCTTTAGTTGTTGTTTTTCCATTTGAACCTGTAACAGCAATTAGTGGTATATCATACTCATTTCTAATATAATTACTTAATTTATATAATGCATCTCTTGTATCTTCAACTTTTATACAATTATTATTATCTTTATCAGTTATACAAATTGCACCTTTTTTTAATGCTTCTTCAATAAATATATTTCCATCATATTTTTTTCCTTTTAATGCAATAAATAAATCATTCTTTTTAACATCTTTACTATTTGTTTTAATATTTTTTATTTTTATATTATTATCTACATTACCTTCTCCATTAACTATTTTTTTTATTTCTCCTATAGTCATATAATCACCAATAAAGTATATGAAAAAAATCTAGTAATATTACTAGATTCAGACTATTAAATATTTTTACTTATTTGTTTTTTTTAATAGTAGGCAAATTCCTTAAATTCATTTTATATATATTTATTGTTAATATTTACAAAAATAAAAACTATTAACAAAATTACTTTGTCAATAGTCTGAAATATATAAACTTTTTTTATTTTATCAAATTTTTCTTTGTTAGAAGCAAGCACACCT
>CANRPA010000018.1 GCA_947632395.1 uncultured Bacilli bacterium | reverse complement strand
GTCCTTAATGATTATCTACTTAGTAGATAATTGATTATTTTCTACTTTGGGGTCACGATGTCTTGACAAAAGTTATTAATAACATTAAGACTATTCCTATAATAAAGAAAATAACAGTATTTTTCTTATTATAATTAAATGATTCTTTATAAAGTTCATTTATACCTATATTAATCATCATTCCTGCTATTATAGAATATATTATTCCTAAAATAGTATCATTAATATATTTAGATAAAAATAAATAAGAAATAAGAGCGCCTAATGGTTCAGATAAACCTGATATTAAAGTATATATAAATGATTTTAATTTGCTATTAGTTGAATAATAAATTGGAATACTAATAGATATACCTTCAGGTATATTGTGAAACGCTATTGCTACAGCAAGTGTAATACCTAGTTTAATATTTTGAGTTGTAGTAACATATGTAGCAATACCTTCAGGTATATTGTGAAGCATAATTACTAACATTGTAATTATACCTAATTTATATAATTTAGAGTCATTTTTAGACTTTTTTTCTACTTTTTGATTTATTATACTTGAAATTATAATTCCAATAAAAAAGCCTATTAAAACTAAAAATAAGGTATGAGTTCGATTATAATTTTTAATTATTAGTAAAAAGGAATTAGGAATTAAATCTGTTATAGATATTGTAATCATTACTCCACTAGCAAATCCAAGTGCTTTACTAATAATATTATCCCTACCCTTTTTTATATATATAAAGAAAAAGCCTATTAAAGTAGATATACCAGCTAAACTAGACAAAACAAAAGCATACATATTACTAGACATAATATCACCAGTAAAATTGTATGCTTTAAAAAATTTAAAATAACATATTAAATGTTACTTAAAATCTATACAGTAATTATTTATATAATTTATTATATCTTGATCAGTTTTATCACTATAATGTAATCCATCTGGAAGATTAAATGATAAATCGTTATATGAATCACAATATTTAGCATTGCTAAAATTATCTCTATTTAAACTATATTTAATATAGTTATTAAAAATTTGAATTTCTGAATTTGTTCTACTATTGGAAGGAAATTTATCATATATTCTATTTTCATCAATTGGATTAACTGATAAAAAGTAAAAGCTTATATCTTTATTTTGAACAATTAAATCTCTATACATTCCATAATATTCTTTTACTCTTTCAATTAAATCGATATCATAATCAATATCATTTACTCCTAAATTAAATACAACATGATAATGATAATAATCCTTTTTATTACTTAATATTTCAATTAAATCAGGTAATCCAGTTTGTTTAAACCATTTAATATAAGCACCACTTTTAGCATCAAATATAAAATAGTCTGGTATATTTAACCTATCTCTTTTATCCCTTATAAGTTCCATTCTTGAATCCCCTACTATAATTACTTTATTAATTATAAATTTACTATTATATTTAATTACATACTTATATGTATTATGTTTATACTTAATTATACTAAATACAATAAATATTAAAGATAAAAGCACAATTAATATCAATCCTTTTATTTTTTTATTAAAATACATCATATACATCACATTTTATTATTTTACCATTTTAATATTTTTATTACAATAATTTGTATATAAATTTAATTATTTTACAAAAAAATGAAAAGTTTTATTTCTTTTTCATTTTTTTTAATATTTCTTTTTCTTCTTTAGATACCCTATTAGATTCAATTATCTTTTGTATAGTTTTATTGTATGTCCATATATCTAGTTTACAATTATTTAAATATTGTATAGTTTTGTTTTTATATTTTATATAACACATGCTAATTAACCAGGCAATACTCATTTTAACGTAATACTCGTCAGGATAGTTTTCACATAATTTAAATATTTTATCTATATATTTATCTTCAATATAATAATTTAGCAATACAACATACCCAAATCTATTTATCCAAGTATTCTTACTTTTTAGGTATTTTTTTACTTCTTCAAATCCATTCTCTTTATTTTTACTAAATGCTTTTAAATTAGATACAGTTAAATCACATACTGCCCAATTATTAATAAAAGGTAAAAATTCATCTATAAATATTTTTAAAATATTAAATTCAAGTTTTAAATATCCTAATAACAATCCATGTATTACATTTTCTTCATATAAAATATGTCTATTATTTTTTATAAATAATTTATAATTGTCTTTAGATATGGCTTTTGCTATTTTTTTTAATGTTTCAGTTCTAATACCTATTAAGTCATCAGTTAATATTAATTTCTTATGAAAATTTCTATATTTTAAGTCTTGAAAACTATATAGATATTTAATAAACTCATCATATGTCATATTAATTTATCTAAAAAGCTTTTACCTACTTCAGGCATTTTAACATTAAAATTGTTTGCTATAAGAGCACCTATATCACTAAAACATTCTAAATCATCTAATTTTTTAGGTTCTTTAAATGATTTTGAATAAATTAATACTGGTACATTTTCTCTTGTATGATCTGTACCTCTAAAGGATGGGTCGTTACCATGATCTGCTGTTATTATAAGTAAATCATCATCTCTTAAATTCTCTTTAATTATAGGTATATAATTATCTAATTCTTTTATTGCTTCAGCATATCCTTTTATATTTCTTCTATGACCATATTTTGAATCAAAGTCATTTAAATTAGCAAAACATAATCCTTTAAAATCTTCTTTAATAGTATCTATTATTTTATTTATACCATCTAAATTATCTTTTGTTTTTGTACTTCTTGTAATTCCACAATTATTGAAAATATCACTTATTTTTCCTATTGAATATACATCATATCCAGAATTTTTTAAATTATCTAAGACAGTATCACTTACTGGATCTAATGCATAATCATGTCTATTTGCAGTTCTAATAAAGTTTCCAGGTTGACCAATATATGGTCTAGCAATTACTCTTCCTACTTTCCATTCGTTTTTAAGGGTTAATTCTCTAGCAATTTCACATATTTTATATAATTCATTTAGTGGAATTACATCCTCGTGAGCAGCTATTTGAAGTACTGAATCGGCTGATGTATATACTATTAAACTTCCTGTTTCCATTTGCTCTTTACCTAACTTTTCAATTATTTCAGTACCTGATGCATTGCAATTTCCTATAACTTTTCTTCCACTTTTTTGTTCTAATTCATGTATTAATTCTTTAGGAAAACCTGTTTCTGTAAATGTTTTAAATGGTATTAAAGTTCTTATTCCCATCATTTCTAAATGTCCTGTTAGTGTATCCTTACCATTTGCTTTTGGATGTGCTTTAGTATAATATGAATCTGTATTTAATACATTTTTATAATTTACTAAATTTAAAAAACCCATTTTTTCTAAATTTGGATAATCTATTGGATTATATTCTAGTATATGTCCAAGTGTAGATGCTCCAACATCATTAAACTTATCAGCATCTTTTGCTTCTCCTACTCCAAGTGAATCACAAACTATTAAAAATATTCTATTAAATTTCATAACTACCTCCATTATTATTCTATCACAATTTATGTATTTTTACTTATTAAATTTTTAAAATGTGTAAAGTACTATTAACTACCATGAGGATGATACTCTTCATAATTATGTTTTAATTCTTCGTTTGTAATATGAGTATAAATCTGAGTAGTTGATATATCAGAATGTCCTAAAAGTTCCTGTATAGTTCTTAAATCTGCACCATATTTTAACATATGGCTAGCAAATGAATGTCTAAGTGTATGTGGTGAGATATCCTTATTTATGTTTTTTTCTTTAGCGAGTTGTTTTATTATTTTAAAAAAACCTTGTCTAGTCATTTTATTTCCATGATTATTTAAAAAAACATATTCGTTTATTCCGTTTTTAAACATAGTATTTCTATATTCATTTATATACTTTTCTAAATATTCTTTAGCATAATCTCCAATTGGTACAATTCTTTCCTTACTACCCTTTCCAAATATTCTTACTATATCTTCACTAAAATCTATATTTTGTAGTTTTAAATCAACTAATTCTGAAACACGAAGCCCAGATGAATACATAAGTTCTAACATTGCCTTATTTCTATAACTAAATGAATCTTTAAGATTTATATTTAGTAATTCATCTACTTCGTTAGGAGATAAAATATTTGGTAAACTTTTTTGTATTTTAGGCATATATAAAACATCTGCTACATTAGTTTTAACTATTTTTTCTATCACTAAATACTTATAAAAACTTTTTAAACATGAAATATTTCTAGATATTGATTTTTCATTTAAATTTTGATTATTTAAATATTTAATATATTCCTTTAAATTATCACTAGTTATTTTTTTTATGTCATTATTCTTAAAATATTGAGTAAATTTTTCTAAATCTATATTATAAGAGTCTATAGTATTTTTACTATAATTTTTATCTATAAGTAAATATCTTAAATAATCGTTTTTTATATCTTCTAAATTCATTATACCACCTTATTTAATTATATCACTTTTATAGTTTAATTTGTTATAGTTTATATATTATTTTGAGTTAATTATAATACAATATGTTAAAAATATTATAAAAGATTTAAATATAAAAAAATAATAATAAATAAATAAATAGATTAATTTTGTTTTTTACTATTTTATGTTAAAATAGTATTGGTGATGTTATGGAACCTTTAGCAATTTCTTTAAGACCTAAAAAATTAGACGATGTTATAGGTCAAACACATTTGATTGGGGAAGGAAAAGTATTTAATAATTTAGTTAAAAACAATAAGTTATTTTCTATGATTTTATATGGAAAACCAGGTATTGGTAAAACTACTATAGCTAATGTTTTAGTTGAAGAATTAGGTCTTAGATATAGATCACTTAATGCAACTATAAATAATAAAAAAGATTTTGATATTGTGATAGAAGAAGCAAAAATGTATGGTGGACTTGTTGTTATAATGGATGAAATACATAGGCTAAATAAAGACAAACAGGATTTACTTTTGCCATATTTAGAAAGTGGATTAATTATTTTAATAGGAATGACTACATCTAATCCATATCATTCTATTAATCCAGCAATACGCTCTAGATGTCAAATATTTGAACTTAAAGAATTAACTAGTGATGATGTTAAAACAGCTATTAAAAGAGTTATTAAAAATAATTTAAAAGATATTTATATTGATGATGATTGTATTGATTATATTTCCAATATATCTAGTGGTGACCTTAGATATGCATATAATTTACTCGAAGTTGCATACTACTCTACCGATAAAAAAGTAACGTTGGATTCTTTAAAAAATATAAGTAATAAACCTAATTTATTCCATGATAAAAATGGTGATGGATATTATGATGTAATAAGTGCTTTTCAAAAAAGTATTAGAGGCTCTGATGTTGATGCAGCACTTCATTATCTTGCAAGATTAATAGAAGCTGAAGATTTAGATATTATATTTAGGCGAATGAGTGTTATTGCTTATGAGGATATTGGCCTAGCAAATCCTGATATGGGAGTTAAAGTAGAAGCTTGCATAAATGCATGTGAAAGATTAGGACTACCAGAAGCAAGAATTCCACTTGCTAAAACAGTTATAGAACTTGCTTTATCTCCTAAATCTAATAGTGCATATCTGGCTATTGAAGAAGCAATGAATGATATAAATAAAGGTAATACAGGTAATGTTCCAAATAATATAAAAACTACATCTCCAGATTATAAATATGCTCATGACTATCCTAATCATGTAGTTAAACAACAATATTTACCAGATAATTTAAAAAATAAAAGGTATTATAAACCTCAAAATAATAAAAATGAATTAAAACTAAAAGAAATAAATGAAAGACTAAAAAAAATTATTAATGAATAGTTATCATTATTTCTTTTTTTGTGTTAATAAAACTATAAAAAAACAAGTTCTATTTTGAACTTATTTTTGAATTTCACATAAAACTTTATTATGTACAACTTTATCTAATTTTTCTATAGTACTAAAGTTTATTTTTTTATTTATCTAACATAACTTTATTTGTTAAATACTTATTTATAAAATCTTTATAAATTTTTTTAGTTTTTTGTTAATATACTCTCACAATTCTAATATAAATAATTCTAAAGATAAATTTTTATCTTTTTCTCCACTCTTTATTCCAATATCTAAGTCAGCTAAATCTTCTAAATACTTAAGTAATATTTTAGGGTTATATTTATACCCAGCTACTATAGCTAAATGTACCGGATATTTATGTGTTTTAAGTATTTCAGATATATCATCTTCTGTATAACCCTTTTTAGAAAGTACACTCGCTTGATACATAAGTCTAAATTTACTTGCTAAAAGTGTAATTATTTTTATTGGTTCTTCATTTAGTTTTAAAAGTTCTTTATATGTTTTAATTGCATTTTCTTTGTTTTTATTTATTATATCATCTACAAATTTGAATATATCTATATTAATATTTTCTACTGTTAAATTGTCTATATCTCTACGAGTTATAATTTTATCATCAAGTTTATACATTTTTAATTTTTCTATTTCTTGATATATTATTTCTAAATTATTCCCTATTCTATTTATAAGATATTCTATATCACTACTACTAATTTTATAATCATCAAACATTGTTTTAACAATACTATTAGAGTTCTTTAAAGGATTAAATTCTTTAATAACGCCATTATCTTTTATATATTTAACTATCTTTTTTACGTTATCAATATTTTCGTTATTATTTATAAATATAATAGTTACATCTTTGTTTGGATTTTTTAAATATTCTTCAAGTAGTTCTATATAATCAATTTTTTTAGTAGTTCTTGAAAATACAAAAGATTTTTCTACTATTATTAATTTATTAGTAGAAAAAAGTGATAATGTATTAGCATCTTCTAATATTTCTTTTATTGTATTTACTTCTAAATCATATTTTGAAATATTAATATCATCAATTTTTAATTTATCTATTATATTTTTTATTTCTTTATTTATTAAAAATTGTTCTGTACCATATAATAAATAATTCACATTATCACCTACTTTATTTCTTCTAATTTAACGCTAACTAATTTACTAACACCAGATTCTTGCATTGTTATTCCGTATAAAGTATCAGCATATTCCATAGTTTTTTTCTTATGTGTTATAACTATAAATTGTGTTTTTTCTTTTAGTTTTTGGATATATTTTCCAAATGCTTCAACATTTACTTCATCAAGTGCGGCTTCAACTTCATCTAATATTGTAAATGGTACTTCGCGAGATTTTAAAATAGCAAATAATAAACTAATTGCTGTAAATGTTTTCTCTCCACCAGATAATAAATTAATGCTTTTAAGAGTCTTACCTGGAGGTGATGCGATTATTTCTATACCTGTTTCAAGTATATTAGATGAATCTGTAAGTTTTAATTCTGCATGACCACCCTTAAATAATTCTTTAAATGTTTTAGTAAAATTTTCTTGAATAATTTTAAATGTTTTTAAAAATTCTTGTTTCATTATATTATCCATTTCATCAATTATTTCAAGCAATGTCTTTTCAGCTTTAACTAAATCCTCTTCATTATGTATTAAAAATTCATATCTTTCACTAACTTTTTCATATTCAGCGGGTGCCATTACATTTACTGGTCCTATTTCCTTTATCTTTCTTTTTAATGAATTTACTTTATTTCTAGCTATATTTTCATCTATATCAAGTTTATATAAACTTATTGCTTTTTCATATGTCATTCCATATGTTTCATTCAAAATATTAAGTAAATTATCAAGTTTTACATCTGCCCTATTTATTTCTATTTCAAGATTTTTTATTAAATCATTTTTTTCGTTGTATAATGAGTTATCTTTTTTAATGTTGTATTCATATTCTTCAAGTTCATTTGACAATTTTGTTTTTTCATTATTAAGTTTTTCAAGTTCTGATTCAATATTAGTTTTACTATTTAATGCATCATAATATTCCTTTATAACTAATTCCTCTTCTTTATCAATTGTATTATTTAATGAATTTTCATTTGTTTTAATCTCTATTTCAATTTCTTCTAATTTTTTATTTATATTATTTATAATATTATTTTTAGAGTTAATTTGTTCCTGTTTTTCTATTTTTTCTTTATTCAATAAATATAATTTATCTTCTATAGATTTTAAATCATAATCTATTTTGTTTATATTATTTTCAAAATTTTGTTGTTCTGTTTCTAATTTTGCCTTTTGTTTTAAATTGTTTTCTAAATCATATTTATCTGTAATTATATTTCTTACCTTAATACTACCGCCAGTAAGAGATCCTCCAACATGAAGTACTTCACCATCGAGTGTAACAATTTTATACTTATAATTTATTTTTTTACTTATTATATTAGCATTGTCTATATTATCTACTACTATTACATTACCTAATTGATTTTTTATTATATTAGAATATTTTGGTTCGAATTTGGTTAAATTACTTGCTATATCTATAAAACCAATTGTTTTACTTAATAAATTTAAAGTTTCATTATCTATATATTTTTCTTTAATTATATTTAAAGGAAATAAAGTCACTCTACCCATATTGTTGCTTTTTAAATAATTTATTACTTCTTTAGCGCATATTTCATTATCTACAACTATATTTGATGCATTTGCACCTAAAGTTATAGATATTGCTTTAGAGTACTTTTCATCTACTTCTATTAAAGAACCAATTGCATTATGAATCCCCCTAAGTTTTGGATTATCTAAAACGTTTCTAACTGAATATGGTAATCCAGAATTGTTATCAATACTTTCAGTTAATGTATCTATTTTTGTATTTATTATACTTATATTTTTGATAACATTATTTAATTTTAACAATTCATTTGATTTATTATTTTTAATAACTTCTAAACTACTATCTAACTCATTAATACTTTTATTAATGCTATTTAATTCTTCAGTTAATATAGATATTTCATTATTATATGTGTTAATATCATTTTTTAAATTAAGTTCTTCAGTTTTTAGATTTATTTGAGTTGAATGTACTTTAGAATCTTCAACTTCATATTTCTTTCTTTCAAATATAATTTGCTTTTTAGCATTTATTTTTTCTACTTTACTGATTATATCTAATAATTCTTTTTGTTTTTCTTTAATTTTATCTTCTAAGTTATTTATTTTTAATTTGTAATTTGAAGTTGATGCTTCGTTTTCACTTGTTTTTGTACTTAAAGTTAATATTTCTTTATTTAATTTTTCTAAAATATCTTTGTTTTCTTGATATTTATAGTTGATGTTTGTTATATCATTAGCAATCAGTGATATTTCAAGTTCTTTTAAATCATCATTCAAATTTATGTATTCTTCTGCCTTTATTTTTTGGGTTCTTAAAGGTTCAATTTGAATTTCTAATTCATTTATAATATCTCTAACTCTTTCCATATTGCTATGTGTTTTTTCTAGTTTTTGGAGTGCTTCTAATTTTCTTTTTTTATATTTAGAAACTCCAGCAGCATCTTCAAATATTATCCTTCTATTTTCTGGTTTACTTGATAATATATCGTCAATTTTACCTTGAGATATTATGTTAAAACTTTCTTTAGAAATACCGCTATCCATAAGTAAATCACTTATATCTTTTAATCTACATTTTTCATTATTTAAGAAAAATTCGTTTGTACCATCTTTAAATAATCTACGCTTTATTGCTACTTCATCGTAAGATATATTTAAATAATTATCTGAATTATCAAAAACAAGTGTTACAGTTGCACTATTCATGGGATTTCTACTTTTACTACCAGAAAATATTACATCTGTCATATTGTTATCTCCTCTAAGAGATTTAACAGATTGTTCGCCAAGTACCCATCTTACAGCATCTACTACATTACTTTTACCACTACCATTTGGACCTACTACACCTGTTATATTTTTATCTAAATCTAAAATAGTATTATCAGCAAATGATTTAAATCCAGATGCGATTATTTTCTTTAAATACATATCTTACCACCATATTAATTATATCAATAATTACTTTTAAAAACAAGAAAAAAAGAGTTTAAACTCTAATAAGTGTTTTATTTTTTCTTTCTATATCTGTTTCTACTAACAATCTGTTTCCGTTTTCCAAAAAAGAGGAATCAATATTTTTATCAAATATGTTTAAAGCATCCTTTTCTGTTTCTGCATATACAGTGTCATCTGGTATACTATAAAGCGCTAAAACACTTTTAATTACATCTTTTCTTTTATTAATATTATATTCATCATTATAAACTAGTATTTTATCTTTATTATGCAATATTTTTACTTGACTTTGTGGTTCTTTAAATCTACCTATAAAATATTGTTTATCTATAGAAGAGTTTATTAAAACTACATCTGAATATTTTTCTCCTCTAAATGTATAATTTTGAATCTCTATAACTAAATTTTCACTTATCATAGTAATAATTGGATCACCAATTTGTTTTGGATTAGTAATATCTATAATATCTTCATTTATCATACTTTTACCTCCATTTGAAATCTAATATAGTATACCACTTTTTATATTAATATACAACATTTACAAGTATAACATCTTCACCTATTTTTTCTATTTGGTTCCATTTTATTGTTAATTCTTTATTACTTGAAAAAAATGATATTAAAAATCTTTTCTTTTCAACTATTAAACCTGTAGTAATCCCCTTTTCATCAACGCTCATATCTATTATATTTCCTATATTTTTTCCGTCTACTAAATTTATAACTGTTTTATTTTGTAGCTCAGACATTCTCATATTATCACCAATATATTATATGAAAATAGTAGACTTTTGCCTACTATATGACTCTATTTTTAATATTATTTAATGCATTTTTTTCTAATCTTGAAATTTGTGCTTGAGAAATTCCAATTTCATCAGCAAGTTCCATTTGAGTTTTTCCCATAATATATCTTTCAATTATTATATATTTTTCTTTATCTTTTAATTTTTCTATTGCTTCATTAAGTGCGATTCTTTCTTCTACTTGTTTCATTTTTGAATTTTTATCTTCTATTTGATCTGCAAGATATATAGTATCGCCTCCATCATTATATATTGGTTCAAATATACTTACTGTATCTTTCATACTATCTATAGCATTACTTACTTCATATTCAGTAAGGTCTAATTCTTTTGCTATTTCCTTTATAGTAGGTTCACGATTTAATTCATGTATTAATTTTTCTTTTACTGTGAGCGCTCTATAAGCAATATCCTTAATACTCCTAGCAATTCTAACACTATTATTATCTCTTAAATATCTTTTTACTTCACCTAGTATCATAGGTACTGCATATGTTGAAAATTTTACATCAAATTTTAAATCAAAATTATCTATTGCTTTTATTAAACCAATACATCCAACTTGGAATAAATCATCCATATTATCACATCTATTGTTATATTTTTTTAATATACTTAAAACTAATTTTAAATTGCCATTAATTAATTCTTCTTTAGCAAATTTATCTCCTTGACTATATTTTTTAAATAACTCAATCATACTATTATTATCTAAAACTTTTAAATTCGCAGTATTCACGCCGCATATTTCTACTTTGTGGCGTGCCATAAAACTCTCCTTTCTAATTTGTTATGAGTAAAAATTTTTAAAATATACAAAAAAGAACGTAAAATTACGTTCTAAATTGTTTAATATTAATTAAAATAAGCCTTCTATATTACCATTATTATCTATTTTCATATTAAGATAAGCAGATGTTTTAGATAAACCTGGAAGTGTCATAATATTACCCATTAAAACTACTATAAATCCTGCTCCACTATTTAATTTTATATCAGTTATAGTCATATCAAAATTGATAGGTGCACCAAGTAATTTAGGATTATCACTAAATGACATTTGAGTTTTAGCAATGCATATAGGTAATTTATCTAAATTATTTTTTTCTATTATGTTTATTTTATTTTTTATATCATCATTTATAATAACTTTATTTGCTCTATATATTTCTTTAGCAATTTTATTTATTTTATTTATTATAGTATCATTGAAATTATATAAAGGTTTAAAATCTACTGGATTTTCACAAATATTAATTATTTTTTGTGCAATATTAATAGATCCATTACTACCATATTTATACGATTCACATATTTCAATATCATATCCCATATTTTGAACAAATTTTTTAACATAATCTATTTCATCTTCAGTATCACTTTCAAATTTATTTAGACATATTATAATATTTTTTGTATATTTACTTACATTTTCTATATGTCTTTCTAAATTAGATATACCAGTAGTTAATGCCTCTATATTTTGTTTATTTATATCTTCTTTACTTACTCCACCATTATATTTTAAACTTCTAATAGTGGAATTTATAACTACACAATTTGGTTTTAAATTTCCTAATTGACATTTAATATCTAGAAATTTTTCAGCACCTAAATCTGCACCAAATCCAGCTTCAGTTACAACATAATCACATAATTTAAGCCCTAATTTAGTTGCGATTATTGAATTACATCCATGAGCAATATTCGCAAATGGACCACAATGTATAATTGCTGGATTGTTTTCTAAGGTTTGAACTAAGTTGGGTTTTATAGCATCTTTTAATAGAATAGCAATTGCATCTACACAATCTAAATCCCTAGCAAAAATCATTTTTTTATCTTTGGTATAACCAATTAATATATTACCTATACGTGTCTTCAAATCATCTATATCTTTTGCTAAACAAAGTATTGCCATTATTTCACTAGCAACAGTTATATTATAGTGTTCTATTCTATTAGACAATTTTACCTCTCTTAAAGCCCTGTCATTTAAATCTATGCATCTATTATATACTACTTCTTCTATTCCAAGTTCATTTCCTTGAAATATATGATTATCTATTATTGCACATAATAAATTGTTTGCTGATTCAATAGCATGAATATCACCTGTAAAATGTAAGTTAATGTCTTCCATTGGTACAACTTGAGAATATCCACCACCTGTTGCTCCACCTTTTATACCAAATACAGGGCCTAATGATGGTTCTCTCAAAACTACTACAGAGTTTTTATTTAACTTTCTTAAAGCATCATTTATTCCTATACTAATAGTTGTCTTTCCTTCACCAAATGGAGTTGGATTTATTGACGTAACAAGTATTAATTTACTATTTCTATCAGGTAAACTATTGTAATCTAAATTAATTTTAGTTTTATATTTACCATAGCATTCTAAATATTTATTATCTATGTTTAACTTATCGGCAATCTTTTCTATGTTTAAAAGATTACTTTCATTACTTATTTCTATATCACTTTTCATTTTTATCACACTCCTTTATTCTTTTGTTATATCATTAATTTGACTTCAAATAAAAACTTTATAATTATTATTTATTATATAATAATATTATATTTAAGTAAACATAAAACGTGAAATATTAAATAATTAACTATAAAAGACACCTAAATCGATGTCTTTATATTTTAAAATCCGCCTCTTTTTCTCAAAAATGATGGAATAATATCGTCATCTGAACTATCATCAGAATCTTCATCATAATTATTTCTATAATTAACCTTATTTACCTCAGTTCTTTCACTTCTTGTTGGTTCTACTGTTTCTTCTTTTTCTTGATCTTCAAAACCTGTAGCAATTACTGTAACTATTATTTCATCGTTTAAATTTTCATTAATAACAGCACCAAATATAGTATTTACATCCGTTTTAGCACTATTTCTGATTACTTCAGCTGCTTCCTCAACTTCATAGAGTGTTAAATTATTACCACCAGTAACATTAATAATAGCATCTGTAGCACCATCTATACTAGTTTCAAGTAAAGGAGAAGCAATGGCTTGCTTAGCTGCCTCTGTTGCTCTATTTTCACCTACTCCTATACCAATACCTATAAGTGCTTTACCACGTTTTTCCATTATTGTTTTAACATCGGCAAAATCTAGATTTATAAGTCCTGGAACGGCTATTAAATCTGAAATTGATTGAACACCACGTCTAAGTACATTATCTACTTCTTTAAATGAATCTAATAATGGTGTAGACTTATCAATTATATCTCTCAATCTATCATTAGGTATAACTATTAATGTATCTACATTTTTTCTTAATTCCTCTAAACCTGCTATTGCTTGGTCCATTCTTTTTTTACCTTCAAATGAGAAAGGCTTAGTAATTATACCTACTGTAAGGGCACCTAATTCTTGAGCAATACCTGCTATTACAGGAGCAGCACCCGTACCAGTTCCTCCACCCATTCCACAAGTAACAAATACCATATCTGCACCTGCTAAGGCTTCTTCTAATTCTTTTTTACTTTCTAGTGCAGCTTCACGACCTACTTCTGGTTTGGCACCTGCACCCCTACCACCTGTCAAATCTTCTCCTATTTGTATTTTTGTTGGAGCTTTAGAGCAATTAAGTACTTGAAGATCTGTATTTGCTACTATAAATTCAACACCTTTTACTCCTGATTCTATCATTCTGTTAACGGCATTGTTTCCCCCTCCACCAACACCAATAACTTTTATTTTTGCAACTTGATCCATTTCTAATCCGAACATAATTTCCTCCTCTATTCATTAAAGAAAAATCCAAATATTTTTCCTAACACTGAATCCGATGTATTTTTTTTAGAATTTATAGTAGTCATTTCATGAACTTCATCATCTGATATCATACTATAATTTTTGTTTTTTAATTTTAATTTGCTTATAAAATACACTATATTTCCTATACAAGATGAGTACTTGTTATCTCTAATGCCTAGCATTTTAACATTACCTATATTGGCATTCTCTCCAAATATATCTTTTACAATATATTCAAATCCTGCCATATTACTAGTACCACCTGTTATAATAATATAATCTATTTTTTTACTTGTCAATAGATTTATCTCTTTTTTTGCTGCTTCTAGTATATCCTCTAGTCTTGCCATAACAACTTCTGTTACTTCAAATTGATTTAACTTAATTGTTTCACCTTTAGTATTTTTTACCTCAATTAAATCATCTGGACTTGCATATTTTTTATGTGCTAAAGCAAAATTAAATTTCAGATGTTTAGCGGTATTATTATCTATTTTAAACATATATGATAAATCACTATCAATACTTTTTCCAGCATCATTTACAATTCCACTTTTAACTAAAATACTTTTATTATAAAGAGATATATCAGTTGTATCACTACCTATATTTATAATTGCTCCAACCTTATCTTCAAAATTTTTATTGTTAAAACAATATAAATCTCCTATATTATTGAGAGATATATCAACTATTTCAATACCAATATTTTCTAAGAGTGTTACGACTGAATAAACATTTTTTTTAGGTGCGGTTACAAGTACTGCACGACATCCTAAATTTATTCCTCTCATTCCTCTAGGATTTTTTATAAATGCTTTATCATCCAAAGTAAAATCTATTGGAAGTATAGTTACAATTTCCCTTGCGTTAAAACTTGTACTTGAACTTGCATTATCTAATACCTTTACAATTTCATTCCCAGTAACAATTGATTCTTCGTTTGTTATCTTTATATTTCCTTTAATAACAGAATATTCAGCATTAAACGAAGGAATATTTACTACCACTTTATTTATTTTTATACCAAGTGTATCTTCTATTTCTTTAAAAGCACCCTTAATACATTTTTTAGCTAGTTCTACATCTGTTATTAAACCCTTTTTTATTCCCTCTGATTCAAAAGATGAAGATGCAAGTAAATTAAGTTTATTTTGGCATAATTCACATACAACTATTTTAATACTATCAGAACCAATATCAATACTAGTATAGATATGTTTCATCGTATCATCTCCTACAATCTATTTTATATTATACTATAAAATGAGTGAAAAGTAAAAACTTTTTATTAATTTTTTATTAAAAATATGTTTAAACTAACTTTTTCATATATTTTTTTATGTTTATTTTATAATTAATACTAAAAAAAGAAGCTATTAAACTTCTTGCATTATTATAATTATCATAGGTTTACTCTCTGTTTCTTGATACAAGTATTTACCTAATTTATCCCTTATGTCTAACTTTATTTTATTATAATCAATATAACTATCATTAATATCTATATCTTCATTTATTACGTTTGTAACAATATTTTCTGATTCTTTAATTAAATCTATATTATCTTTAACATATATAAAACCTTTTGTTAAGACATTTACTTTATTAATGATATTTTTTGTTTTTTTATCTATGTTAGCGTTTACTATAACAATTCCACTATCACTTAACATTTCTCTATCTTTAAGTACTAAATCGCCTATATCCCCAGCAGTTTTACCATCTATTAATATATCATCAACTTTGATTTTACCATCATTACTTACTAATTTACCATTTTTGAATGTGGCTATGTCACCATTTAAATTAAGTAATATATTTTCATCAGGCATACCTAATTTTTTTGCTAAATTTGCTGCTTCTACCTGATGTCTATATTCACCCATTACTGGTAAAAAATACTTTGGCTGCATTAAATTTATCATAAGCATTATATCTTGGCTAGATGCATGAGGTGATAAAAACTTATTTGATAATACTATAAGTTTTGTACCAACTTTTGCAATTTTATTAAATATTTTTGTTGCAGTAAGTTCTGATCCTTCATATAATGGTGAAAGCATTACTACACAGTCATCTTCTGTTAAAGTTACAAATTTATCTGAATTTCTAAGTATTCTTTTTAATGTAGAATATGGCTTTTCTCTTTCGTTAGAAATTATTACACATATTTGTTTATCTGTTACATGGCTTATTGGAAGTATCCTATCTCTATCAAATTTTATATAATTTAGTTCTATTCCTTTAAGTATTATATTTTCTAAAGATTTACCCATTATAACTACATTTCTACTTGTTTTAGATATTTCATTAAATAATTCTTGTATTCTATATATTTGGTTTTCATATATATTAAAAAACATTCTACCATCATTTTCATTTAAAGTATCCATAATTAAGGAACTTGCTAAATGATTTGGGGCTGTATATCCATTATTAGAAGCATATAATGATTCACTCATTAAGCACAATACACCTTGTTTTCCAATATGTGCAAGTTTACCTATATCCGTTGAATATGGCCCACTCATTGATGGATCAAAAAGATAATTACCTGTAAATACTATTGCACCATTTTTAGTATTTAACACATATAAATAACTATCTGGAAGAGCATGTGATACTTGTATTGGAAATACACTTTCACTACCAAAATTTAATGGTTTATGTGGTTTTATTTCAATTAAATTTGCCTTTTTAATACCACTTTCTTGTAAATCTTGTTTTATTATTTCTAATGTAAATTTACCTCCATATATTTTTACATTAGGTATATCAATTAATAAATCTGCAAGCGCTCCCATTTGTTCATCATGACCATGTGTTATAAATATTCCGACAATTCTATTTTTGTTTTCTTTCAAATAATCATAATTAGGTAATATATAATCTACACCAAGCAGTTTATCATCAGCATATTTAAGTCCTGCTTCAAATACGAATATTTTTTTATCTACTTCAACTATATACATATTTTTACCTAATTCATTTTGCCCACCGAGAGCAAATATATCTATTTTACTCATATTGTCTCCTTTCTTTTTAATTTTCAAGTACTAATTAATTATATCATTAATTAAGAAGAAAAGCAAAAGTTATTATAGATAATTTATTTAAGGAAAAAAGTAGAATAATCTACTTTTAAAAGTTTATTTTAATTATTTCTTTATTACATTTTATACTTCATGCCCACAAATCAATCAAATAAATCAAAATATTCTCCACTATCCAAATAAAGAATTCCTTTTTGATTTTCGAATGTTTTTATTATGTCTACATACTTGTTTATTTTCAAAAATTTATATATTGTCAAATATACATAATTGCCATCATTCATAAGAACGAAAAATCTCTCATCATCCACATCATTAGGTTTATATACTATCTCAGACATTCTATATAAAATATCTTTATCAACTTCTTGTAATTTTTTCAATAATTTATCATATATTGTATTTGGTATTTTGTTGATTATAGTAGGTACTGATAATTTATTATTTATTTTAGTTCCATCATATAATACTGTTTTATTTTCTGGTAAATAGTAAAATAAAGGATAATTTTCTTTTATTTCTATATATACTTTTTTTAATCCTTTTTTTACTACTTTAGCAGATATTATATAATCATTTTTAATTAGTCTTTTTTGTATTTTATAAGACATATTATTTAAACTATTTGGATAATCTTTAAGACCCGCTATATCTATTATTTCTTGATCAGATAAATAACTATTACCACTAATATATATATTTGTTATATTAGTTTTTAATATTTTTCGTATAGTAAAAAACATTATAAGAATAACAATTAAAACAATTAGAACTCTTTTTATATTAATTTTTCTTTTATGTTTTTTACTCTTTTTATTCATATTTTCACCTATTCCACAAATTCTTGTTCAACCTTTAAATCAATGTCATATTGTTTTTTTACTTCATTTTTTATTTCGTTAATTAATTTTTTTACATCTTCACCTGTAGCATTATCAGCATTTATTATAAAATTTGCGTGTTTTTCACTTACCATAGCGCCACCAATTTTTTTACCTTTATAACCTATATCTTCTATAAGTTTTCCAGCAAAATTTCCTTCAGGATTTCTAAATACACTACCTGCTGATGGATATTCAAGTGGTTGAGTTTCTATTCTTCTGCTTTTTCTTTCGTTTATTAAATTCATTATTTCTTCTGTATTTCCATATGTTAAATTAAGGGTTGCTTCTAAACATATATAACCTTCATTTTTTTGCAAAAATGAGGTTCTATAATGGAAATCTAATTCCTTGTTATAAAGTCTTTTTATTTCTAAATTTGGAGTTAGTACTTTAATACTTTCAATCACATATCCCATGTCACTTTTATAAGCACCTGCATTCATAAATACAGCACCACCAATTGTACCAGGTATTCCCGCTGCAAATTCAAGACCACTAAGTCCAAGTCTGGATGCTCTAAGGGCTAATTTATTTAACATGTATCCAGCACCTACTATAATTTTGTTTTTTGATATAATTAAATTATTAAAGTTATCAAGTTTTATTATAACTCCATTGTATCCTGAATCATTAAAAATAACATTTGAACCATTACCTAAAATTTTATATTTTATGTTTTTTTCTCTTAAATATTTTATTAATTTTACTAATGAACATTCATCATCTGGTATACACATACAAATGACTTTTCCACCAACTTTATATGTTGTATAATTTTTCATTATAATATTATCAAGTACTTTGCCTATATGTAATTTTTTTATTTCTTCTACTATGTTCATATTATTTCCTGCCTATCAATTTTTTTATATTTTCATAAATAATAGTCGCACTATTGTTTATGCTAAGTTTATCAAGATTTTTTTTCATTTCTTCTATTTTATTACTATTATTTATCAATTCATCTATTTTTCTAACCATTATATCACCATTTAAATCTTTTTCTTCTAATAATACTGCAGCATTATTATTAACTAAGTCCATCGCATTTTTATATTGATGATTATTTGGTACATATGGGCTTGGAATTAGTATTGATGGAATTTTTAGTGCTATTACCTCACTTAATGTTGAAGCGCCAGCACGTGTTACTATTATATCTGTGTTTTTCATTATTCTTGTCATATTTTCTATATATGGAACTATTTTTACATTACTAGGAAATTTGTTCTTTTTAATTTCTTCATAATCCTTATTACCAGTTACATATAATATTTCATAGTCCTTATTTTTAAATAAATTCATAGAATTAACTAAAAACTCATTTACTTTAGATGCACCTAAAGATCCCATTACAAATAATACTAATTTTTTATTTTTAGAAAGTCCAAAAGTATTTTTATCTAATGGTTCTTTTTTTATAGCATCTTCACTACATGGATTACCTGTAAATATTGTCTTTTCTTTTGGAAATTGATTTATACTTGATTTAAATGATATCGCAATCATATCTACTTTGTTTGCAAGGGCTAAATTTGCTTTCCCAGCAACACTATTTTGTTCATGTATAAATGTTTTAATTTTAAGTGAATGTGCGGCAGATATAACTGGTACAGTTACATATCCACCAACACCTATTACTATATCAGGATTAAACTCTTTAATTATTTTTTTACATTTAATTCTACTTGTAATTAAACATTTTAATGTTTTAAAGTTTTTTAATATATTTTTTCTATTAAAACCATATATTTCTATGCTTTTAAAAGGAATATTATGTTTAGGTACGATATCCTTTTCCATACGATTATGTGTGCCAATATATAAAAACTCACTATTTGGTTCTTTTTCTTTTATTTTGTTTATAATAGCAAGAGCGGGATATATATGCCCTCCTGTACCTCCTGCACTTATGACTACTTTCATATAATCACTTCCTTATTTATTATACCATAATTATATTCAATTTCAATAATATATAGAAATTAAAAAGGTCAAATTTTATAATTTGATCTTCTTTAAAGGCATAAATGTAGTGGTAATTAATATTTTATTGTTTTCATTAAAAACCACTTCTTTTAAATAACTTTTCTAAATCACTCTTTGAATAATAAATAATAGTTGGTCTTCCATGTGGACAATTAAATGGATTTTTACACTTTCTCAAATCATCTATTAAGTTTTGCATTTCTTCAAGTGTTATAGAGGTATTAGCTTTAATAGACATCTTACATGCCATAGTTGCAGCTAAATGATCATTAAATTTACTTATATCAAAGTTTTTTTCTTTTCCTATTACAAGTTCTAATACTTTTTTTATAGAATTATCTTCATTACCTTTAGGTATCCAAAGTGGATGTGATTTTACAATAACTGAATTTATTCCAAATTCTTCTATTTCAAAATTCATATCTTTTAAAAATTCAAAGTTTTCCTTTAATATTATATATTCAGAATTGGTATACTCTATAGTTAAAGGAAACATCATAGGCATACTTTCCTTCACTTTTCTATTTAATTTATCTTTAACTATTTCATAATTTATACGTTCTTTTGCGGCATGTTGATCTATTATATACATACCTATTTCATTTTGACATATTATATATGTACCATGAACTAAACCTACTGGATACATTATAGGCATTTTTTCTGCTACATCATCATGTATTTCAACTTCATCATATGTTTTTGTTGTTATATTATCATCTTCAATATTAATATTATCTATTTTTTCTATTTCTTCTTTAAAATCATTATTAACTATGTAATTTTCTTCTACATCATTTACAATTGGTGTATCAAAATCTAATTTTATTTCTTCATAATTTTTCTTTTCTTTATGAGTTGGTGTTTCTATATGAGATATTAATGTTTTAACTTTTAGTTTATCTTTTATAGTATTACTTACAAGTTCTAACAAATCATCCATATTTCCAAATTTAATATCCATTTTAGTTGGATGTATATTTACATCAACTAAAGAAGTATCTACTGATATATTAAGTACTACTATAGGATAGTAATTATCTGGTTTATAAGAATGGTAGGAATCATTAATTGTACGATTGAGTTCAGTATTTCTTACTATTCTTCCATTTACTATAGTTATAATATTATTTCTATTTGATCTATATACCTCAGGTAAACTTATATAACCATTAATTGAATAATCATTATTTTCTGAAGATATTTCTATCATTTTTTTGGCTACATTTATTCCATAAATGTTTTTTATACATTTGAGTAAATTATCACTACCATCTGTTTTTAATAACTCTTTTGAATCATTTGTGACTATAAACCTTATATTTGGATGAGAGAGCGCTATTTTATTCATATAATCTGTAATATTTGCAAGTTCCACGTAAAGGCTTTTTAAATGTTTAAGTCTAGCAGGAGTATTATAAAATAAGTTTTTAACACACATTATTGTTCCAACTCTAGCATCGCTATTTTCTACGCTTATTACCTTACCACCTTTTACTCTTACTTTTGTTCCAACATCACCTGTTGAAGTTGTAAGTTCTATTTCTGATACAGATGCAATGGAAGCAAGAGCTTCACCTCTAAAACCTAAAGTATGTATGTGATATAAGTCATCTTCATCTATTATTTTACTCGTAGCATGCCTATTAAAAGACATAATAGCATCTTCTTTATCCATCCCTATTCCATTATCAGTTACTTTAATTTCTTTTGTTCCAGATTCGATTAAATCTACTTTAATTTCAGTAGAATTAGCATCTATACTATTTTCTACAAGTTCTTTTACAACTGATGAGCATCTTTCAACTACTTCTCCAGCTGCTATTTTATTAGATAATATTTCATCCATTATTTTTATTACTGCCATATAACCACCATATATATTGTACCAAATTTCTAACGAAAAGTCAGTAAACTTAATAAATTTACTGAAAAATATTGAAAAATAAAAAG
>CANRPA010000017.1 GCA_947632395.1 uncultured Bacilli bacterium | reverse complement strand
TATTAATTTATCAAAACCATAAATCTTTGTCAATATTATTAATTCATATTCTATTTTATATACATTATATTTGTCAAATATAACTTTACTTTTACTATATAAATTTACTCATATAAAAACCTCATTTCTATTTTAGAAACGAGGTCATACTAATTTTTTATTAATTAGTATTTGTAACTGTTATGTTACCACTATCATTACCGATAATTCCAGTTTCAAACGTATATCTACCAGATGATTTTGACTTATTTATAATACTATCCCAATCAAAACTTTTACCAGTCCTATTTATAATACTTACTAAATTCAAATTACTTGGGCCATAACTACCATTTGCCTCTTTATAAAATACATCAATACCCATTGTTTGAACACCACTACCTAAATCTACACTTATTAAATTGTTATAAGCAAAAGTTCCATCATCAATTTTAATTACACTATCAGGTATTACTATATGCTCTAGTTTGTTAGTCATAAATACAGATTGTCCAAAAGTTTGAACACCTTCTCCTAAATCTAAATTTGTTATTTTATTAGAATTAAAAGCTGCACTATCAATTTTAATTACACTATCTGGAATTTTTACACTTGTTAATTGATTACTAGAAAAAGCAACTTGGCCAATTGTTTGAACACCTTCTCCTAAATCTAAATTTATTATTTTATTACCAGAAAATGAACCATTTCCTATAGTAATAACACTATCTGGGATTGTTACACTTGTTAAGTTTTTTCCCATAAACGCACCATCTCTAATTGCTACTACATCATTTCCTTCAGGCGTTTTTGATGGAAATACTATATTATATTTATTTTCATCTTCTAAATTATTCCATGTATCTGAAAAACCTGTTATTGTTCCAGTTGCTTCATCATATGTAAACCAATCTTTTGAACTTTCTTGAATAATTGGCTCATCACCTTCACTAGATTCTGAATCAGTTTGTACATATTTCGTAAAATAATGTTTCGCATTTTCTTTTTCTGTACTAGAATAGCATGAAACTTGTAATCCGTTGTTTATAGTTACTTCACAATATGCTCCATCATTTGTTTCTATTTTAAGCATTTCTGGTGCATCTTCTTTATCAAATGTAACTTTATTTTCTTTATCTACATTATCTACATTTAAATATTTTTTAATATCTTGTAAACTTGGATTAGCTACATAAGTTCCTTCAATTCCACCATACATTGCAGATACATATGCATATTGAACTCCTGTATATACTAATTCAGCAGATCTTTGTTTAGCATTTGCTCTAGCACTATTAATAATATTTAAAATAACTGGGGTTGCTATTAGGGCAATGATTGCTAAAATTACTATAACTGCTAATAACTCTATTAACGTAAAACCTTTTCTATTCATCATATTCCTCCTACTATCTACGATATTAATTTATCAAAACCATAAATCTTTGTCAATATTATCAATTAATATTCTATTTTATATACATTATATTTGTCAAATATAACTTAATTTATTCATATAAAAACGTTGTTAAATTGACTTTTATTAATCATACTAGATATATTGTTGTTATCAAAAAAACAAATAAGTAAAATGTTTACCTACTTGTCAAATCAAATATATATTATTATAGAAATAAATGTTATAAGGATAGAAGATATTAAATTAACCATATTATTATTTATCCATGAAATACCTGATATTTGTTTACATTTTCTATCACAACACTTATCTTTTTCAGTTATTTTACCGCATTTATCACATTTATATTTTACTTGTATACTTGATCCTATTAATGAATCGATAATAGTTTGCCCAAATATTAAACTTGTAATAATTATAAAATCTAAAATTTTTAAGTTCAAGACAAAATATAAAGTTAAGGAAATTAAAATTGTACATAAAAGTGATGAAATTGTACCAAGTATCGACATTCCTCCAGATAATCCTTTCTCTACCTTTTTTTGTTTAAATATATCATAAGGTTCTTTTTTGGAAAGTGTACCAACATCAGAAGATACTGAATCAATAAAACATCCACTAATTGATATAATACTTATTATCAAAAGACTAGTATTTTTAAATATTCCATAAAGAATAATAAATAATGTCCCTATCCCACCATTTATTAAAATTTGTAAAAATTTTCTTGTGTGTTTCTCTTTTTCTTGTTTAATTATTTTTTTCTTTAAAATTGATATAAAAAATATAAAAAAATATTCTAAAAGTAAAATTGATATACCAAG
This sequence comes from uncultured Bacilli bacterium, assembly GCA_947632395.1. GTDB lineage: Bacteria > Bacillota_I > Bacilli_A > RF39 > UBA660 > UMGS1613. The sequence continues at coordinate 20,979 of CANRPA010000017.1, read as the reverse complement.
TATTCCACCAAAATACATATATGAAAATACAATTAACATTGAAAGTAATGAACCATAATAGTCAATTGATTTTGAAAAAAACACAATCATAAATATAATTTCTGAAAGCAAAATACTAAATATTAACATAAAACTTTGATAATTTAAAAATAAACAACTTATAATAAATGAAATAAATACTATAGAAAAATTGTCAAAACCATTACCTATTAATTCAAAGATTGCAACTGCAAGTCCTATTAAAATACACATTACAATGCTTAACTCTATATTATAAAATGAACTAAATATAATACTCGAAAATGTAGTTGCAATAAAGCATGATATAAATCCACTAATTGTTTTATTTTGATATATTTTAGATGTATTAGTATTATATCCTATTAAAGCTGCAAAACCATCTCCAAATGTTAAAGCAAATGTTGCTATTCCACTAGAATAATAATATTTAGGATATATAAATACAAAAAGCATTATGAGCGTAATAGCTATTGCAAAATATATTGTACCAAAATGATTATTTTCTTCTCTTTCTACACTTTTATATATATTAAATTTATAAGATAAACAATTTAAAAATAAAAATATAACGGGAACTATTACCTGATGTATTGTATCTTTCATAAATATACTTAAAAAAATCCAAACTGCAAACAAAAATATATGAATAATCTTTCTAGATGTTTCCAAATTTGTTAATTTTTTTATTAATGGTCCAATAAAAAAAATAAGTGTAAATATATATGTAAAAATAATTAAATATCCAAGTATAATCATATTTCCTCCAAAACTAAATATAATATATAATTAATTCATAATATAGTCAATTAATTTTTGACAATTTTCGTTTAAAAATACTATTTTATATATAATATCTATTAATGGAATATCTATATTTTTATCTTTTATTAATTTATAAATACTATCTAATGTATATCTACCTTCTATAGTTACATTATTTTTATATTCGTATTTTTGTTCTGAATTACTACCAATCAATTTACCATATGAATAATTTCTACTCTTTTCACTAGTACATGTAAGTAAAATATCTCCAAATCCAGCACATTCCATTATAGTTTTTTCATAACCACCAAATTCTTTAATTAATTTTGTAATGCTTTTAAGTGCTTGAGTTATAAATAAGGATTTTGTAGATATTGGATAACCCATACCATCTATTATTCCAGCTGCAATTGCGATTACATTTTTAACTGCACCACATATTTCAACGCCAATTATATCATCTGTTGGAAATAATTTAAAATGAGGATTAGTAAATGCTTCCATTATTATATTTATTGTATCTTCATTTTTACTTGCTAAAGATAATCCTACTGGAACATCATTTACTATATCAACGGCAAAAGTAGGTCCAGATATATGACCAACATTTTTAAATTTAATCTCTTTTTCTATCATATCATATATAAATAGATTACTATCCTTATCTATACCCTTACTTGCAATACAAATATATTGATCATTATTTATATATTTTTTTATTTCTTTACATACATCTGTAATAAAAGCAGTTGGAATTGCTATTACTATTAATTTACTTTTCTTTATGGCTTCTTCAAGATTAGTAGTTATAACTATATTACTATCCAATTCAAAACCATTTAACTTCACACTTTTCCTTGTTTCTAATAATTCATTTTTTTCTTCTTCAAATGTAGTCCACATAATTACTTCATTTTTATTTTCAACAAGTACTTTTGACAGCGCTAAACCATATGCACCTGTTCCTAATATAGTTACTTTCATATTATATCTACCTCTATTTAATTATATAAAATAAAAAGTACTTTTTCAAGTACTCTATTCTGTTCTAAGCGCAATTACTGGATCTTTTTTACTAGCAAGTTTAGAAGGTATTAGTCCTGCTATTACTGTAAGTAATGTACTAATTGCAATTAATACTATAGCTGCTACAAAAGGTAGACTTGCAGATACAACTACACCACTTACATTTTTAATTATTATATTTATAGCTACATTTAATATTAATGTTATAAGAATTCCTATTGTTCCTGATATAAGTCCTACTATAAATGTTTCAGCATTAAATACTCTTGAAATATCTTTTTTACTTGCACCGATTGATCTAAGTATACCTATTTCTTTTGTTCTTTCAAGTACTGAAATATATGTAATTATTCCTATCATTATACTTGATACAATAAGTGAAATAGATACAAATGCAATTAATACATAACCTATAACATCTACTATAGTAGTTACACTACTCATAAGAAGTCCAACATAATCAGTGTATTCTATTTTATCATCCTCAAGTCCTTCTGCTTCCTTAGAATCATTATATTCTTTTATTATTCTTTCTATTTCATCTTTTGATTCAAAATTTTTAGGATATATATTTATAAAATATGGATCTTCTAAATCTACTACTCCTATTTTACTTAAATTAGTTTCATATGAATCAAGTGATTCAAATTCAGCATTAGTAAATACATTTATATTTTTATTACTAACCTGTTCTTTAGCAATTTCACTATTTTGAATACCATTTATTACATATTCTGTTAATTCTCTTGTATAACCTACACCATTTGTAACAGAAATTTTACTTCCTTCTTTTGGTTTTATTATACCTACTATTTTTACATCTAATCCATTTTCAACTATCTGTTTCATATAATTGATATCTGAACTTTTATCAACCCATATATCGTTTTCTTTTGCATAATAGTCTGAATTTAATATTAATTTAAAATTAATATCTAATATTTCATCATAAGTATATTTTTTTGATTCAAATTCTTGTATTTCTTTTCCACTCATAATATTTATCATAGTTTCTTGAAGTTCTTTCTGATCTTTTATTCCAAGTGAATATAATACATAATCAATTATTTCATTATTTTCATTTACAATTAGTACTAACTCATCATATGAACTTGGAAATCTTCCACTTACAACTTCATATTGACTATTTAACAAATCTTTATTAGTAGATAATTCGTTAAATATCTGAATACCACTTGATAAATTATCATTACCAAATCCAAACATGCTCATCATGTTACTTGGATTTACTTTCAATAAATTTTCATTATATATTTGTAAATCTAAATTATATGAATATTTTATATCATTAGTATAATTTTTTAATTCTGGTGTATTATCTATATATTTTTTGAACTCTTTTAAATTATTTGTCTTAATACCTCCATACATAGAAGTAATCATATTTGTCATTATACTATTTGTATATATTGCATCATTATCATGATCTTTACCAGATGAATCACTAGACATAAGAGATGTCATAAAAGTGTTTGTATCCATACTATTTTTTTCTATTGTTAAAGGATAACTTGTTAAAGTATCTTGCTGTACTTTTTCTATATAATTGTCAACTCCATTTGATATTGAAAGTATTAAAGCAATTCCTATTATTCCAATAGAACCAGCAAAAGCTGTTAAAATTGTTCTTCCTTTTTTAGTCATCAAATTATTTAAACTAAGTGACAAAGCAGTTAAAAAACTCATACTTGTTTTTTTACTCTTTGTATTTTTAAGCGCAACAACCTCTTTGCCATCATATGGATTAGTATCGTCTATTACTTCTCCATCTTTTAAACTTATTATCCTATTTGAATACTCATTTGCAAGTTCTGGATTGTGTGTTACCATTATAACTAATTTATCTTTACTAATCTTTTTTAGTAAATTCATAATTTGAACACTCGTTTCAGAGTCAAGAGCACCTGTTGGCTCATCTGCAAGTAATATATCTGGATTATTTATAAGAGCACGAGCAATTGCTACCCTCTGCATCTGTCCACCACTCATTTGATTTGGTTTTTTATGTATATGTGCTTCTAATCCAACATCCTTTAATACCTTTATTGCTCTTTTTCTTCTTTCCTTCTTACCTATTCCAGATAAAGTTAAAGCTAACTCTACATTTGATAATATTGTTTGATGTGGTATTAAATTATAACTTTGAAATACAAATCCAATTCTATGATTTCTATATGAATCCCAATCTTTATCTTTGTATTTTTTAGTACTTATTTCATTTATTACCAAATCACCACTTGTATATTTATCAAGTCCACCTATTATATTAAGTAAAGTAGTTTTACCACTACCACTTGGACCTAAAATTGACACAAATTCATTCTCTCTAAAATTTATACTAACATTATTAAGTGCTTTTTGTGTAAAAGCACCTGTTTTATATATTTTAGTTATATTTTTTATTTCTAACATAAGTTCCTCCTTATAAACAAATATAATTATACTACTTTAATATAAAAATTGAAATATCATATTAATCTTTCCATATATCACCATTTACATATTGTGTAAGTGCCATTACAAATGCTTCTTTTGTTAAATCTATTCTAGATATTTTTCCATGTGTTAAAAAATTTATACCACCTTTTTTTATTCTCAAATCATGTTCCATAAATATTCTATCCATAACTTTTCCCAAATCAGTTTGCATAATCTCATTAACGTATTTATCTGGTATAGGAAAAGAAGCACTTGTTCCAAAACTTTCATTATTATCTTTATCTTTTATTACAGCAATATTTATAATCATCCACTTACCAAATTTATTAGTCATACCTGACTCTATTCCTAAATAATAATTAGGATATATTTTATTTTCCTTTGCATATTTGATTAAATTATTTACTCTGTTTTTAGCACCTTCATATATTTCATCGTTAACAGGTTCTTCACTCACTTCTGATTTAACATCTATACCTACTATTTCTATATCGTCAAAATATTCATCAAACGCTTTTTTAGCTCCTTCAATTTTTGCGGGATTTTTTGTTCCTATAAGTATTTTCATTAAATCACCTCAATATAAAACTAGTATATCAAAATACTAGTTTTTATACAATAATTAATTTACCTTTTTATATTGCTTATATACATAGTATATAATACAAAGTGCGGAAAGAATTAAAAATCCATAAAATATTCCAAATCCTTTGTTTGAACTTTCTGTATTATCTATAATTTTAGACACAGTTTTAGAATCAGCTGCTCTATATTTATCTACATCGGTATTAAATGTTCCTCCATAAATAAATCCAGTTAAATCCTCACTATAAACAGAAGCACCTCCAGATAGTATAGTTTTAAAGTCACCACCATTTATATCTATACTTATTTTCTTAATTGAGGCTGCATCATTTTTTTGTGGATTCCATTCATAAAATGCATTTTGTCCACTAATGTTTCCTCCATCTATATCAACATTAATTGAATTTTTAGTACTATGTTGAGCAACTGTTATTCCTGTTCCAGTTGTAGTTGTACCACTAGCATTAGCTTTTGCTAAAAATGTAGAAGTTCCCTTTATAGTACCATCTTTTACTGTTAAATTACCTGATCTTATTTCTATTCCTGTTCCACCTTCAATTACACCACCATTAATTATTGTTTTTCCCATTTGAGGTTGAAAAATACCTGTACTATCTTCATTGGTAGCCTTTATGTTACCTCCATTTACTGTAACAGAAGTGTTATTTCTTTTACCATTACCAGTTATTCCATAATAATAGCCCTCTAATGTGCCATTATTAACTACAAGTTCTGCTAGTTCTTCTCCTGTATCTCCTGGATTAATCATTTGAATTGCTGCGTAAATGTTATTACCACTAGTTATTTTACCCTTACCAGTTGAATCATCAATAGTAAGTTTTCCACCTCTTCCTACAAATATTAATCCTGTTTCAAGTTTTAAATCAGAAGATGGTTGTATTATATGACCATTTAAGTCAAGAACTGTTCTGTTTTCAATACTTTTAGATGATGTAATTGTTATATCACTTGTAAGTTTACACATATTATCTTGCTTTAAGCAATCATCTAAACTTTTTTCATCCGATACATCAAAATATTGCACAGTTGCCGCTTTTACAGAGAACACACATGTAAAAAGCATTATTAAAAATAATATAAATTTTTTCTTCATTATATCTCCCCTCAGTTAATAATATGTTAATAAAAATAAATTAGGATTATTTTCCTAATTTATTTTAAAAATTTTATCATCTATACTTATTTAATAATTTTTTTATAAATAATATTTTATAATAAATTTATTTAGGTTTAACAAGTTTTCCTTGTTTTATTAAATTAACTAATGTAATATTTTGTTTAGATGTTCCAGTATAATTACTTATTCCATTAGCAATTGCTATACTTTTTCTATATTCGTATGAATAATTTTCATTTAATGATTTTAAAATATCTACTATTGATATACTATTCCCAGTATACTTTTTAAAATAATTTATATTAGTTGGTATTTTTAATATTTCACCTATTTTTATTAAATTTTTATTTTTTATATTATTTAATTTAACTAATTTATCTACTGTTGTATTAAATCTTTTTGCTATACTGGTTAATGTATCTCCTGATACACTTTTTATGTAGTATTTTTAAATGTAAATATAATATTTATAGTTTTATCTTGATAAATATAAATCTTTTCAACTAAATTTATATTTTTTATTAAATCTTTTATTTTGTTTTTATCAAGATATTTTTTACAAACATCTTTAGTAAATCTCGTTTTTATTTACCATAACACCACTTACTAACTACTAAGTTAAAATTTTTGAGAATTAGTTTAAATTTTATAAAACTATCCATTTACCATTCTTTTTCCCACCAACACGATTAATAATACCTTTGTTTTGCATATCACCCATTATAGTTTTTATAGTTCTAACAGATTTACCAGTAAGTTTAGATATTTCTTCTTGCTTAATTGATTCATTATTTTTAATAATTTTAATAATTGCTTGCTCTTCTAAAGTGTATTTATTATATAATTGAGGTGTATTTTCTATTTGTTTATAATCTATATGAGTATATCTATTTTTAAGTTCATAATTACTATCACTTAATAAATTGAAGAAAAATTTTTCTAAATAAGATGTATCTTCAAATATATTTTTTTCGAAATTTTTATAATTTGCCCTAACTAATGCATTCCTAAAATACCATGAATTTTCTGCAAATACATCATCATTTATATTAAATCCAAATGTTCTTAAATACTTTATAATAAAAACAGCTGTAGTTCTTGTGTTACCTTCACAAAAGGGATGTACTTGCCATATATTAGAAGTAAATTTAGCAATATGCTTAATTGATTCTTCTAATGACAAATCTTTATATGAAAAATTTTTTTCTTGTCCTATATCATACTCTAAAGCTTCTTTTATTGTTTCATAAGAAGAATAAATAACAGTATCTTCATTTAAAATCCATTCTTTTTTAGTAAAATTATAATTTCTAATTTTTCCTGCTTCTTTATAAATTCCTTTAAATAATCTTGAATGAATGTTAATAAGTTCAAAAACATTAAAATTAAAACCCTTTTCACTCAAAATTTCTGTTATTCTAACTGCTACTTTATCTGCTTCTTCACTACTTTCAATTTCTTCATTTTTTCTATTATCAAATATTTTATAATATTCATCTATTTTTTTCTTTGCTTCTTCAATATCAATATTGCCTTCAATATGTTCCTTAGCCGTATCAATTAAATACTTTGAAGGTTTTAAACCATCTACATCTTGAAGTCCAATGGCAGTTTCCCAAGTTTTTGCCTTTTCACTTTTATTTGGTTCATCTTGTTTAATATATTTAGATAATTCTAAATTCCAATTTTCTTTTTTAAACATAAATTATCACTTTCTCTATAAATGATATTATACTATTAAAAGTGCAAAAAATCAATTTAAAAGTGCAATTTTTGCACTTTTAAATATAATATCTATTTAGAATATATTTTATATCAATTCAATTCTTATACCTAAAACACCATATTTATCTTGTTTTTCTTTTGGATAAGATTGTTCAAGAACTTTTATCAATTCGTCTTTAGTCATTGATTTATCTGCTAAAATTGATATATCAAAATCATTAAACATATCTTCAAAAGTGTTATATCTTAATAAACCAATAACCTTTGCTTCGAAGAATTCGTTTAACTGTGGTTCTTTTAAAAATTTAATAGTGTCTCCAATTTTAATTTGTTGTCTTTTTTCATCATTAAGTCTAATTTCAATTCTTTTAGTACCATTAAGTATAAAATTATAATATTCAGGTTGTAACTTCATTTCATATTTCATATTATTCTTTCCTTTCTCATTTAACTATAAATTATTATACAACATTTTTAAAAGTAAATATAATATCTATACTCTTATCTTGATAAATATAAATCTTTTCAACTAAATTTATTATTAATTCTCTTGTTAGATTATCTATTGATAAAAACTTATTAATATATTTTTCTATTGTTTTATTATCTATTTTGTTTGATTCTTGATTTCTATTTTTAAGATTATCAATACACTTTTTATTATCATCTATTTCTTTTTTTATATTTTCACTTACTCTTAAATATTGTGATTCATCGATAATACCTTTTAACATATCCATATAAGTCTTATCTAAGTTTTCAGTTAGTTTATTATTTGTAAATTCTAGACTTTCAATTTGTTTTTTTACATTCATTGTATTGTCTTCAAATTTTATATTTCCTATAGAATCTTTTATTTTGTTTTTATCAAGATATTTATGACAAACATCTCTAATATTATCTAAAATGACTTTTTCTAATGTTTCATAATTATTTGTATGTGTAGTACAAACATGATATTTTGAATATGTTCTATAATAATTACAAGTTGTATAACTTCTTCCTGTTTTATTTTGATATCTCATTGTTATTCTATGATTACAATCTCCACAATATAAAAGTCCATCTAACAAATAAAATCTTTTCTTTTCAGGTCTTTTAACATTTTTAGGAAGTAGTGTTTGTACAAACTCGAAAGTATCTCTATCTATTATTGCTTCATGAGTATTTTGAGCAATGATATAATCTTTAGGATTAGTTTTAATAGTCTTTTTTAATTTATAATTAATCTTTTTAGTTTTACCTTGAACTGTATCACCAACATATATTTGATTAGTTAAAATTGATTTTATTGTTGTATCAACCCATACATAAAGTTTCTTAGAAATACCACTACATTTTGTATTCCAAACATAATTGTAATAAGAGGCTGGAGTCTTAATTTTTCTTTTCGTAAGTTCTTGTGCTATAAAGTGATATGTTTTTCCTTGGAGTGCTAAATCAAATATTAATCTAACTATTTCTGATTGTTCTTCATTTATTATTAGATGATTTTTATTATTTGGATCTTTCATAAACCCATAAGGACATCTTCCAGATACATATAGCCCATCTTTCATTCTTGAATGCAAACTTGTTTTCACTTTTTTAGAAATATCTTTAGCATACATATCATTCATTATGGCTTTAAAAGGTGCTATATCATTATTAGTATTATCGATAAATGTATCTATTCCATCGTTAATAGCAATATATCTTACATTATTATTTGGAAAGTATTTTTCAATTAATTCGCCAGTTCCTATATAATCTCTACCTAATCTTGACATATCTTTAGTAATAATCATATTTATTTTACCAAATTCAATATCTTTAATCATTCTTTTAAATGCTGGTCTTTCAAAATTAGTCCCTGTAAATCCATCATCGACATATTCATCTATAACCTTATAATTATTTTCTTTTACATATTGATTAAGTAAACTTCTTTGACTAACAATACTATCAGATTCAATATTTCCATCATCTCTTGATAATCTTATATAAAGTCCTACATTAAAACTACTATTCCCATTCATTAATTCATACTCCTTTCACTTTGGGAATAATGAGTATGCTTGAATGGTACCTCCTTATTTAAAATATTGCAAGTCATATATTGTTTTTCTAATTCTATTTTTAATACATTAGTTATTATTTCATTTAAAGATTTACCATTTTCTTTAAATTTTAAATTAACCTTGTATTTAACCATAGGTTTTATACCTCCAATAAATTCTATGGAAATAAGTATTATTTTAGTATGAGTACGGCTAAATATATATATAAAAACATCCCATATTTTATAGGATGATTAAATTTTAATTTTTTTTAAATTTTCATCATAATAACTAAACATTTTCTGAATTATATCATCACCAAGTTCACTAATCCTTGAAAAATCAGACATTAAATTTTTAAATTCTACAGCACTTAATATTTCTGATAAATATTTTACAGATAAGTAACTTAAGTCATAGCCATTATAATTTTTATTAACAAAAGAAATTCCATGTTCTAAACCATTCATCTGAGGTATTACTTTTGTTTTTTTTCTTACATCAAAATAAAATTTTTTAAAATCAGAATCAGTTAAAGTATCTTTTTCTCCTGACATAAATTGTGCCATACCTTCATCATACCAAACTATTCTTTTTGAATAATCATTGTTCAAAATATATTTCATATATAAAATATGGAATAACTCATGACTAGCAGTATATAATCTTTTTAATTGAAATTTTGGATTAATATATGCATTTACCATTCCATTATCATAAGTCCCTTTAGCATATTTAGGTAACGAATCTCTTTCACCTCTTATAGAATAGATAAACTCTCTAAATTCTTCTATATTATCAAAATAATTAACAACTATTTGTTCATTATTAGAAATATCAAAGAAAAATTTAAATTTTTTTATTTTTTGATTAAGTAAGGAAACAGTTGCTTCTGATAATTTTTCTAAACTATCTGAATAATTTATTTTACATAAACTTGTTTCTATTTTTTTCACTATTAACCACTCCATCTATTTTGATTTATATATATTTTCTCTTTTAAAATATTTTGCAAAATCTTTATAATATACCTTAATAACATCTATAGGTTTTATAGTATGATAACATCTATATTGTGTTGTGTATTCATGATTATCCTTAATAATAGATGAATCTTTTGAAAAAACATAAACATATCCAAATAAATCTTCTGGTAAATTATTTACATCGAATATCATTGCTGGGATTTGTCCATTATTACTTATTGAAAAAGAATAATAATCATTAATTTCTTTTAATTTATTTCTAAAAGCATACGCTACTGCAGTAATAAAGTTACTTGTTAAAAAAACATCACATCTTCGTTTTCTTTATTTTGTTTATCAATAGATTATCTTGGCTCTAATTCATCAATTTCAAAAGGACTACCATGAAATAAATAAGTAGGTTCAAATATATTCTGGAATTGATATTCATCTATTTTTGTCATTAATTTCACTTCCTATTTGATTATACATTAAATATGAAATTTTTTCTACTTTAGACTAATTTTTTATTCAAGATTAAAATCTAAATACACTTTTATTAAATTATTTTAAATATAAATATATTTGCACTATTATCTTGATAGATATAGATATATTCAACTAGATTTATTATTAATATATTTTTGTATTGTTTTATTATCTATTTCAGTTTTACTTTGATATCTTATTATTATTCTGCGGTTACAATCTCTACATATAAAAGTTCATCTAATAAATAAATATTTTAAATTATTAAAAAATTCTATCATCTAATTAATAGATAATAGAATATTAATTTTTTATCATTTTAATGAATGAGAATCTTGACTTTGTATTTCATTCAAAACATCTGAAGAAACAAAAGATTCTAAATCCCATATAATGCTAACTCCATCGCCACCAGATACTTTACTTAAAACTTGAGCAATTTTTTCATATGGGATGTTTGCTTTAATCATAGATATAATTTGTAGTATTTCATTTAAATGTGAACCTTTCAAATAAGAATTAACTCGTTTATCTACAAAATTATTCCATTTTTCTATTAGACTTTCATCCAATATTGCAGCTCCAACTGATTTCCAATAGTCAACATTTTCTTGAGCTTGGGCATATTCATAACTTTGAATTACATTAGTTGCAATTTCAGCTTTTTCATTTTTATCTAACATATTTAAATACCTCCATGTATTTTCATCATAACATAAATATATTAAATTGTAAATAAAAGTTTTTAAATTCTTATTTATAATTTTACATTTTTTTATCATTAAGTTTATATATTGCCATCTTCAACAGCTAAATATTCATTTTTATTTCACATCTATAATATATCATAAAGTCTATTCAAAACAATATTTGTAACAAATTGTGTTACATAAAAATTCTATCCCCTTTTACTACTTTATATTCAATATATGTATTCTCTTCTATAAATTCATCTTCTCTTATCCAATTAAGTCCACCACTATTTATTATTTTAGTGTTGCTTGGTATAAAGAGGGCTTTTGATACTTCAATTTGATTATTTATACACCAGTTTCCATAATTATTTTCATACCACCCATTTCCTTTAAATTTTCCTTTACCTACCGCAAGATGTATATGATTTCCTGTCACATATCCTGTACTTCCTTCCTTATAATAAATTTCACCTTGTTTTATTATATTTCCTACTTTTAAATTTGATACGTCATCGTTATGTAATGTCATAACTGTCATATAATCTATAGTTCCATCTGCATATACTACTTTATCAACACTTTCTAACCAAACTGCATTAACATTACTATATATTCTTCTAACAATTCCCGTAAAAGGTGCTTTTAAATAATCTATATTTGAATCTTTACCAGCTATATCTATAGCCAAATCTCCCTTATGTGAAAAACTGCCATCTCCTATTTGTGTTACATTTAAATAATCCATCATGAGCAATGCTTTTTCCATTTACTCACCTTCTTTCTTTTTTAAATTTTCTATTAGTTTCGATAATTCTTCATAATTTGCACTTGCACTTACTGAATCTATTTTACCCTCAGTAATGATATAAATAACAGAAGCTCCAATAACACCTATTATCCCTAATACTGTCCCTATAGTCCCACCAAGATTACTAAATGCAATTATAAGTGAAACTATATTAGTAAATATAGAAATCAAAAATTTTCTTGATGTTAATTTTTGTTTCATAATTATCACCACTATATTTTATTAGCGAAAATATTTTTTGAAAATTATATACAAACAAAAAAAGTTATTTCTAACTTTTCAGGCAATTGACAAATAGATAAATATTTTTACTTATTTCTCTTTTATTTTAAATAAATTATAGATAAAAAAATAATAATACAAATTTTTTTAAATTCATACACATAAAATATAGTCAACTTTGTATATATTTAATCTTACAAGAATAAAAAACTATTAACAAAATTTACTTTGTCAATAGTCTAAAATATATCAACCTTTTTTAATTTATATAATACTAAATTATAATTCCTTTTATCATATTACCCAATTCGGAAAGCTGGAGAAACTCCATAAGTAGCAATACTAAAACTGTGGCTAAAACGTCCATCATTACCTAATAAGAAGAAACTGCCAGTATTATAAGAAAGAGCCGAGCGCAACCAACAAGAATCAGCTTCACCATTATATTTCTTAATAATTGCTGAATAATTGTCTGTTGTTACACCTTTTTGAGCATAATAATCTAATTGTCTTGTTCTGTCTCGTGCTGTATCATAGCCTATTATATTTTCATTATTTGTTCCATTTGCCCATATCCATATTTCTCCTGTTGCTAATAAATATAATTTATCTGTTGTTTCAAAATTATACTCTTCCATATAGCTATGTCCTGATACTACAAATGTATCTATTATTATATTTTGTAAATCAGTAGGTAAAGCTTTATAAATAGTATCATTTACATATTTACGTATATCACTCTCTTTCCATCCTCCTGTATTTGGTGTACTTATATTTCCTATATTTATCACACTTTTTGTAATAATATCTTGAAATTCAACAACAAAACCACATGCAGTTTGTGAGAAACTAGGACTATTACAAACATCTGGTGTTGATGTATTGGCAACTCTTAATGTAAATGTTCCTAAATCAGATAAAATTACAGTTTTGGTATCCCCAACTTTATATGGATAGTTTCCTGATTGTACAGCTTTTTGTATTGTATCCCAACTATCAGTTGCAAATGATACTGGAGTAACACCTACAACTTCTGAATCAGATAGTCCATATTTTGTAAAATAGTGTTTAGCATTTTCTTTTTTTATACTAGAATAACATGCAACTTGTAATCCTTTTTCTATAGTTACTTCACAATATGCTCCATCATTTGTTTCTATTTTAAGCATTGTTGGTGTATCATCGTTATCGAATTTAACTTTGTTTTCTTTATCTACATTATCTATATTTAAGTATTGTTTTATATCTTTTAAACTTGGATTAACTACATAAATACCTTCAGTACCACCATACATAGCAGAAACATATGCATATTTAACTCCCATATATACTAATTCAGCAGATCTTTGTTTAACCTTTTCTCTAGCACTGCTAGCACCATTAATATTATTTAAAATAACTATAGTTGTTATTAAAGCAATGATTACTAAAATTACAATAACTGCTAATAATTCTATTAATGTAAAACCTTTTCTATTCATTAAATCACTCCTACTATCTACAATATTAATTTATCAAAGCCATAAATTTTTGTCAATATTATCAATTCATACTATCAATTCGTATTTTATATACATTATTTTTATCAAATATAACTTTACTTTTACTATATCAATTTACTTATGTAAAAACCTCGTTTCTATTTAAGAAACAGTGTCTTACTAATTTTTTATTTTATTAATTAGTATCTGTAACTATTATATTACCATAATCGTTTTCAACAATTCCTGTCTTAAAGGTATATTCTCCTAATGTTGAACCTATTACACTCGCCCAATCATACTCTCTTCCTGTTTTATTGATTATTGTTGTTAAATTTGGGTTAGAAATATTATTGTCATTTCTATAAAGGATTCCTTTATGAAAAGTACGATATCCAATTATTTGAACACTTGATTCTAATTCGACAGTAATTAAATTATTATAGGCAAATACCTCACTTAATAAGGTTACACTCCTAGGAATTTTAATATATTCAAGTTTGTTGTTTTTAAAAGCAGAATCCCCAATTGTTTGTATTCCCTCGCTTAAATCTAAACTTGTTATATTGTTAGAGTTAAAAGCTGAACTATCAATTTTAATGACGCTAGTGGGGATAACTACATGTTCTAGTTTATTACCATAAAATGCGGCCTGTCCAATTTTTTGGACACCTTTTCCCAAATCTAAATTTATTATATTATTTTTAAAAAAAGCAGTTGAATCTATTATTTGAACACTATCTGGAATTTTTACACTTTCTAGTTTATTAGCATTAAAAGCGGCTGGGCCTATTGTTTTAACGTTATCACCTAAATCTAAACTTGTTATATTATTTTGAAAAAATGCGGCATCTTCAATCGTAATTACACTATCTGGAATTTTTACACTTTTTAATGATTTTGATGAAAATGAACCTCGTCCTACATTAACAATACTATTACCATTTGGTGTTGTTGATGGAATTATTATATCATATTTACTATCATCTTCTAAATTATTCCATACATACGAAAAACCTGTTATTGTTCCAGTTGTTTCATCATATGTAAACCATTCCTTTGGGCTTTCTTGAACAATTGTGTCATTATCTTCACCAGATTCTGAATTAGTTTGTACAGATTTTGTAAAGTAATGCTTTGCATTTTCTTTTTCTGTACTAGAATAACATGAAACTTGTAATCCATTTTCTATAGTTACTTCACAATATACGCCATCATCTGTATCTATTTTAAGCATTGTTGGTGTTTCATCGTTATCGAATTTAACTTTGTTTTCTTTATCTACATTATCTACATTTAAGTATTGTTTTATATATTCTAAACCTGGATTAGCTATATAAGTACCTTCAATACTCCTGTGCATAGCATAAATGTAAGCATATTGAACTCCTGTGTATACTAATTCAGCAGATCTTTGTTTAACTTTTTCTCTAGCACTACTAGCACTATTAATATTATTTAAAATAACTAGGGTTGCTATTAAAGCAATAATTACTAAAATTACAATAACTGCTAATAATTCTGTTAACTTAAAACCTTTTCTATTCATCAAATCACTCCTATACTTATCGTCTACAATATTAATTTATCAAAAACATAAATCTTTGTCAATACTATCAATCCTGTTCATGAATCTAAAATAAATTACATTACAACACTATACATAATTAACCTAGATATATTGTTGTTATAAAAAAAGACAAATAAGTAAAATATTTACTTATTGTCTGAAAAATTATTTCTAACTTTTATCAATTATTTTTTTCTTTATTATGCTTGTATATATTATCAAATAAAACAAAGAAAATGAAAATGCTCCTATTACATCTGTAAAAAAATGTACGCCCAAATATATTCTACTTAGTCCTGTAACAAGTATTAATATAGAAAATAAAGTTATATATATTTTTTTATTTTTTATTTTAGATATATATATTAAATATATTATAAGTCCATAAAATGCAAAAGCAGTAAGCGAATGTCCTGATGGAAAACTATATCCTGTTTCTGTTATTAAGTTTATATTAATAGGTCTACTTCTTGTAAAAATATTTTTAAGTATTATTTGTAGTATTGTTATTATGATTAAATCAAGTGCCATAAAAAGTGAATACTTTTTATTTTTGAAAAATATTAATGTGAAAAGAGTTATTGATATTACCATCACTGCACTTCCAATATATGTTAAATATTTCATAATATTTGTTAAATCCTTGCTGATATATTTAGATACAAAATTATAAACTAAACTATCTAAATATATATCATTTTTAGTTAATATCAATATTGATAGTGTTATAAATACCATAAAAGATAATATACATATTATCCATTTTAAATATTTTTTCATATATCTCCCTCAAATAAAAATACTTTTTTTATTATTTTTCTTATATATTTTATTTTAAATATAAAGAATACTATAGTTGCTCCTAATATATTTAATATTAAATCATCTATATCACAAGAACCCGACATAGTAATAAACTGTAAAAGTTCTATTATTAATACGGAAATTGTTATTGTAATAATAAAATTTTTAAATTTATCCTGCTTTTTAAATATAAGTGGTAGAAATATCCCATAAGGCATAAATATAAGTAAATTTCCAAATATATTCATACTAAAATTTTTTAAACTTACTATCCCATTAAGATATCCTGATACGAATAAATTAATTGTTTTAAATGGCACTATATTAAATGAATATTTTGTATATAAACTAAGTAATTCTTTATTCCACTTAATTATTATTATCCCTTGTCTACCAAATACTTCATCAAATAGTGTTAATGTACAAATAGTTACACTATATATTAAAAAATATATTATTAAATTAATTTTAAGTATTTTTTTATCATATTCCATTTTTTTTACAAGAATATATCCATTTATATATATAAACATACATAATATAAATAGTAATATTATTCTAATATCTGTTTTTATATAAATTTTAGGTGTTAATCTTACTTTTATACAAAAACATAAAATAAAAAATGATAATAGGTATAAAATAAAAACAATTGGCTTATATAAATTTTTTTTCATCCTATCACCTACATTATTATAACATTTTTTAAATAAAAAGGGGGTAACTAATACTCAATTACCTTCTTATTATATGTATTACCCAATTTATCTTTACTAGTTGTTGGAACTACTATTGTGTCCTTATCTCCATCTGATATATATCTATTATTACTTAATAGTTTAAAATTCATTTCTATATCAAATTCTACTCCATTATTATCATATGCTCTAATTCTCTTTAAAAATTTTGGATTAAAGTCACTAGAGAAAGGTGAACTTTCACTTTTCCATCCAACTCTAAGAGCCGATTTAGTTTCATAAGTTTTTCCATCATATGTTGCACTGAAAATATGAGGCATATTGCTGTGATCTAAATCATATGGTGAGCCAAAAGGAAGTGCGACTATATTTACATACTTACCTGGAATTATTTGATCTAATATTTTATATACTTTTCCAACTTCTTCCTCTGATCTAGCAGCATTAACTGTTGAAAAATTTACATGTGTATTAGTATGATTTCCTACATCATATCCATGATCAACTAACCAATTTAATATTTTTTCATTATATTTTTCTTGACCAAATATACCGCCATTAATAAAAAATGTTGCAGTTACATTGTAATCTGGATATTTCTTTTTAAATTCTTCTAGGATACCTACTGCACTATTTGGATCTATTATTATTTCACCATTACTATCAAGACCTGTTACTTTTATACTATTTTCAAGTCCATCATCAAATGTAAGTATTATTGGACTTTTTCCAAGTTCAACATCTACATTACCATCTACGTAATCAGTTAGCCTAATCATTCTATATCCTTCTTTATAGTAAAACTCTAAATCATTTCTAAATGCCTCAGCAGTTCTTTGATATCCATCCTTATCAACATTGCCGCCTGTATATTCTGTGTCACTATTCTTTTTATTATGTATTCCATGATACATCATAATTGGAACTTCACCAAGTTCATTAACTTTATTATTTTTATAATCTTCTAATGTCAATTCTTTTTTTTCTTCTACTGGTTGTTTATCAGGTTCTTTTTCAGTCTCTGTTTCAACTTTTTTACCTCCACAACCAGTAATTAAAACAATTAATGTAATAATTAAAAACTTCTTCATACAAATCTCCTTATTAATATTTATTTTTTAGCATTTTCTTTATATGGTATTCCTAAGTGTTTATACGCTTTTTCTGTAACTATTCTACCTCTTGTAGTTCTTTTAAGAAGACCTATTTGAAGTAAATATGGTTCATATACATCCTCTATTGTTGTTTGTTCCTCTCCTATCGAAGATGCAATTGCTTCTATACCTACAGGTCCACCATTAAATTTTTCTATTATAGATTTAAGTAAATGATAATCTGTTTCATCTAATCCCAAACTATCTACCTTTAGTTTATCAAGGGCAACTTTTGTTATTTTTAAATCTATTTTACCATTACCCATAACGATCGCAAAGTCACGAACTCTTTTAAATAATCTATTACATATACGAGGAGTTCCCCTAGAACGTCTTGCTAATTCACATGCTGCGTCATTATCTATAGGACAATCTAATACCTTACTAGTCCTAAGTGCGATTTGTTTAAGTTCTTCTTCAGTATAATAATTTAATTTATTTATTATTCCAAATCTATCTCTCAAAGGACTAGTTAGATCTCCTGCTCGTGTAGTTGCACCCACAAGAGTAAATGGGGGCAAATCTATTTTTATATTTCTACTTGATGAATCTGTACCTATTACGATATCAAGTGTAAAATCTTCCATTGCAGAATATAATATTTCTTCTACAAACCTAGGTATTCTATGTATTTCATCTATGAACAGCACATCACCTGGTTCTAAACTAGAAAGCACTGCAGCTAAATCTCCACTTTTTTCAATAGATGGACCACTAGCTGTTTTTATGTTACTTCCAAGTTCATTAGCAATTATAAATGCAAGAGTTGTCTTACCAAGACCAGGTGGTCCATATAATAATACATGATCTAATGGTTCTTCTCTAAGTTTTGCTGCTTTGATAAATATATTTAAATTTTCTTTAACTTCACTTTGACCTACATACTCATCTAATGTGCTGGGTCTTATATTTTTTTCAAAAGTATCTTCACTTGTTTTTTCTTCTGTTATTATCCTATCCATTACTTTTCCTTTCTATATACTTTAAAACTTCTTCCCAAGTTTTTATTTTATCACCAAATAAAATAGTTTCTATATTTTCTTTTTTCATATTTTCACAAACATTTTTATTATCATCTATCATTAAATTTATTTTAAGTTTTTTTGCCAAATCTGATTTTTTATATTGACCAAAATATATTTCAGTTATATCTAGTTTATTTTCTTCTATAAAGTTATATGTAAATTTTTTTGTATTATTTGAATAATTATTATCTCTAGCTGTTATTATAAACAATTCATGTCCATCATTCTTTAATTTTGAAATTGCTTCTTTAGCACCTTTTTTTATTTTCGCATCACTAAATATTTCATCACAATAATTACCAAATATAAAATTTATATCTTCCATAGTAAATTTGTTATTATATCTTTTCTTCATATTTATATTATATTTTTTGATAACTTTATCAATAGATGCTTTTGTATCTGTTAATGTATCATCTATATCTATACCTATTCTCATATTACTTTAACATCAATTTTAGTGCTTCTTTTACTTGAGTTTCTATATCTAAATCAGATTTTATATTAGGTAATACCTTATTTATATCAACTTGTTTATAACCTAAACCTTTTAATACTTCTATAAGTTCTTCTCGAGTTTCAGTCTTTGTACTTGTAGTACTACTTAATTTACCTTTTAAATCTAATATTATCTGTTTAGCAACTTTATCTCCTATTTTTGGAAATTTTTTTAAATATAATATATTTTCTCTTTCTATTGCATCCATTATTCCATTTATTGAACCAGTCGCTAACATAGGAAGTGCCATTTTACACCCAAGTCCTTTAACATTTATTAATTTTAAAAATAATTTTTTTTCTTCATATGTTTTAAATCCGTATAATGATATTTCATCTTCCTTTACATTTTGATATGTATATATTTTATACTCTTTATTTAATTTAAATGAATAAGGATTAGGTACATAAATTAAATATCCTATTCCATTGTTATCTAATACTATATAATTACTTTCTTGTTTTGTTATTTCTCCTTTTATATATTCGTACATCCTATCACCTACTTAATTGTAACACATACAAATGTTTTTTTGCAAGTGGTTTACATTTTTTATTTATAAGTTGTCATTATTATTTATTTTTTCTATTAATCTACTTTTAAAAAAGGTTTGATAAGTGGAATTAAATATGTTATATCATACCTAATTATATATGTCAAAAAGATTTTTTAGATTTTAATAATATAAATATTACAGGAATTCAATTTCTGTAACTATTTATCCTTTTTTATTAGAATATTTAATAAAAAATATTAAAATATTGTATATATTGAAAAAAAATAAAAAAAAGAACTATTACTAGTTCAATT
>CANRPA010000016.1 GCA_947632395.1 uncultured Bacilli bacterium | reverse complement strand
TTTTTTTATGTTTTTTCAAAATAAATTTATTTTTTTGTTTTCAGGTTATCTTTTCCTTAATTTTATTATCAACTTGTACAATTCTACATTGCGTCATTTCTGGTTTTAACTCTTTTAAATATATTTTTGATTTCAAATCTTTTTTATCAATTTTTTTTAGTAATGATTTAATACCCATGCTAACATCTCCTTTATAATTTAAACTATAATATTTTCTATCTAAATACATATATTCTGAACGATATAATATTTTTGATCGCTTATTTACAAATTGCTTTATTTTTTTAATATTATTAAATTTATTAATAATAGACATATATTTATAATAATTATCATTTGTAGTTCTATAAATCAAATTCAAGTCTTGCTCTTCATTTAAGCAACTTAAATCAACCAATTTTGAATTTCTCATATAATTAAATATGCTTAAACCAAAAGTATCTAAATACTTAAATTTTCTAATAAATTTTAACGTTTTTTTGATATTTAAAATATTTTCCGTTGGATATCCAATCATAAATGTTGCTGATACTGAGATTCCTGAATTATAAAAATTTTGCATAGTTTTTTTTGCAATATTCAAATCAATTTCTTTATTCATATCTCTCAATATTTTTTTATTATAAGACT
Source organism: uncultured Bacilli bacterium (assembly GCA_947632395.1). Classification (GTDB taxonomy): domain Bacteria; phylum Bacillota_I; class Bacilli_A; order RF39; family UBA660; genus UMGS1613. The sequence continues at coordinate 23,910 of CANRPA010000016.1, read as the reverse complement.
CTACACCAAATGATATTTCCCTACATCCACTATTATATAAAATTTTTGGAAAATTTTTCTCAATATACTTTCTATCAATTCTAGTCTCAACCATCCATTTTATATTAATGTCATTGTCTATTAAATACGTAGCTAACTTCATTAAAATATCTGGTGGAATACACTCATCAACAAAATATACTGCTTCAATATGTTCTGTATTATATAATTCTTTTAAATATGCAAATATTTTATTGATATCATATGTATGATATCCATTATAGTAATAATACCTAGAGCAAAACATACATTTTGAATGATAACACCCATAGTTTAAAGTAAATGGTACTAACTTTAAGTTTGATAAATAATTATCTAAATTTAAATCACTAAAATCTGGTACATATTTATCTTTATAAAAGCAATCTTTCTGTTTATTAATCTTATATATAATTTTATTCTCATTTCTATAAATAACATTGTTTATACTTGATACTTTCTTATTTTGAAATATTTTAATCATTTCTACAACATTATTATAGTTTCCAAATAAAGCTATCCCATCTATATAAAAACACTTTTCCATTATCTCTTTTAAATTTTTATTTATGTGTGTAATATAATCTCCACCTAGAATAATTTTAATACTACTGTTTTTGGATTTTAAATACCTTGAAAATCTAATAGCATAGCATAATTGAAAAGGATATTGAACTGATAAATAAATAATATCATTGTCATTTAAATTATGGCTATTTTTGAGCACCTTATCAAATATGCTATTTTCTTCACTATATGCTAATTCAATAACATCATCAACTTTAAGAATTTTTTTAGAAAAATCTATTCCTCTTCTTTCCCATTTTATACCATAATGTCTACCGATTATTTCTAAATATTTGTATATTTGCTCATTAGCCTCGACAATCTTTAGTGTATCAATTGATTTATCTTGCATTTGCTTTACAGTTTTTTCAATATTATCTACGATATTCTTTTCATTTTTATTTAATGAATGATAATATTGTAAGCAAATTTCTTTAATATATTTATTTTTAAAACATATTTCCAGAAATCTTGATGTTAGATCATATTGTTTAGATTTTATTTTGCACTCTTTTAAATAACCTTTCAACAGAGGAACACTTATTTGTGGCATATTAAATGCTGTCCCAGGTAATGTATATAAATAAATCATTATATAATTATTTTCCTTATACGTTTAATAATTTCTTGAGAAAACTTTTCATTATTTACCCAAATTTTAATGAATGGGACAACTTCATCAAATTTTTGGATGCCTGCTAAATCACTTAAACTGTCATATATCTTATTCATTAATTTATTATCATCAAAAATTATAGAAATAAAGTTAGCATCAGATTTAATGATTTTTATACTTTTTATGTTTTTAAAAGAATCATATATTAAGTCTCTATTAGTTTTAATATATTCTCTAGTATCAACAAATGCTGTTAATATTTTTTTATCATTTAATAATGATACAAAGAAATTTTCAGAATAAGAAGTAACTGAATGTGGTGGAATAATTGTATTTCTTAAACCTTCTATTTTTTTAGTTGTTACCATATATCCTGTCCTATAACCTGAAGCTAAAAACTTTTTTGAAAATGATCTAAATATTATAACCCTATCATTTTCTAGGCAAATATCTATCATTCCCTTTTCATCATCTGAATAATCAATATATGCTTCATCAATAATCAAAGTTCCTTTATATATATCCAATATTTCATTTATTTGTTGTTTTGTAAATAACTCGCCATTAAACCATCTTGGCGAAGATATACACAATAAATCTTTATCGCTTGTCTTAACTCTTTTCAAATTATTAATGAAATCTTCCGTATGAATTCCTTTTACAAATATTATTTTCTTATCATTTAATAATGCTATTCTTTTATATAGAGAAAATTCTATATCTGGTAATATAACATTTTCCCAATTTTTTAATCCAACTATTGCATTAATAAATTGACTAATACCTGCACCAACATATATATAATCTTTTTTTACATTTATGTAATTTGAAATTGCACTAACAAGTGGATCTTCCAAAGGATATGCTAAATTATAATTAAAATCACCATTAGCGTTTTCCTTAAAGTGTTTTATTTCCCATTTTCTCAATAATTTATTATTTTGCCATACTGATGACATAAACTATCTCCCCTTTCTACAAACAATAACACACATTGCTGGATTAAACTCTGGTACGTTATGTGAAATCCACTTTTTCTTAATATCAAAATTATTTACAAGTAATTCATGCTCGAAGGTTTTCCAATTTACAATTTTACAAGAAGTAGTTGCTATATTTATTTCTTTATTATTATTAACCACGACTCTTTTAACATCATCAAATGCCTTGCTAATATCACTTTCATATATTTTTTCTCCATCACCCATTGAAACAATTAATGCTATTCCATTTTGTTTCAAATGTTCATATATAAATTTATAAAACTTATTTCTATGGTCTTCAGTAACAAACATATGAATGACTGCAATTGAATAAATGAAATCATATTTTTCATCTAATTTATCATTAAGAATATCAAATTGTTTAAATTTATTGTCATATTTATATTCTGATAATTCCTTACATTTTTCTATAGCTGTATTTGAATAATCAATTGCCACTATATTATAGTTTTTATTTAAAAGGAATATTGCATCTCGACCTTCACCACAGCCAATTTCCAATATTTTTTTATCTGTTGTAATTCCATTATTTACTATTGTTTCAATAACATCAGGGCTTGGATTATTTGATGACCATAAGCAGCCATTTTCATATACTTGTTTATACCTTTTTTCATAAGCTTTATAATAACTATTATTTAAATTAACATTATTTTCTAATTCATTTATCTTACTTTTTTTCATATAACCACCAACCCTTGTTATATTCATTTATAAACAAAAAAGAGAGACTACAAAACTAGGCCCTCCTCCTCCACAGCTACTACGAATTAATTTATCACTTATTCTATTACTTTTTTTAATAAAAATCAAGTATTTTGATATATTTTAGTTTTTTCTGTAAATAGATATAACATCTAGATTCAAACAATCAGAGTTTTTATCATATATAGTATTATCAATAATTGGGACCATGTGATAATAATCTTTTTTATCGTAACAAAACACAATGTATGAATCTTTATCCATTTTTAAATCTTTGACTTTAATATCTTCTTCAAAAATAATTTTAAAAATATTATTATCTTCCATATATTTTTCAAATACTGGTATATCATTAAATGAAGAGCAATTTAATTCTTTTGAAATTTCGCATAATCCGTTATAAACTTCTTCATATTCTTTATTTAAAATCTTACATAAACTTCTTATTACACAATTGCTTTTACCATCATTATCTGATATATAAAACTCTTTAAATGTCATATTAATCTCCAATCTTCTTTATATTTGTATACATTCTTGAATGATATCCATTTTTATCATAAAACTTAATAGCATTATCATTATAAGCAAATACATCTACTAAAATATATTCACAACCCAATGATTTAAAATATTCTTCCATTTTATTCATAAGAATATTGCCTATACCTTTATTTCTTACATTTTTAGAAACGATTAATTCAGTTATTTCTCCTTCTTTAGGGCATTTATAGTCTAGGTAATCATATTCATCAAATTTAATTATAGTTCCCATAATTAAACCTACTACTTTATCATTTTCAACTGCTATATAGCATTTACCATTATTATTTTTAACTTCTTCTAAATCTAAAATTGCCATTTTTTCTCTATATTCTGGATGAACTTGATCTAAATTATCTTTATCGATTGAAACAATATACTCTTCAAGTTCAACTAACAAGTCTTTAACATCTTCCAAATATTTATTCTCGTATTCAATTATTTGCATCTCTCTACCACCTCAAATATTTCAAATATAATTTTTGTATCATCATTAAATGTAGAATCTATTTTGTTAAAGTAATCTTTATGAACTTTTCTCCAACCTTCTAATGAATTATTTTCTCCTTCTAATTTTGCTAAATCCCAAGTAATATTCGTAAATTCAGTTATAATAACCTTTTTTGTTTTTAAAATACATATATCATTATTATTTGAATCAGTTAATATTGATAATTCACCTATTGTAGGTAAACTATCATATTCATACAAAGATGTTGTTGCTGTCTTTTTACCATCTAACACAAGTTTCACTAATTTATCTTTATCTATTCCAAATGTCCACCTATTAATTGAATTTAAATTATTATTTTTTAGTACATCTAAATTATTAATATAGCAGTTAAACTCTTTAAATGAAATATTGTTATCAATTTTATAAAATTCTGTTATTGGTCTTAATATTCCTCCTGACAACTTAATATAATAATCATTAATTGTTTTTAATGCTTCTTGTTCATCTTCATATTCATATATACCTATTCTATACCAATTTGGATGTTCAATATGATAAACTTTATTATCAATAAAGCATAATATGAAACAATGCATATGTTCTTCTTCATCTAGCTTATTAAAATTATTAGGCTCATATATTCTAGTTGCAAACATTTTATTTTTAATATTTATTTTATTTAATAAGTAATTCATTAATTTAACTTGATCAATACATGTACCAATACCATATTTTAATATTTCATCTATAGATAAGGTTCTATAAAGTTTCCTAAAGTTTTTCATATTTCCAATATGGATTTCATTATTAATATCTAACCATCCATATCTTATATTATTTTTCAGAAAATCTAAAATATCATCTATAGTTTTTAAATTAGAAGTATCAGGTATTATTTTATCTGTCTTAATTCTAACAATTACTCCATCTACTATATTATCAAATTTTTTCCAAGTAGTTTCTTTATATACTTCAAATCCAATATCAAGGAAAGCTTTTAAAGTATTTTCTCTATCTTTTTCAAAAGTATCATAAAGATATTCTATACCATTTTTATTAGCTTCTTTTATTAAAAGTCTTAATGCATCTTTTGAATATCCTTTACCTCGATATTTACTTTCAATTAAAACACCACATTCATAAATATCATCATTTTTATTATATTGGTAATTAACATATCCAACATATCTATTAATAGTACAATCTTTTATATAAGCAAAATACTTGTTTTCATTTATTCTCTTATTATATGTATCTTTCCATTTTTCTTTTGGAAAATCTATACAACCAGTATCATAATGATATCCAAAGTATGATACATTATATCCTGCATTATAACTCATTGTTTTAGGATCACTTTCAAGTTTTTGTTCATAAGAATACTGATTTAATTTAGGAATAACTAATTCTATATTTTTCATTAAACTCTGCCTTTTCCCCACCAATCAGGAATTAATTCTTCTAATCTCACTATTTCTTTAGTATCAATATCTTTTAGTATCTCAATATCTTTACTATTTTTAGAAAGTTGCATCATATATTCTCTACAAGCACCACAAGGTGATCCAACATTACCTTTAGAATCAACACATACTAGTTTTATAATCTCATTTTCTCCATTCGTAATCATATTGGCAATAGCATTTCTCTCTCCACACATACCAAGTGTTGATGCAGTATCAATACATACTCCTGTATAAATATTATGATTTTTAGTTAATATTGCTGCACCAACCTGTCCTGCACTAATCATACCTGATACATCTCTTGGATTTCTAACACTCTTTGCCTTTTCATATAATTCTTCCCAAACACTATTTTCACTATATAAATATTCTATATGAATAGCGTATACACCATTTATCTTAATGGCATCTTCATATCCATCAAGTTTACTTACATTTCTAATTGCTTCTTCTTTATCATTAGTAGATGAAGTTGTGTATCTAGTTCCTTCTAAAGTAAAAAGTTCTTCTAATGAATCATAATGATTTACTTCTTTAACCTTAACATAAAATACACCTAAATTATTGCTAGCAAATTCTATAATATCATTTTGTTTTAATTTACTATAATCATGTTCACTTTTTTCTTTATTTGCTCTAATTTCTACTCTTTTAGTATTATTTTTGATAGCTAGAGCTGCTCTATCATTGATATTTAATTTCATTATCATTTTAATATCCTCCTAACAAAAAAATTCTGCATTATGCAGAATTAATTTTATAATCTAAAAGAATATTCCTAAAAGTTTAATAAATTAGGAGTAGTGATTAATTCTGCATTATTAATAACTTGTAAATTTTTCATCTTAATCACGCTCCTTTCTTTGAATAATTTACATCTATAATATATCATACTTTAATCATTTTGTAAATTACGTTTTTATTTCTTAGGAAAACTTAAATATTATTCCTAGTAAATGTCAATTTATTATACTAATGTTACTTTTTTAATTACTATTTTAATATTTTAATTTAGATAGTAACATTTTATATTTCTATAAAACAATTATAATTAAATAGAACATCATACTTTTTAGTATATTTACTAATCATTCCCCTAGTTATAGTAAGGGTATCATTTATTAGACAGTAAGGTGTATTGGCGTGACACTTACACCCTGACCAAAAGCTGTTGTTGCAAGCTCTAAATCACCTATTTTATCTATATCGAAAATAATACCACTTGCTTCACCATTTAAATCTATCCCTGTTTTTTTACCAAAACCAAATTTATCTATATAACTAAATAAAGTCTCTTTACCAAGTTTAAGTCCTAAATTTACAAATCCAGGATTACATGAATTTTCTACCACTTCTAGATAAGTTTCAGCTCCATGACCTCCTGCTTTCCAGCAGTGTAATGTAGCCCCACTAACTGTTATTCCACCACCATCAAAGAAAGTATCTTTTTCAAGATCTACAATGTTTTCTTCTAAAGAAGCTGCTAAAGTAATTATTTTGAATGTAACTACCATTTAGATACAAAAAAATAATTTATATTTTTATCATATAAATTATTCCAAAAACATTGTCTTTTTAAATTCATTATATTCTTCTTGATTTGTAAAATTTTTTACTCCCATCATAGGTTCATATAACTGAATACCTATTGTTTCAGCTGTCATAGGCTCATAAAAATGTAATTTATTTATAGCATAATATAAACTAATCTTTCTATTAATTTCAGCAATTATTAATTCTTTTTTAGCAATTAAATCTCTTACTTGCTCACCATTTAAAATTCCTTTTTTCATTTGTTCTAGAAATGCATTGTTCTCCTCTTCAGACAAATATTTATAATATCTACTATAAATTAAACCATCTAAATATTTTAAATATTCATTTGGAACATGTAAAAATTGTTTACGTAGTTTTTTTATTTTATAAGAAAATGAATCGACATATAATGTTTCTGCAGAAATATTAGCTATTATATTTAAAGGTAATTTTTTAATGAACATATTGTAATATGCAAAAATTTCATATCCATCCATATTATTAGGAATCTTTAGTTTTTTAAAGAAGTTTTTAGCGCAATTTAAAAAGCGACTAATATCGGAAGGAATTTTAATAATTTCTTTAGAATAATGAAAAAGTTCATTTTCTTGAATTATCTTTTCAACAGGATATCCCTTTTCAGTTATATATTTTAATGTTATATCTAAATCTCTATTTAATTTAAAATAATCTTTAATTTTATTTGCAAGTTCTTTATTATCTTTATTATTAAATATATCATATAATTTAATATTAGAATATTCTTTAGGTAAAACTGCAAAACCTACAGTTGGACTCATCGATTTGGCATTACTTAAATCAATAGAAGAATTAATATAATCTGTCGCATCAACAACGATAATTTGCTTATCATCTAATTCAATTTCTCCCCATACATGATCTTGACCAGGTATACTCTTTTTTATAACATTTAATCCAAATTGTTTTAATATATAAGTATATAACTGTAACCACTGAGTACATACAACATATGAAAATATCTTTTCTTTTTTTACATTAACAGTGGCATCATATATTTTTCTTTTTCCATTAATATCTTTTTGTTTAACATAAGAAATATCATAGTATAAAACTTTTGCTAGTTCAATATATGCATATCGAGCTATTAATACTGGTTCAACTAAATGTTTATCTTTAATAAGTCCAATAATAAAATCCGTAACACTTAAAGAGACTAAATTTAAAATATTTTCATTATCAAATGTATGATAATTTACAGAGTCAATTTGTTTAATGATAGAATCTAATTTTTTAATTGTAGCATCTAAAAAAGTTAAATTATTTTCTTCTTTTGCTTGTTTTAATAATTCTAAATATTCTTTAGCTTTATATGAATTTTCTATTAAAAATAAATTTTGTGAAATTTCTTCGTCACACTTTTTAATAAATAATAAAATTTCATTTATTAAATTTTCCATAATATATCACCTAAAATCAGTGCGTATTATATCATAATAATTTAATAATTGCAAAAATAAATTTATATTACTTATCTTCTAATTCAAAATTTAACATATCTTTAGCAACCTTTTCATATAGATCTTGTTCATGTTTAATAGTATTTATTAAAAACATTTTATCTTCCTTATAATTTTTTAAACCTCTCATATAATAAGACTTATCACTATCAAGAACAATAAATGGCATAATATTATTTTTTAAACATTCTTTAAACATTATCATTCTTCCAACTCTTCCATTGCCATCCCCAAATGGATGAATAAGTTCAAAACGATAATGAAAATCAATAATATCTTCAATAGTTATATTTTTTAAACTATTATACTCTTTTAGTAAATTATCTAAATCTTTAGCGACATTTTCTGGAGCTGATGTATTTATAACATTAATTAGTCCAATTTTATTAGGTACTACTTTAAAACCACCTACATTATAACGAGGATTTTCTTCATCAGTGGTGTTCCTTTTTAATATCACATTCATTTTAATTATTATCTCTTTAGATAACTTTTCATCAATAATATCCAAACAATAATCAAAAAGTCGAAAATGATTTTTCATCTCGGTTAAATCATCAAACTTAATGGCATCATCATTTTTAGGAATAAATGAATCAGTTTCAAATATTTCTTTAGTTTCATCTTCACTTAAGTGCCCTCCCTCTATTTTATTAGAGTTATAAGCAAAATTAACTTGAAAATAATGATAAATATTACCTTTAAATTTTGACTTTTTTTGTTCAATTAATTCTTGTTTTATTTTATTTACTAACATGTTATCACCAACTAATATATTTATTATAACATATTCTCAAAAAAAACTTATAATGTTCCGATGTAAACATTATAAGTAAAATAATTTTGTTTTTTATCTTTTCTTTTTTTTTCTTTCGTTTCATAAATTTTATTTTCTATATACAATATTTCTTTATCTAATGGTCCATTTATATATTTAGCTCCTTTATTCTTTTCTTTTACTAAACCATTTAAATTTAGATATATATCTAAATGGATTTTATATCTATCATTATCTATTTTAGACACAATTATTTCATCAACAAATTTTTTAATAAAATCTTCTAATAAATTGTAATTTAATTCATTTTTAACATATTTAATAATATCTAATTTATTTTTCTGTAAGTCTAAAATATTTTTTCTTTCTATTAAAATATTTTCCTTTTGTTTTATTAAAATATTTAATTCTTTTTCGTATTTTTTAAATTGTATTTTTAATTCATCTTTAGTTAATTCTTTATTAAATACTAAATCAAGAGCCATTGTTTTCTTATCTTCAATTTTTTTTATATTATCTTCAATAAATTTTAAATCATCATCTTGATTTAAATTTTCAAAATCTTTATATAACATATATAAATCATTAACAATTTTAGTTTTATTTAAAGGAAGACTTGTCATTATAGACTCCATAATATTATATAAATCTACTTCAGCAATAATTGGTGTTTCACAAGCTTCAAGACGATATTTTAAATACATACCACAACACCATACTGGACGTTTTTTATTTTTACTACCATGACTTCTTTGAAAATTAGTGTTATGGTACTTACAATATATTTTAGATGAAAAAGCATATTTTAATCCTCCATTAAAATAATTATTATTTTGATAATTTTTAGTTCGAAGTTTTAAAATCTCATTAGCTTTATTCCATAATTCTTCAGATACTATTGGTGGAATTATATTTTCATTTGTCTTATATATTACTTGATTATCTTCACTTATTTTAATTCTTTTTTTAGTCCGATAATCTATAATTTCACTTGTTTTTCCTCGGTAAAAACCTTTGTATTTTGGATTAGATATTATTCTTTTTAAAGTATCTTTATCATAATAATTTCCATTTTTATTATAAAAATTAAAGGTTGCTAAAACTTTTGATAATTTATATAATCCATAATCACCACTAGCATATAATTCAAAAATTTTTCGTACTAATTTTGCTTCATTTGGAACAATCACTAATTTACAATTTTCTTTTTTATATCCAATAATATTAGATGACCCTAAAACATGTCCTTTCTTTATTGCTTCCATATGACCAAATTTTACCCTTCCAGATAATTTCCTTGATTCATCTTGAGCTAAATTAAACATTATATTTAAAATAAGTTCAGAATTAACATCAAAAGTGTTTAAATTTTGATTTTCAAAATAAATGCCAACATTAGCATTTTTTAATATTCGAATATAATGGATACTATCTTCTAAATCTCTAGCAAAACGTGATACTTCTTTCGTAATAATTAAATCAAATTTATTTTTTTTTGCATCATCAATCATTTTTTTAAATCCAAATCTTTTTTCTACTCTTACTCCTGATATTCCCTCATCAATGTAACCATTAACGTATGTCCAATTAGGTTTTGATTTAATATAATTTTCATAATAACTTTGCTGATTTTCTAAACTATTTAACTGGTTATCACTTTCAGTTGATACTCTAGCATAAAAACATACTCTAAGAGGTAAATTAACTATTTTTTCACCATTCATAACTAATTTTGAAATTTCTAAAAAATTCATTTATATTCCTCACATTTTTTTAATAATATTTCATTAACATATAAAAAAGTTTTTTCATCAATAATATTTTTTTTATATAAATTTTGATTAATAATAATTTCAATATTTAAATAAAATAAATAATTATCCAATTTCATCACCACTTAATAATACGGTTTTACATTCATTATTATGACTACAAAGTGTAGGTGCAATTTTAAATGTTGAACCTGGTTCATATGTCATCCATATTGGCAAATTTCTATTTATTTCCTCAGTTGTGTAATTTTGATACTCACTTGGACTAAAATCAGGACGTGAAGCAATTGCAAGTATTTCACCTGTATTAGGATTCATTATAAGACCGAGTGCTTGATCAGGATTATATTCACTTACTGCTGTAGAAAGTTCTCTTTCCAATACTTCTTGTAGTTCAAAATTTATTGTTAATGTCATATTAATACCGCTTTGAGGTTGTTCATATATTTGTGACATTTCTAAATTATTTCCCTTAGCATCACTAAAATATTTTATAGCACCATCACTACCAGTTAAATAGTCATTATATATAAGTTCAAGTCCACTAAGACCTTGATTATCTATTCCAACAAAACCAATTGTATGAGATAAAAAAGTATCATATGGATAATATCTTTTTGCTTCTTTTACTAAATATACTCCTTTATAGCCTAAACTATTTATTTTATCTGCTATTTCATAACTTAAATTTCTACCTTCAGGATGTACTCTTTCTATTGATGTATTTTTAGATACGTGTTTATACATTTCATCATATTCTACACCCAATATTTCAGATAAATCCTTAGCTACTTTTTTCTTATCCTCTATTTGATTTGGAATTAATATTAATGATGTTGTTGTTATATTATTAGCAAGCTCTACTCCATTAGTATCATATATAATACCACGATTAGCAGCAAGTGGTAGATTACGACTCCATAATCCTGTTGCATATTTATTTAATTTTTTATAATCTATTACTTGTATATAAAATACTTTACCTATAATTACTATAAATAAAAAGGCAGTTATTAATATAATTATTTTTATTCTTTTATGTATATCTTTAAAAAACATTTTATCACCATTAAATTTTATGTAAAAAAATGATTATTATATAAAAAAAAGGAAATTATTATTTCCTTATCAAATTTACTTTTTTTTAATATAAACTTTATCATTTTCATATGAAAGATTTTCTAAACCTATACCATACTCTCTTTTTTTATTTTTAGATAAAATTGTTTTTCTAGTTATTTCTTGTAATTTTGGAATATACATTATTTGTTTTTCATCTAATAATTCTGTAAAAAACCATCCATACAAAAAGCAACGTCTTATTTCATTTTTAAAATCTTGAACATTTCCTCTAAAACCTGCAAGCATTCTATTTGGACATTGTTTTGGATTTGATTTTTTATCATCTGTTCCATATCTTACTTGCATTTCTTTATGTGTTATTACATTATCTAAAGGTATATTATGTTTTAACATTAAAGTTGCGATTAATTTTGCTTGATTATGTGTGGCATATTCATAATTTACACCTTCACATATTAGTCTTTCAACACCAATACTATTATAATTTCCAAACTCTGTTCCAGTATGTTTAGTTGAAACATCATCTTCAATAAATTGATATATTTTCTTATCCCCTACTAGATAATGGTATCCTATATCAGAACCATTTTTAGCATCTTCAGTAATCTTTTTTTCATATCTTTCCATATTATATTCTTTTGGTGATTTACCTGTACCTAATGAAACTTCATGAATTACTATATATGTTGGTTTTTGATGTCCTATTCTATTTGGTAAATCATAAGCTATAAATCTTGATTCTACTTTTACTAATTGACTACCTTTTGGTGGTCTTTTATAAATATGTTTTATATTACTCATATCATAACTCACTTTCTTTTAATAAATTTAAATAATTTATGTATTGATATATATAGTATTATTATTTTATATTTTTGTCAAATTAAAAAACTAGAATAATCTAGTCCTTAGGTTCAAATATTAAAGATAAAATAAATGAGAATACTATTGCAGCTACAATTCCTGATGAAGTTAAATCAAACATCCCCATAAACAATCCCATTATTCCAAAATTATTTACCGTATCCATTGCGCCATGTATTAAAAGATGACCAAAACTTGTTATTGGAACAAGTGCTCCACCACCTGCCCAAAGAACAAATTTATCATATATATTAAAGGTATCTAAAAATGTTCCGATAACTACAAATATTGTTGTTATATGTCCTGGAGTGAGTTTAGTATTATCAAGTATTATTTGACCTATTAAACATACTAATCCACAAAATATGAATGAATTTAAATATATCATTTTACAACCTCCAAACTAACTGCATGTGCTATACTTGGAATTGATAACTTTTGATTACACATACTAGTATTCATAAGTGCTCCTGTTGCTACAAGTAATATTTTATTTAGTTTTCCTTTTTTTATTTGATCGAATATATATGAAAATGTTACAAGTGGTAAACATGCTACACCACTTCCCCCTTGATAAACTGGTTGTTTATCTATATCAAATATCATACATGCTGAATCATCGTGATTTTTAAGTTTTATACCATATTCGGTTTCCATATATTCTTTAAGTATTGATTTTCCAACTATTCCCAAATCTCCAGTAAGTATTAAATCATAGTAATCAGCAGTTCTATTTGTATCATTTAAGTGATCACTTATAACTTTTGCTGCTGCAGGAGCCATAACTGCACCCATATTAAATACATCTGTTATACCTAAATCCATTACTGTTCCAAGAGTTGCTGATTCCACTCTTATATTACTTTTATCATTAGATAAATAACAAGATGCACATCCTGTAGTAGTAAATGTTGTATATTCTCTTTTAGGTCCTCCATATTCTGTTGGATTTCTAAATTGTTTTTCTGCACTGTTATTATGGGATGATGCTGTTACAACTGCATTTTTTATTTGATTTGCATCTAACATGTTACTAGCAAGCATTATACCAAGTGTACTTGTCGCACATGCTGAATATATACCTATTAGAGGTATGCTCATTTTACTTGAAGCATAGTTAGTTGCTACTAACTGATTTAGTAAATCTCCTCCAATATGAACATCAATGTTTTTACTTTTTTTATTTATTTTTTTTAATAATATATTTAATGACTCAGTTATGCATTTTACCTCTGCTGTTTCCCATGTTTTTTCTCCAAAATAAAATTCTTTATAACATTTATCATATAGTTTTGAAAATGGTCCTTTTGCTTCATATGGTCCTACTACAGTACTTGTCTCGTTTATATATACATTATTATATTTAAACGTCATAAGCCCATCACCACTATTCTAAGTAATCCAAATAGGTATGCACTAACAACACCGAATATTATAACTGAACCAGCAAGTTTAAACATATTAGTACCTATACCTGTAACTAATCCCTCTTTTCTATATTCGAGTGCAGCAGACATCATAGCATGTGCGAAACCTGTAATAGGTACAATAAGTCCACATTTTGCAAAATTAACTATTTTATCAAAGAATCCTAAGCATGTTAAAAAACATCCTAAAAATACTAAAGTTATTATCATAAATACACTTGCATCCTTACTTGAAATATGAAATGCATATGAATAAAAATCCACTAAAAAGTTACCTATTACACCCATTACTCCCCCAATTAAGAAAGCAATTATAGCATTTCTAAATCTTTTCTCTTTTGGAGTATACTTGTCTACTATTTTTTTATATTCCTTTTTTTCCATAAAAAAATCCTCCCAATCATATTATGGAAAGATTTATTTTTTTTATTCACATTCTTTATCTTGATATTCATATGAAAAAGTACCATTGGCTTCTTCTATTATTTTTACTGATCCTAATAACATTTTTTCTTCATCTGATGGATTTTCTGTATCACTTTCATTAATATATTCTTTATATAATAATTCGCTTACATTCACACACTCTATATTTTTATTAATACCTTCTCTTATATAATATTGCTCTGCTGCTTTTTCTATATCTTTTTTTTGAAAGTCTGTTAACTGATTTTTGGAATCAACTAATACATTTTTTACAAGTACAGTTGCAATTGAATATATTATTGATATTAAAACAATAACAGCAAGTAATTCAATTAATGTAAACCCTTTTTTATTCATAATTAATCCTATCCTTATATTAAAAAAGTTTAAAAATAAACTTTATAATCAAAAATGGTGTCCCCTTGGAGGCTCGAACTCCAGACCCACTGATTAAGAGTCAGTTGCTCTACCAACTGAGCTAAGGAGACATCTCTAACAAAATAAGTATATCATATTTTTTTTATAATTAAAATACTTATTTTGTAATTTAAGTGTTATTTTTTTGTGTATTATTATAACAAATGTCCTTGTTTATCAATAACATCAATTATTTCATCTATATATTTATTACATATTTCATCTGTAGAAGCTTCTACCATTACCCTTATTACTGGTTCTGTTCCAGATCCTCTTACTAAAACACGTCCATCATTACCAAGTAGTTTTTCTACTTCTTCAATTTTTAATTTTACTTTTTCATCATTTATTACATCATCTTTATTTTTTACTTTAACATTTTTAAGTATTTGTGGATAAATAACTACTGGGCTTGCTAAAGTGCTTAATGTACTTTTACTTTCAATAACAGCTTCCATTATTTTTAATGATGTTAAAATACCATCTCCAGTTGTAGCATGTTTTGCAAAAATTATATGACCTGATTGTTCTCCACCAAGTACATAATTATTCGCTACCATATTTTCATTTACGTATTTATCTCCAACTGATGTTTTTTCATATTTTATTCCTATTTTATCACATGCTTTATATAAACCTAAATTAGACATTATTGTAGTAACTATAGTATCTCCTGCAAGTTCATTATGGTCTTTTAAATATTTACCACAAATATAAAGAATTAAATCTCCATCAACTACATTACCATGTTCATCTACTGCTAAACACCTATCAGCATCTCCATCATATGCAAAACCAATATCAAGTTCTTTTTCTTTTACTAATTTTTGTAATCCTTCTATATGAGTTGAACCACAAGATTCATTAATATTTAAACCATTTGGATCATTATTTATAACATACGTTTTAGCTCCCAATGCATCAAAAACTGCTTTTGCTATATTTGAACTTGAGCCATTTGCACAATCTAATCCAATTTTAATATTTTTAAAAGCTCTAGTAGGAACTGACATTAAATAACCAATATATCTATTTCGTCCAACAGAATAATCATTAGCGCATCCAATTCCGTCTTTTTTAGCAAATGGTAACTCATCAATTTCTCCATCAATATATTTTTCAATTAAATTTTCTATTTCACTAGATATCTTATGACCTTTACTATCTATTATTTTAATACCATTATCATAATATGGATTATGTGAAGCACTAATCATAATACCACAATCAAAATCATCTGTTCTTGTAATGTATGCCACACTTGGAGTGGTAGTTACATGCATAAGTGATACATTCGCACCACTAGCTGTTAAACCTGCTACTAAAGAGTATTCTAGCATATATGAACTTCTCCTAGTATCCTTTCCAATTACAACATTTGCATGATCTTTATCTTTACTAAAGTACCACCCTAAATATCTACCAACTTTATAGGCATGTTCTACAGTTAAATTTACATTTGCTTCGCCTCTAAAGCCATCTGTTCCAAAATATTTTCCCATAATTATTTTTCCTCCTTACTAATTATATGTTCACTATCTTTATAAATAGAATTATCTCTTATAACTCCTCTAACACAAGAAAGTGGATATATATTAGTGTTTCTTCCTATTATTGTTCCTGGATTTAAAACACTATTACAACCTACTTCTACATTATCTCCTAACATCGCACCCATTTTCTTTAAACCTGTTTCTATTATTTCACCTGTTACTTTATCTTTTATTTTAACTAATGTTTTATCACTTTTAACATTACTAGTAATAGACCCTGCTCCCATATGTGACTTATAACCTAATATAGAATCTCCAACGTAATTATAATGAGGTACTTGTACATTATCAAAAATAATAACGTTTTTTAGTTCTACCGAATTACCTACCACACAATTTTCTCCAATCAAAGCACTACCCCTAATAAAAGCACAGTGTCTTACTTCTGTATTAGGACCAATTATACAAGGAGATCCTAGATAGGCACTTTTAAATACTGTAGCAGTTTTATGAACCCATACATTTTCTTCTACTTCTTCATATTCATTACCTAAAGTTTTACCTAACTCTATTATATATTCTTTAATACCTTTTAAAGCCTCCCAAGGATATTCAAATTTATCTAAATAATCCTTAGCAAGCGTATGATCTAAATTATATAAATCTTTTATTTTATACATAAAATTTATTACCTTCATATTAATTATATCATAATAATCCTAAAATCTAAATATTATTAAAAAAAGAATTGTTTACCAATTCTCATTTAATTCAAAATCTTTAGAATATGAATAACTAATATATTCACCATCTTTTGTATCAAGCCAACCCTTAAATTTATGTGACCAATTACTTAATTCTTTTGAAGACTTACCACTTAACTTTAATAAAACTTTATCCATAATTTCTAATTCTTTTAAAGTAAATATAGACTTATCATATTCCTTAATTGGTTTAAATAAAACTATATCATCATCATTATCTACAATTTCTATATAATTTTGTTGAATTAGAAAATTTAAATAGGCATCTTTTTTATCAATAATTGGTCCGTATTTGCAATGTACATATTTTAAAGATGTTATTGATTTTTTCTCTTCTTTAAAAAATTCGAAATCTATACAAAATAAATTCTTCATTATTTGAGTTTTTGTCAAATAATTATTATTTAATACATACAGAAAAACATTTATTGTCTTTTGATCAAGTTCTGCATTTATTGAATTATATATTTTAAAATATAAATCATTTCCAATATCTTTTTTATTATTGTTTAAAATTTTAATAAATTCATTTTTATTATTTTCAATTTTTTTATAAATAGATAAATTTTGTTTTTGTGGTAAACTTTCAGCATTTTCATATCTTATGACGCTTCGTTTACTCCATCCAAGTGCTTTAGCAAATAAATCTTGTGATAAATTGAAAGATTTTCTAATTTCTTTTAGTTTATCAAAACTTAATCCATATGTTTTAAGATATTCATTGTATATTTGATATAATGAATCATCTAAATTTTCATCAAATAATTCATTTTTACAATGAGGACATCTAAAAACCTTTTCATTTACTGCAACATTTTTTTTATGAATAGTATAAGTATTTTCCTCAAAATTAGAAATCGGTTCAACATCTTTATTACAATTAAAACAATATAATTTTTTATTCATAAAATCACCTTTTATAACTTTCATGAAAAGATATACATAATACTCCTTTATCATTTATTGTTAATTTTATATATACATCTTTACCATTAATAACCTTCCTAAATATATATATTTCTGAATTCATATCTCTTAAATAATCTCTATCATGATCAATTTTTATACAATCTTCTTTAGTTAATTTCAATACATAATTCCATATGTCACTTATTTTCATAATACCTATATCAATTAGTGCCTGTTTTGCTGATATTTTTTTCCCATTTATTTCTAATATTCTATAATCTACAAAAATGCACCTTTTCCGTTTTATTTCTTTTTTACATATGTTTAAAAAAGAATTAACTGCATCTTTATCTAATGTACTTAACATTATCTTCCCCCTAAATAAATAATCAACATCAAATGTAATTATATTATATATCATTTCAGTATAGGTGTCAAGTGTCACTTATATTTTTTTATTAAATATCAAATTTTAACATAAAAATCGAGAAAATATATGTTCCTCGATTATTTTCTGATAAAAAATATTAAATCAAAAACTCTTTTCATTTTTAAATTGTACGAAAACTTAAAAAGTTTAGATTTAATTTTATCTAAACTCTAAATTTTAAAAATTAAAATATATAAATGGATTATAAGTAGAACTTACACATGCTAATATTGAAAATACAAATATTATTAATGTTGTACATACTTTTAATATACTTTTTACATTTAAATTAACATTTATTTTGTTCCATAAATATTTTACTATTGGTGTTGATAATATAATTGAAATTGGAATTATATATCCTATAAAGCTTATATAATCAGTAGCCATCCTATCTATAAATATTGTGTTTATCCCAAACATGCTTCCTAAATATTTTCCAGCCATACCTAAATTATCAGCTCTAAATATTACCCAACCTATTATTACAAAGAATAATGTATATGCATGAGAAAATGCACCTAATTTTTTATCAAATTTAAATCTCTTTTCAAGGAATAACAATACGAAATAAAATAATCCCCATACTATAAATGTCCAATTAGCGCCGTGCCACATACCTGTAAATAACCATACTACAAACATATTGAAAGTTTGTCTACCTTTACTGCATCTATTTCCTCCAAGTGGTATATATACATAATCTCTAAACCATGTTGATAAGGATATATGCCATCTTCTCCAAAAATCTGTGATTGATTTTGCTATATACGGATAATTAAAGTTTTCTTCAAATTTAAATCCAAACATTTTTCCTAAACCTATAGCCATATCACTATATCCAGAAAAATCAAAATATATTTGAAGTGTATATGCTATAGCTCCTAACCAAGCAGTTACGACTGATATTGGACCATAGCTAATATTATAAAATATATTATCTGCTATCATTCCAACATAATTTGAGATTAAAACTTTTTTACCCAATCCATATACAAATCTATACATTCCACTAGAAAATAAACTCATACTTTCTTTTCTATTTTCTATTTGATCTGCTACTGTTTCATATCTAACAATTGGACCAGCTATTAATTGTGGAAATAAAGATATATAAAGAGCAACATTGAATATATTTTTTTGAACTATTTTAGGATTTCTATATACATCTATTACATATGATAACATTTGAAATGTAAAAAATGATATTCCTATTGGTAAAGCAATACTTAAATTTATTTTAGTATTAAATAATGTATTTATATTTGATATAAAGAAAGTTAAATATTTAAATATAAATAACATAAATAAATTATATACATAAGCTAATATTAAATATTTTTTTCTATTTTTATTTTCTTTAGAAACTTTTATTCCTAAAAAATAATTTATAACTATAGAAAATAACATTAAAAATACAAATAAAGGCTCTCCCCATGCATAGAATAATAAACTTACTATTAGTAAAATTATATTTTTTAATTTTCTACTTTTAACTAAAGGACAATAATATAACAATACTGTTATAGGTAAAAATAGAAATAAAAACACTGTTGATGAAAATACCATTTTATACCACCTACTCAAAATCCCATACTGCGTTATCTTTTATATTAATATCTGCAGCTATCATTGCCCCATTATACATAACAATAACTATATCTGGATTATATTCTTTTATATATGTTTTCAAGCTACCATTGAAATATCTTATATCTATTATTGATAAATATTCATTTTCTAGTGCTATAAAAGGCGATACAGCATCTGCAAAACTATCTTTAACTAATAATATCTTTTTACCATTATCTATAAGCTCATTATGTGTTTCTATTAAACCTCTATCACCTTGCATATATGCTAAATACTGACTACCTTCATAATATGATTTATTTTCTAATTCATCAAAATCTATTAATGTTTCTTCATATGTTCCAACTTTGTCAATTCCTAAATCTAATATTTTAACATGCAATTTAGTATCAAATTTAGGTGTTATCAAAGTAAAATCTTCTGGATTTGCTTTAGCTAAACTAAAACCTTTACCCAAGCTTCCTAAAAATGTTTTTTTGTATATTTTATAATTGTATTTATCAACATTTAAATTTTCTGTTTTTAAATTCATAGAATAATTATCATTTAAATAATTAGAAATTATATTTGCTGCCCATAACCCAGTTTTAGGTAACCAGTGGTGATCTGTTTGAAAAAACAAACTCATATTATTTAATTTTTCTTCTTTTATATTTTCTCTTAAGTCTATATAATCAATATAATTTTTTATTCTACTTAAAAATTCATCTATTTTTTCATTTGTAAAATCTTTATATACTGGAGAAATATTCATATCATCAGATATTTTGGATGGTGTTTGTACATACAATAAATCTATATTATTATTTTTTAAATATTCAGAAAAATCTATAATGTTATTAACTTGTGTATCAATGTTTTTGTTTGAATAAATGTATGAAAAATAATTATTATCTATTTCAATTTTTGAATCTCCAACATTACTATATAAATTAAACTTTATTAAATTATTATATATGTATGAAAGTTCTACCATTTTATAATATTTAAACATGCCACTTGACGTTGCATCTTCTATTTTTTTCTTTACATTATTTACTATATTGTTATATGTAAAGTACCCCCCCCCGCATGGCACATTTACTATACTTTTTTCATCAAACGGATACAATTTAGAATAATCTATATTTTTTAAATTTCTATTATCATCTACTCTTATTTCAAAGAAATTATTTATTAAATCATTTGTTAAATTCAATTTATTCAAAATTTTAGGGCAAATAGAAAAAAAGATTACTATTATTAACATTATAATTAATATACAAAAAATTATTATACTACCTTTTTTTTCTATATCTAATCTTTTCATAAATAACACTCTCAATCTTTTTTATTCTATTTTTCTTCTTCTATATTAGCTATTTTTACTACTAATACGTCCCCAACAAATTGAATATATCCATCGTATGGAAATGAATTCATTTCTTTTACTTGTGTTTTATTTGCGATTTTTTTCATTTCATCTTCATCAACAATATTAATTGGATATCCTAAGTAATTTTCAAAGTATTGTTTATATGTATCATAATAAGTAATGCTAAAATTTTCTCCAAGACCAACTGCATCATAATGCAATTCTTTTCTTCTTTTTGATATAATACTATTATTTAATTTACCTATTATTGCAACTTTAGTTTTTCCCACCTCATAGCCTTCTGTTTGCTCTATTTTATATACTATTCTATTCATAGTTGTTAAAGTTGCATCAAATTCTAAATTTTTCTTTAAGTAGCATTGATTTGAATATATTACACTACTTATTATTATAATTACTAATGAAATATTTTTAAATTTACATAAATTTTTAACTATTTTTTTGTTAGAAAAATATTTTTCTAAATATCCGTTTTCTACTATAATTATCGGTATTATATATAATAGGAAAAACGAATATATCATTAACTGATGTACAACGCCTTGTCCTAAAAATGTAGCAATATTAATACCAAAAGGTAAAAGCATTAATATAATTATGAAAAGCACTTTATTACCATTTTTTATTTTTTTATCTTTTAAAAATAATATAATACATATAAATCCTATTAAAATCAAAATAATATTAAAAACTGAAATTAATATATTATAATATGTATTAGGTTTAATTATATAGAATATAGTCATACCATATGTTCTAATAATTAATTTAATAATGCCTATAATACCTCCATCCATAAAATTATTAAATATTCCAGACATACTATTGTATGCATCATCCATTTTAATACCTAAAATTATAGGTATTACTTTTGCACATATTGCATATAATACTAAACTAACAAATATAGTTGCGAGTGATTTTAATCCTTTTGATAAAACTTCTTTATAATTTTTATTATCTATTAAATCTTTTATTAATATTATCATTACCATTCCTATGAAAAATTCAATATAGGCTTGATAAATTCCTAAACTTATAAAGGCTGGTATTATTGCATATAAATATCCTTTTTTATAATTTTTCCATAACCAAGCTGCAAATGTCATCAAAAGGCAAGCAAAGAGATAAATATCTGAAAAATTTATATATGTTGCATTAAGTAAAGTTAAGACTGATGCAGTTGAAAAAATTCCAGATATTAATATAATATTTCCTTTTTGTTTTATTTTGAAAAAATCTACTAACAAATAAATTATTAACACTAAAGATATATATGTCAAAACACCTATTAATAATGGTGGATAATATTTACCACGCAATATTAATAAAAGTGGTAACATATATCTTCCTATTTCAACTGTATCAGGAGTATTCCAAAAGAATGTTCTCATTGAATCATGTGAAAAATTTAAATTAGTATAACAATATCCATGTGCAATAACCATAAATATTAATGTGAATATCAAAATAAATTTGAATTTTTTTACATCTATTTTTTCTATTATTTTATTCATATTTAATTACCTCCAATATTTTAAATATATATAATTCCCATCATTGAAATACCATATAGTAAAATCATTACAAGTAATATTTTATCACTTAATACTACATCAACAGGATCTCCTAAATTATCGTTTTCTACATCTAAACTATATTTCATAAGTATTAATATTACAAATGGTACTGTTATTACTAACCTATTTCCAAATTTTAATATATTTGTACTATCTACCGTCCATAATGCATAAAATACGATTGCAATTGATAAACACATATACATATTTTTATCTAAAAATGATTCATTATAATATTTTAATACCTCTCTTGATTTATTTCCTACTTTTTTTATTTCATTTCTTCTTTTTCCTAATCCTAAATAAAATGAAACTGACATTATTGTTAAATATAACCAATTTGATACGTCTACTCCTATTACACTAGCTCCATATAGTATTCTAATTAAAAATCCTGATACTAATATAAATATATCTACTAAAGGTATATTTTTTAATCCTAAACTATAAGCTATATTAAGTACTAAATATATTAGAATATATATATAACTTATATGATTTATTTTTAATACTGAAAGATATCCAAATACGAGTGATAATAATAGTAATATAAATGCTAGAATACTAGCATTTTCAGACTGTTGACAAATA